>JAISWZ010000400.1 GCA_031270945.1 Clostridiales bacterium | reverse complement strand
ATCCCAATTGGCAAGCGTTAGTGACTCGCTGTCCATATGTTTGAGCCCGACAAATGGCACCCCTTTTTTGCTTCCTTTTAGTGATTCGCGGATTTCACTAGCGACATCTCCTAGTCTTGCACGCATTTCCCCATCCCCTGAACAAATGAACTGTCTTGTTCGCAATTAATATTATCGAGCATCAAATTCAACTCAGCAAGCGCCATTTGCGCATCAAACGCGGTGTCCTGCCAAGCCGTGACATGCTCAGCCACTGAGCGGCCATCCATTTCTTCAACTCTTGGAGCTTTCCTTACATAGAGAGGGATCGAAAGAGAAAAGTCGTTTTGTCTGGCGTCATCAATCCGTATAACCTTTGCAAAGCCCTCGATGTCCTCGTAATGGCTATAAGCGTCCGCTATCTTTTTGATATGCGAGTCTTCCAAGTAGCTCTGGGCATTTTTTCGGGTGACATCGTTTACTGCGTTGATTAAGAGGATCAGGCCTTTGCGCCTTGGTTCCTTCTTGGATCTGCATATGACAATGCAGGCTTCCATGGGAGAGTTGTAGAACAGATTTTTTCCAAGGCCTATGACACACTCAACCAGGTCAAGACTGATGAGCTTTTCCCGTAGAGAGGATTCCTCGTTTCGAAAGAGCACTCCAAGAGGAAACAGTATTGCGCACCTGCCTGTGTTAGGGTCAAGGCTTTTGAGGATGTGCTGCAAGAATGCGTAGTCAGCTCTTCCTTGAGGAGGCGTTCCCAGAAAGTTGCGTCCATGCTTGTCGCTCGCGAACGCGTCGCGATTCCATTGACTGATGGAGTAGGGAGGATTGGCGACTATCATGTCAAAGGTCATAAGCTCTCCGTCTTTGATAAACGCTGGGTTTAGCAAAGTGTCGGCGTTTGCGATCTCGAAGTCCTTGACTCCATGGAGAAACAGGTTCATGCGGGCTATGGATGAGGTCAAGAAGTTTATCTCCTGCCCGTACGGCTTGACATTCCGCCATTCCTTGCCTTGGGACTTGAGATGGGCTATGGCTGAGATAAGCATTCCTGCGCTGCCGCATGTGGGATCATAGATCGTCTCTCCTGGTTCAGGGCGAAGCATTTCTGTCATCAAGTGAACTACGGTTCGGTTTGTGTAGAACTCCTGCGCTGTATGCCCGCTGTCATCAGCGAACTGCCGGATCAGGTACTCATAGCCCTGGCCTAGCTCGTCTTCAGGGCAGTTTTTGATGGAAAGAGTCAAAGAGGAGAAATGCTCAATCAGATCTTTCAAAAGCTTGTCCGGCAAGCGGTTCTTGTTTGTCCATGAGCCTTCGCCGAAGATGCCTCCCAGCTTCTCGGAATTGGCCAGCTCAATCGACTTGAAGGCTGCGGTTATTGCGTTTCCTACGTCTTCAGTTGCGTTTCTGACATCCCTCCAGTGGCTTCCATTTGGAATGTCAAAGCGGTGGCTTTCAGAAAAGAGCAATGCTTCCTCATCCTCGTATTCCTGCATTACCGCTTCGCATTCCTCATCGTAGACATCTGATATCCGCTTGAAGAACAGCAGAGGAAAGATGTATTGCTTGTAGGCACCAGCGTCTATGTGGGTACGCAAAAGGACTGCGGAGTTCCAAAAATAGGATTTGAGCTTCTCCAGGGATATTCGGCTATCCATTCAGGTACCCTCCCTCTGATAAAAGACTTTTGAGCTTTTCCTCAGCTGACTTGGCTGCTTCAATGGCCTCGAAGTACTTTTTTCGGATTTTTTCTGGCGATACGGACTCTTGCGCTTCTTTCGCAATGTATGCAGAAACAGACAGAGTGAAGCCTTTCTGTGCGATCTCATCAAGCGTTGCGATCTTGGCCTTTCCCTGTACGTCCTGATACTCAGTGCAGAGTGCGAAAACTTTGTTGATGTCTTCATTGGTCATTATGTTTTGGGCTCTTTGCGCAGTGAATATGGAGGTTGCGTCAACAAGCAGGACTTTGCCCTGATGATCCAGAGGCTTGTTGCGGCTCATGAAGAGTATGCAGGCGAAAACATCAGTGTTGTAAAACAATCCTTCGTTAAGGGCTATGACGCATTCAAGCATGTCAGACTCTATCATGGCTTTGCGGATTGCGCCTTCCTTGCCGACTCGATGCAGCACTCCTTGCGGCAGGACAACAGCGAGCCTTCCTGTTTTTTCGCCCATGGACATTGCCATATGCGCAAGCCAGGCAAAATCAGCGTTGCTGTCGAAGGGAGCGCCCCAAATGTTCCGGCCAAAGATGTCAGAAGAGAATTGCTCCGCGCCCCAAGCCTTCAAGGAAAAGGGCGGATTCGCGATGACGCAGTCAAACTGCTGGAGCTTCCCGTCTTGCAGAAAGCTGGGGTTTCTCAATGTGTCCCCCTGGGAGATCTTGAAGTCGCTGGCGCCATGGAGAAAAAGGTTCATCCGGGCTATGGCTGATGTCGACAGGTTTTTCTCTTGGCCATAGATCTTTCCGCAAGTTCTCCTGTCATCTCTCATGTGCCTGATAGCCTCAATTAGCATGCCTCCGGTTCCGCAGGCGGGATCATAGACTGTCTCGCCAGCCTTTGGGTTAAGCAGCATCACCAAAAGCCTTACTATGCTCCTTGGGGTGTAGTACTCTCCAGCGCTCTTCTTTGAAAGATCCGCGAACTTCTTTATCAGGTACTCGTAGGCGTCTCCCATCACGTCAGCGGAGTAGTTGCTGTTTCCGGCCTTTATCTTTGACATGTGCTCAACCAGATCCTTGAGCCGCTCGTCTGAGAGCCTTGTATTGTCAGTCCAAACAGCGTCGTCAAAGCTTGAGAAAACGCCAAAGAGAGTGTCGGGGTTTGCCATCTCAATGCCAGACATGGCGTCAACTATGGCCTTGCCCACGTTTTCGGAAGCGTTTCTGACATCATTCCAGTGACAGCTGTTTGGGATCGCAAACCTGTGGTTTTCTGGAAAGTTGGCAAATTCCTCGTCTCCGTCCGATTCTTCCAGAGCCTTCTCTGTTTCCTCGTCATATACGTCCGAGAGCCGCTTGAAGAAGAGGATAGGGGTAACGTAGCTCTTATACTCGTCCTGGTTCACAGGGCCGCGAAGGATGCTGCAGGCCTCAAACAAATGGCTGTACAGCTTTTGGCTTGTTAATTCGGCAACACAGGCAGCGCTGTCATTCGTTGCCTCTATTAAAGGCATTCATACCATCCTCTTAGTGCATATCCCAAAATTCCGTTAAGGCGCCGGCAGCGTTTGCCTAAGGGCAAATCGCCAGAGTCCTGGTGAATGCTTCAACAGTGTTTGTCTCGGGCTTCAACGAGCAAACTTGCCGGATTTTTCTGGCACCCCGGGTATAATTTTGGGATATGCTCTTGATCGATAATTGTCGAACCGTGTCTAGCAAGACGCTTTCTATTATAACACATACTTGTCAGTTGTCGAAGAGTGCGGAAAAAAGATGAATTTGAGAATGTGGCGGATTTCAGCCGTTTTGAGAGCAAACAAACGTTTAACCAATATTTGGTTTAGGTCGGTTAGCAAAAGCATTAGCGGAAATCCTTATATAAAGATTAATTGAAGGCCTCCAGCGCCGCAGCTGCGCACTATACTCGGACCTTCCATAATTTCAAAACGTATCAATATTTCGACATTTAAAGGGGGGCATGAAATTGATGGCTTTTTTTAAGAAATGTGAAAAATTAAAAGCTATTAAGATAATATCTAAAAGTAATTCCTAGACACCGGAATTTTGGATTATGCTCTAAGCTACGCAAGGGCGGATTTCCTCTGGGCGGCTGTTAGCATTGACAAACTAACCTGATTAGATTACAATGTAATACGAAGCCAACGGGCGACATGCAAGCGAAATCAGCAGAATAAGAGCATATCCCCAAATTGATTCCGACAGGTTTGCTCGTTGAGAGACAAACACTGTTGAAGCATCCGCCAGGCATTTTACGGCGCCTTAACGGAATTTTGGCATATGCTCCAAGGTGGAGGCATAGCAAATGATACAAGGCATTCTTATCGGGGACATTTCAATCGATTGCAATGAGCCTGAGAACCTGCGGGACTTTTATGGGGAGCTGCTGGGATGGGACAGGCGCGTCCTTTGGGATTGCCCTGCCATAATAAAAGACGGCTATCTTACGGTATTGTTTATGAAGCCCGACGTCCAGTATTGCAAGCCGACATGGCCGGAAACACAGGACACACAGCAAAAACAGATGCACTTCAACTTCCAGGTGGATGACCTGCAAGCAGCGGTAGCCGAAGCAGTGAAGTTAGGCGCGGCAAAGGCGGGCGAGCAGTATGGAGGCGATGATTTCGTCACCTTGCTTGATCCCGAAGGCCATCCGTTCTGCTTGTGCCGAAAGTAAAGTGATATCGATGAGCGAAAACAAAAGCGAATTTAGCGGATGTTTTCGCTCGCGCTTTAAAGATTTGCGTCAAATCAGCAAGCAGCCTGAGCTTATCAAGTCCCGAATAGCCACTGCGCTTTGCTCGATGGCCTGTCCGGAAGTGTCAATCACATTTTTTTCATAGAGCCCCAAATCCGCAAATTGAGACCACATTTGCTTTACGACTTCGACGTCGGTTAAATCGTCTTTCCTGGTTCGAGTTGTCGCGCGGAAGATAGAGGTGCCCAAATCTGGCCTTATGACAACGTAATGGACAGAGGCACCGTCCTTGGCGGCGTCAATCCACGGCTTTAAGAACCATGGGCCAATAATGCCGTCAATTATAGCCTCGAAGCCTCCGTTGCAAAAACCGAGCGCACAGTTGACCATTGCGCTGGAAACTGCAATGTTTTGGTCGTTAGATTCAGGTTTCCACGGTTCTATGTATCCCTTGCAAATGTAATGATAAAAATCATCCGTGTGAATGTGAACAGCGCGCTCAAAAGGAGATGCCTTGGCTAGAATGCGGGCTATAGTGCTTTTGCCCGCGCCGGGCGCTCCTGAAACAATGATGATTTGAGCTTTTTCCATTGCGTTTCCCTGCTTTCGGCTTAATTTTATCCACGAGTTTGAAAAGCGAAAAAATGGCGGCGCTTCTTTCGCGCCGCCTTGAGTTGCATGTGGATCGAGCTAAGATTTCAGCCTTGGTATTTTTGCGCCCTTGATATTGACGCCAAGGATTGCCGCAGTTAAAACAATTGAAGTACCAATAATGGATGAATTGATTTTTGTTATGTTTTTTAAGAAAGATTTGTTTTCTGTATCCCGCGCTGACTTCCTAGCCGATACAGTCAACATCTTGTCATAAATGCTCGACCTTTCCTCGGGTGTGTCAGCTTTTTCCAATTGCTTTTCGAAGCAGTTGAGGATTTGTTGATCCATCTCATCAGCAGATTTTTGGCTTTCGCTATTTGCTCTCAAGACGCTTTCGCTCGTTGACTTCAAGCTTTCGACCATATTTGCAAGGAAATCTACAAAATCAGGAATTCGGTCGATGATCTTTTTTGCCAAATCTGTATTCATGCCAGGGATTTGCGAGATAAACCCTATTACTTTGGCCTTTGACAAATGCCTGAAACTCTCTATGTCCAGAACTTTCTTGACATCTTCTTCCGACAATTCATACCCCATTTTTACCCCTTCTCTCGTTTGGAAGTCGGATTGCATATTTGCGAACAACGCCACCACGTTGCGCCATAGGCAAAGACCTCTTTTTCGTTGATAACATCCAATCATGCATGAGCATGCTCGGGACCCGCGTTTCCGCAAATCATCGAACTCTTGCATCCCCTGAAATTGCTGGGCGGGCCCATATTTCTGACTCCACAAAGAATGCTCTCTCTATTATACCACATGCGAGGCAATTGCGCGAGGAATGTCGAAATGGCGCGGAATCGCAAAGATGTCGGATTTACAGCCTTTTTGAAAGGCCTAGCTACAGGGTTCGTATAAGGAATATATTGCATATTCGAAATTTTTGTGAAGAATAGAAACGCTATAACCAATCGAGGCTCTTTGGCTTAGAAATGGGAATAGTTTCGGATTGATTTTTTGGAAATGCTATCCTGTGCTGACGAACGCTCATTACAAGCATAAAAGGAGCAAAAAAATGGATAACAAGCAGCCATCGATTTTTGATTTGATCGTCGAAGCTCACATAGGTTTGGAGCGGCAGGGACCTGGCAGCTCCCAAATGACTGTTCAGGCATTAAGCTTTATAGGCAATCTGGATAAAATATCTAGAGTGGCGGATTTAGCCTGTGGAACTGGTGGTCAAACAATGGTTCTTGCGCAAAACATAGCTGGAACTATCATTGGCTTGGACTTTTGCCCTGGCTTTATAGACATCTTTAACGAGAACGCAAGAAACTTGAAGCTGCAGGAAAGGGTGCATGGCATTGTTGGCTCAATGGACAACCTGCCTTTTGACAAAGAAGAATTTGATCTCATTTGGTCAGAAGGGGCTATAGACAATATAGGTTTTGAAAAAGGAATAAGGCATTGGAATGGATTTCTCAAAAGAAATGGCTATATTGCGGTAACTTGCCCCTCGTGGTTTACGGATGAGCGCCCTGTGGAAATTGAAAAATTTTGGGGTGATGCTGGCTGTGAACTGGATACAGTTGGGCAAAATGTTTTAATAATGCAAAAAGCGGGTTATATTCCTCTTGCCATATTTGCTTTGCCTGAAGAATGCTGGACGGATAATTACTTTGCTCCTAGAGAAGCGGCATTAAAAGAACTTTCCAAAAAATACGCTGGAAATAAAACCGCAGAGGACTTTATTGAAAGCAACAAATACGAGGTTGAGCTATATTCAAAGTTCAAGCAATATTATGGATATGTATTCTATATTGGCCAAAAAATATAGCGGATTTAAGAGCAGCTCTCGCTATGCAAGAGCTGCTCTTATTTTATGCCGTCTAGCATTTTCACAAACGCCGCTTCAAACCGATCATCATCTTCTTTTGTCCGCTTGCTGGGCCCCTTTGTCCGACCGCCGCTTCTGCGGATTTCCTGCCCTATGTGCCGCTCCATAAGCAGCCTGTCTATGTTTTCATTCGAATAAACTAGCCCGTTCTGATTTATCGCTCTGGCGCCTTTGCCTATCACCATAGCCGCAAGCCCGAAATCCTGAGTCACAACTACATCATTTCTAGTCAATAGGCCCATCAGCGCGTAATCTGCGCTGTCAGCGGCTCTGTCGACTGTAATGACTCGACTGTACCCGTCGTTGAGCTCATGGGAGGTGTCTATAATCATTGTGACGGGAATTCTTCTCTGCCGCGCCAATCTAACAATGATTTGCTTGACTGGGCAAGCGTCAGCGTCTACCAATATCTCCATATTGAGAAACCCTCTTTTTTTGTCAGTGCTTGCCTATATAATCATAATGCTAAACCCTCTTTTTATTAAAGGCGGATGGAACAAGCCTATAGGCTTCCTGCTTGTCAATTTTCGTTACATACCTGGTTGCGATGCGCTCTCCGCAGTTGGGGCAGAATATCGCGCCGTGATACTGCGAAAAATCTACGCAGCCTTCGATAATGCGGTCGTTGTACATTTTGACAAAGTTGGTCTCGCCGACTTTCTGGTATTTGGCGATAAAGCATTTGCACTGGGCGCATACAACATCAAGGATATGGCTGCCTCTGATTTTCCGGCAGTTTGGGTTCTTGAAAATCTCCATTGCCAAAAGCCTCCTTTCATGCAAAACGCACTTGGCAAAACGCACTTGAGAAAAAGCCCGCCGAGATCGCACATGTCGGCGGGTTTGATGCGGCTAGCCGCACTGTATGAGTATACCACAGAGATGCTGGCAATTCAATATGGTGATTCTGCAGTGACAACCGCTGGCCAAGAAAACGAAAATGCCTTAAGCATAGGGTTGTTCGCCACATTAGTCTTTGGTCGATGCCTTGGTTTTATGGCTTTGGGACGCGTTTGGAAGCCAAGCGGACACAGGCGGTATCAGAAAAATCTACTCGTCGCAGTTGTATTTCTTGAAATTCTCTGCCTGTTCCAGCACCTGCTCGAACACTTCCTCGTCCCATTCCGGAGGGTAGCCGTTTTTGTAAAGAAGCACGGTCAGATCCATGTTCAACTGGTTCTTGATATCCGCGCGGGTCGACCAGTCGGCAAACTGGGCCTTGTCGTCCACCAGCCTCTTGATCTCTTTGGCGAGGGCAAGGCACTTCTCGTTGGCGTAAGGAAACTCATGGTCATCCCGCACTTTCACGAGAATGTCGTAGAACGCCTTTTCCTCGAAGGAAATGCCTAAAGCCTCAAATGAAGTCTTGTCAATTTTTAGGTCGCTAAGGATTCTTAATAGCTCTTCCGACAGCCCGTTTATGAAGTCTGCGACAACTTCGCTGGTAAATACAAGCTTGTCGCGGTTGTTGTAGATTTCCACCACAGCGCGAAGCCTTTTGTCAAACTCAATCGCCTTGACCCTATTTACCTTCCCGTAATGCGTGATGGCACTGCGGAGCACCTTTAGCAGGGCGTTGAACTTCGATATCGGCAGATCGACGCCTTCTAGCTGAGCCAGGAATTCGCTGCTGAACAGATCTTCTGGCGCTCCAGCGTTAACGATGTTTTCAATGCCTGTGCAGATGATGGCGTCTTGAACCATCTTCTCAACCACGCGGTTCATTGACTCGGAGTCAGGCGCGTCGCCTTTGGTCTGCTTGTAGATGATGGCTCGGATGGCAAGGTAGAATTGGGACTTGGACATTTCCATGCCTGTCAGTTCGCCTGAAGGGAAGCATATCTCATACGCCGCTTTCAGCTTGTGTGAAAGGTTCATAAAACGGGTTTCCATCTCTTTGCTGATTTGGACATACTCCGCTGTGGCGTTCAGGCAAAGCAGCCGCTCCAGCGGATCGCCGACATAGAATTTAGAGGAGTTGAACCCGTACAGCAACTCATCAAGCAAAGCCAGATGGTTGCGGAAGAAGGCCAATGATATGGCAATCTCGTCGACAGGGCTTTCCAGAGGGCTGCCGTAAGTCTTTATAGCTTCCAGCATGTCCTTCTTGATGCCTATGTAATCGACAACCAAGCCCATGTCCTTGCCCTCGAACACCCTGTTGACTCGGGAAATGGTCTGAATAAGGGTATGCTTCTGCAGAGGCTTGTCGATGTACATGACTGACAAAGACGGAACATCAAATCCGGTAATCCACATGTCGACGACTATGGCTATCCTGAAGTTGGAGTTGTTGTTCTTGAACTGCTTGTCAAGCATCTGGCGGTATTCCCTTGTGCCGCACACATCGTGCAATTCTGGCGGATCATTGTCGCCTTGGGTCGCGACCAGCTTTATCTTTGATAGAGGAACCAGCTTCTCTAGCTGCGAATGCGTCAGCCAAGTTTCGTCTTGCGCTCGGCGTTTCTCATTCCAGTCGGGGCGAACAGAGAGTATCTCTTTTAGAAGCTGAAAGGCAAGCGTCCTGTCAGCGCAAACAATCATTGCCTTCTGGACGATTCCAGGCTTCTGGGACGTCAAAGCCTCGTAGTGCGAGACAATGTCATTTGCAAGCTTTTCCAGCCTGTCGGGGTGGCCTAGGACATGGCGCATTTCGCTCATCGCTCTTTTGCTTGCCTCGACCTGTCCCGGGTTCGCGCCTACATCCAGGCACTCGTTATAGTATTGCTGAATTTCCTGAGCCTGCTCGTCTGACAGGATAACCCTGGCCAAGCGCGGCTCATAGGCGATTCGGACAGTGATTCCGTCATCGCTGGATTCCTTCATGGTATAGCTGTCCACGACCTTGCCAAACACTGTGATAGTATCGTCTATTGGAGTGCCTGTGAACCCGCAGTATGTAGCGTTTGGAAAGCTGTCGCGCAGATGCTTCGCGAATCCGAAAGTTGTAAACACGCCTTTGTCAGTCTTCTTCAGCTTTGAGCCAATGCCTGTTTGCGTCCTGTGCGCCTCATCCGATATGCAAATGATGTTTCTGCGGTTGGACAGCAAGCCTGTGGACTCGCAGAACTTTTGTATTGTAGCGATGTATACGCCGCCGCTCTCAGCGCCTGTAGCCGCTGAAATTTCAGGATTCCCGGAGCTGCCCAGAGCCTCTTGAAGGTCGCTGCGGCTTTCGATGCTGCGCACATTGCTGTCGTGAAGAAATCGCTTGGAGGATACGAACAGCTCCGAAGTCTGCCTGTCCAAATCATCGCGATCAGTGATGATGACTATCGTTGGGTTTTGGAAGGTGTCTTTGTCGCGCAGACCCAGCAACCGGGACAGGAACAGCATTGTGTAGGTCTTGCCGCAGCCGGTCGCGCCGAAATACGTGCCGCCTTTGCCGTCCCCGTTTGGCTTCATGTGCTTCTTGATGTTCAAAAACATTTTCCACGCGCCAAAGAACTGCGGGTAGCGGGCTATGGTTACAGATTCCTTAGCCGCGTCATCAGGGTAGCAAACGAAATCCCGCAGGATTGCAGTAACCCGCTCTTTGGAAAACGCGCCCCTTATCATGGTCAACAGCGAGGCTATTCCATTGCTGGCCTTTTCTGTCTCGTTGATCTTGTTCCAGGCGAAGTAGTACTCATACGGAGTGAAAACGCTTCCCATCCGGGTATTTGCGCCGTCGCTGATTACGGACAGAAAGCAGAACTTCATTAGCTTTGGGATGTCCCGGCAGTAGCGGATAGCTATCTGCTTCCAAGCGTCACGCAACGAGGCGTTTTCCTTGATTGCGGACTTGAACTCGAAAATCGCTATCGGAATGCCGTTTATGAACAACAGCAAGTCAGGCCTGCGTATCCTGCCGCTCTCGTAAGCCACGGGATACTGGTTGACTGCCTTGTAAATATTATTGTCCGGCTCGTCAAAGTCGATGTAGCTAATGTGCAAGGCGAGCTTGGCCGGGTTGTCCCTTGCAAGATCGAAGCCTTGAGCTGCAAGCGAAAACGCCTCGCGATTACCCAAGTACAGAGGCGTGGCGGGGATGTTGTCCAAGCGGCTGACAACCTTTTCAGTTTCGGCAACGGTCAAGTCCGGGTAGCGCGCCGATAGAAACGCCTTCAAGTCGTTCTTAAGCAAAATGTCTTCATAGTCCCGGCGCATTGCCTCGCCGGGTGCATAGCCGTAGCCTTGTTCTTGGAACAGGCCGATGATAGCCATTTCGAAATCGGCTTCGGCAAACTGCCCACGAACGAAATTCAGATCCACGAAGTCCCTCCTATCGGGCAGGGTTGCCAGCTTTAGTGAATATCCCAAAATTTCTAAAAATCGCGGAATGGCGTTTGCCCAAGGGCACACCCAAAACATGCGATGTCCGCGCCATAAATTTGATTTGGGTTATGCTTTTATGAATTAGTTTCCTCAAGCGAGCCTTTTATCAGTATTGGGCAGAGTTTTTTTGATAGCGCTCCAATCGCTAAAACATTCTTATGAATCAGATGTCTCGCGTTGTAGAAGCTCACAAGCGCCCGTTGCTTTTCAACAGGCGGAAGCGGAATCTCGATTTCGTAAAACCGTGACAGCTCAAGCCTTGAGCGAATGCTGCTGTCGCTGACAAACCAGCCGTATCTGTCGCTTTCCTCGCGGCTGAACCAAAGCATGACGTATTCCGCAAGCGCCAGTTCGCTCTTGACACGCAAGACTGAATAGGCAGACGAGATAAGCGCCGGCTCAGCTTCACGGAAAAGAGCGATCCGCATGCGCTCATCACGGCCTGTCTGCATTGCGCTAAAGGCGAATTGGGGGTTTTGTATGACCTTGTACTTTGTCAGGTCGGCCATCGTTAGATTGGCAACAGAGGGCATGAACTCCTTGTTGATGTTGATGCCTTGAACATTCGCTATTGCGCCGTCGCGATTTCTGCAAGAAATCTTTTCCAGCAAAGCGCCGACCGCCACCATTGGGGAGTCATGCTTGAACCCCTCCATGCTTGCAGCCATGACGGCATCCAAATCCCTAAGATTGCGCTCGTACGCCCGCTGGCTGCCAAGCATCGTATTGTAGACATCCACATACTTCTGTTGCACGGGGAGCGGAGGAATCTCAATGTCCATTTCGCACATGTCATCCCAGGAAAAAGCCTCGCGGACGGATCCCCAGGAGTTGAACCTGGCATAGCGGTCAAACTCGGGACGGTTGAAGTACATGTAGAGATAGTCAGAAAGCAAGCCTTCGGATTCGTTTACCTTGAACACGACCGAAATGGAGGAGACAAGATAAGAGCTCAAGTCTCTGTTGTAGCCAAGTGACAGTTTGTCCCCGCGACGCGAAGTGTCCCGAACATAGGCGAAGTGCCGCGATGGCAATATCCTGTGGGAGGTCAGCTTCACGTCGCTCAAATGGGCTTTAGTCGCAATTATCTGTTTTGCTGATGACAGCCCGACAACCATGTCCGCGCCCAACGCGCCGTCTCTGTTTCGGAGGTTCGACTGTTCAAGGAAACGGCCGAGCTTACTCGATGCCATAACCTATCCCTCTAAATGCGTCCTGAAGCATTTTCTGGGATGCCAATTCCGCCGCCAGCACAGATTTCATCTCTAGCTGAATCCGCTTCATCTCCGAAGCGTAGTCAATCTCCAAGTCATGGTCGATGAACTCGATGTACTTGCTTGGCGCGAGGGAGTACTTCTTCAAGGCGATTTCCGAGTTGGTAGCGGAGCGGCAGAGCTCCGGCACGTCGACATAACCCAAGCCCGTCTGCCATCCAACGTATAGCTTCTTGACCTCTGAGATCTGCTCGTCGCTGAACTGGACATACTTCTTTTCGTAGATGTTGTCGTTCCAGCGGCGCAGGTCAACAAACAGCACCTCGCCTTGGCGGTCTCGCAATTGCCGTCCGTTTAGGATTCGGGCTTTTTTGTTGTTGTTGAGAATCCAGAGCGTGACGGATATGTCAGTGGAATAGAACATCTCACGAGGCAGGACGATGATTGCCTCTACCTTGTCGTTCTCAACAAGAGTCTTTCTGATATTGCCTTCCACGCCATCGGAGTTCAGAGCGCCGTTTGCAAGTAGAAAGCCCGCGATCCCGTTTGTCACGTCCAGCTTCGAGAGCATGTGCAGAATCCATGCGTAGTTGGCGTTTGACACAGGAGGCGTCGCGTATCCATCCCATCGGGGATCGCCGTTGAGCTTGTCCTGCATCACTCCCTGCGCGTTCAGCTTAAGGTTGAACGGAGGGTTTGCCATAATGAAGTCTACCTTTTTGTCCTTGTGAAGGTCATCCGCGAAGGTGGATTCAGGCCGCTCGCCTAGGTTGTGGGCTATGCCGCGAATGGCGAGGTTCATTTTGGCGAGTCGCCAGGTGTCAGGGTTTCGCTCCTGGCCGACTACGGAAATCTTCGAGCGGTTGCCGTTGTGCCGCTCCACGAATTTGATTGATGAAACGAACATTCCCGCCGAGCCGCAGCAGGGATCGTATACCACGCCGGAGTATGGCTCTATGATCTCCGCGATAAGCTGCACGATGCTGGCTGGCGTGTAGAACTCGCCCTTCTCGTTGCTCGTGCCTGAGTCTATGGCGAACACCTGCAGGAAGTATTCATACACGCGGCCGATTAGATCGCGGTCATGGAAGCGATCCTCGTTGATCTTGTCGATCTCCGAGATAAGCGCGGACATCTGCTCTGGGCGAGTGCCAAGGGTTGAGTAAAAGTTCTGCGGCAAAGCTCCCTTTAGCGGAGGGTTGCCGTTCTCGATGCTCTTCATCGCCGTGTCTATGATGACCGCTATGCCATCCTGCTTCGCGTTCTTGACAATGTAGCTCCACCGGGAGGTTTCATCCAGGTAGAACACGTTCTCGGAGAGGTAGAACGACCTCTTTTCCAAGAACGCTGGAATCTCGCCGTACTGGGTTTTGATTGCCTCTCGGCGCTGATCGAACTTGTCGCCGGCGAACTTCAGGAACACAAGCCCCATGACAGCGTCTCGGTTCTTCTCATTGCCGCCGACTGTCCCGCGAAGGGCGTTTCTGCAGTTCCACAAAATTGATTCGAGCGACTGCTCGACGGTTGCTGTTTTCTTTGCCATTAGAGCTTCCTCCTTTGTTGCTTTTCATATTTTGAAAATATGATTCTGGGGTAAATTGCTTGCTTAAGGCCGTGAAATCAAGGCTTTGATTAAAGGCCAAGCCGGGCCGAACGGATTGCTCAAAACACATGCCGTCCCCGTTATGAAAGGGTTACTCGTTGCCGTCCTCAAGAGCGCCTTTCACCAATATTGGGCAGAGGTCTTTTATCTGCGCTTTAAGCCTCTCGTTTAGCTCTCTCCGCTCGATATAGGCATTGAAAATGCTCACAATTGATCGCTGAATGGCTATGTCCGGAATCGGAATCTTCACCTCTTGCATGTCATCCCAGTTGAAGGTCTCCCGTGCGCTGCCCCAGGAGTTGAAGCGGGTGTAGCGGTCAAACTCGGGCCGGCTGAAGAATATGTGAAGGTAGCTGGGCATTAGCCGATCAGCATCCCTTATCTCAAAAACCACATACGATGACGAGCAAATATAGGTGACCTCTGAACTGTTGTGAGCCAAGGAGATTTTCTCTCCATTGCGCGATGTAACTGTTACATAGGTGAATGCGTCCGGCTTCACAAGCAAGTACGGCTTTAGCGATACGCCATCCATGTCAGCCTTGGTTTCAATAAAGCGCTTTTCTATTGACACGCCTTTTACAGAGTTGATGCCGCACTCCAAGTCGCTGTTTCTCGCCTCGGACAGGACTAGGAACTCCCCGATAGCCTCATGCGGCAACTCATTGCGCAATCGCTCAACATAGGCGTCGCAAGTCAGCTTCAAATCATCCAGCCCGTGTTCATACGCCCGCTGGTTTGAAAGCATGGCTTTATAGATGCAAGCTTGCTTTTTCTGGATGGAAAGAGGCGGGAGATCAATTTCCATGTCACACATGTTATCCCAAGAAAAAGCCTCGCGAGCGGAGCCCCAAGAGTTAAAGCGGGCGTAGCGGTCAAACTCAAGGCGGTTAAAGTACATGTAGAGAAAATCGGAATCTAGCGCGGCGGAATCTGTTACTGTGAATACCACGTAGGACGAGGAGACTATGTATGTGTCGTTGGTTTCATTATGCGCTATCGTGATTTTTTCGCCATTGCGAGACGTAATCGTAACATAGGCAAACGCGTCTGGCGGCACAATCAAGTACTTATGCAATGAAACGTCGGTCATGTCGGCTTTCGTTTCAATGAACGTCTTCTTGATGGAAATTCCCTTGAGATTGCACAAGCCATAGGCGCCTTCAGTGTTTTTGGCTTCTGACAGAGCGATTAGGCTGCCCAGCCTATATCTCATAGCCTATCCCCCTGAACGCGATATTCGCGGATCGACCGCCCAGCAATAGTGCTTTCTTTGCCAATAGACATTCCTCCTTCAGATTTGGCCAGCCAAGATGCGTTGGCTTACTCAAGCGAGCCTTTTATCAGTATGACGCAACCTTGGGTATCTTCTTGGCCTTGGCGATCCGCTCGCGGCTGAACTGGATACGCTTCTTTTCGAAATTGTTTAAGCAATGTGTTGGCAGGTTTTTGGATCGGGTTTGCCGGCTAACGAAAGATCTTACGCATTGCTCTCCTCAAGGGCGCCTTTTATCAAAATTGGGCAGAGGTTTTTTATCTGCTCCTTAAGCTTCTCGTTTAGCTCTCTCCGCTCGATATAGGCGTTGAAGATGCCCACAATGGATCGCTGGATGGCTATGTCCGGGATCGGAATCTTCACTTCTCGCATGTCGTCCCAGTTGAAGGTCTCCCGTGCGCTGCCCCAAGAGTTGAAGCGGGTGTAGCGGTCGAACTCAGGTCGGCTGAAGAATATGTGAAGATAGCTGGGCATCAGCTTCTCGGTATCCCGTATATCAAAAACCAAATACGATGACGAGCAGATATAGGTGTCCTCGGAGCTGTTGTGGGCCAAGGAGAT
>JAISWZ010000380.1 GCA_031270945.1 Clostridiales bacterium | reverse complement strand
AGACAAAGGAATCTTCTATCCAAAACAAAAAAAAGGGCTTTAGGCAAAAGCCTAAAGCCCTCTGAAAATATTTGAAACGCTAGAAATTTAAGCTAGAAATTTCTAGCTCATCTGGAGATCCCCCAGGTTTGTCACCAAGATGGCTGGCGCTCCGTCCTTGGTCTTTGTAAGCTCCACAGAGTTGCCCCAAAGCTCTGCCGGGAACCTCAGATCCACGCCTTCGTCCGTCTTGATCCGCTGGATTCCGAATTGCTGCCTGGCAAACTTGTCCCCTAGCGGGAGATCCGCCTTTATGCCTGAATCCCTTGCCATGGAAATGTAGGCTTCCCTGGCTTCAAGGTTGTCGCCGAAGGCCTTGGCGGCCACGGATTCCATCGACACGTCTCCGTCAGACTCCTCAGCGCACTCAACAATAGCAGTCTTTATCTTGGCCAGCCCGTCAATGCTGCCTCCAAGGAATTCCTCGTTTATCTCTTCAGAAATGCCCTTGATGATCTCAACCGCTTCCTTCTTGGATATGGCGGTCTCGCAAACCAGGAACTGCTCAGAAAAGTATTCCACCATCTCGCCGTTGAGCTCGAACGGCTTCTCAATCACCTTCACGCCCATGGTGTCAAAGGAGACTAGCGCTGCCTCCTCTGGCCTTCCGCTTTCAAACGGCAAGGCTACCGTGCATTTCACCAGCTGGTTGTCGGCCCCGTGGGCCTTGAGGGTCGTCTGGTGCGTGAAGAACTCCCGATAGTTGAGCTTGATTATTGCCAGGTGCTTGCTGTGCTTCGCCTCGAAGAGGGCGATAAGAAGATCCCCTGCGGGTATGTTGGGGTTTCTCTGCATTATGTCCGACAAGCGGCGTCCGATTTGCCCGCACGCCTCGTTGAAGCGCTTCTTTTCATCTCTCAAGTCCAGGACGTGCTTGTAGATCTCAGAGGAAACCTTGAAGTTCGACTCTTTCGCGGAAGGGTTGTCCAAGAGCCTCTTCACGTGCTTGTTGATAAAGTCGAAGCAAGCCTCGCTATCTATGTCCAGCTCTGTGTCAGAGAGCACAGTCGCTCCGTCAACACTGGACAAGCTGTGAAGAATCGCGTTCTTAAGCTTTATGGCCATTTGTCTCTCCTTTTTTTACTCATATAGTTCGGCGCAAGCGCCTAACTTGCAACAGTCATCTTGCTGGCGCTAGGCCTGAGCCATCAGATTTCCTGCATAAATAGGAAATGGATATGCTCTTGGCTTAAGAAAAGCGCAGTTCTTTTCTTTAGCTGGACTGGCTCAAGCGCATAAAGACTTGCCGGCAGCAGCCGGCCCCCCTAGCCATGACGCGCAAGCCTGCCCGGCGCGCCGTGCGATGCGATCATCTCTCATCTGCTATATCATACATCAATTAATCTTTCTTTTCAATACACAGCAGAATATAATTTCGCTTTTGCGCCCAATTCATCCATGGCCTGCCGCGATAAGCCAATCGCTGCCAAAGTGGGACACTTTTTGTATGATTTAACATAACGGAGCCGGGCCCCGAAAAAAGGCGCAGGATTTTGCTTGCGAGAGAAATCGCCAAAAAAATGTTTAACGGTTTTTACTTCCAGCATGCTCAGCATGCATCCCAAAAGCGCAGCTATTTTCTCTCGCTGCCGCTCTCAGTGCAGTTGATTAAATTTTGGCTCGCAATAAAGCCTTAAATAGCAAAATATAGGCTTTTATACTAGCTAATATTGTCCAAAACTTACCCGCCAAGGCCGAAATCCAAAACTTTGCGCGCAATAGGGCTAAAGGGCTTGAAACGAGGGCAAAATTGGTATATAATGATTGCGCACACATGCAAAGAAAGCAAGAAAGGAGCCATTCCTATGAAGTACACATTCACAGGGCGCAACTTCAACATATCCGAGGAATTGAAGGCGAAAACGCAGCTAAAGATTGGCAAGATCGAGAAGCTCCTCCCCCCGGACGCGGAGGCGGCGGTGACTTTCAGCACGATCAAGCAGAAGCCCAGGATTGAGGTCACCATTCCCCTCAAGAAAAGGATCCTTCGGGCCGAGGTCACAGCAGACACCTCCCTCGCCGCGCTGGACGACGTGGCAGACGTTCTCGAAAAGCAGATGATCAAGTACAAGAACAGGCTGCGCGACAAGTACAAGAGAGACGCGTCTTTCAAGGACGAGCTCCAAAACGTCGAAAGCGTCGCCGACACCGAAGAGCCGGAAATCTTTATCGACAGGAACAAGCACTTCTCCCTGAAGCCCATGGACGCCGAAGAGGCCGTGATGGAGATGGAAATGCTGGGCCACAGCTTCTACGTCTTCAGAAACGGCACCACAGACGTGGTGAATGTCGTCTACAAAAGGAACAATGGCAGCTACGGGCTGATAGAGCCCGAGTACTGAGATCTGGGGCTGGAGGTTCGGCTCGCGCCAAGCCTCAGCCTTTATCGCGAGCGAAAAGAACTTCGCTTAGCTCCCTTGAAGGTTGCTCAAGGCCGCTCTTTGAGCGCCAGCGCTGATGGCCAAACCGGCGTCAGCAAAAAAAGGCCAAGCCCAAAAGGCTTGGCCTTTTATGGAGGAATTATGGAAAAAATTCTATTCTCTACTAGAAATGAGGACAAGATCAAAGAAGCGTCCCAAATCTTAAAGGATCTAGAGCTTGAGTCGCTAGGCAGCGCAGGTTTGAGCCTGGACGTTGTGGAAGACCAAGACACCTATGAAGGCAATGCGGAGAAAAAAGCCATAGAAGCCATGAAACTAAGCGGGATGCCAGCTTTGGCCGACGACTCAGGCCTTGAGATAGACTTCCTGGGCGGAGAGCCCGGAGTATGGAGCGCCAGGTACATGGGCGGCGCAACCCAGAAAGAGAAAAACCAAGCTATCCTGGACAAGCTCAAGGGGGTGCCTGACAGCGGCAGAGGCGCCAGGTTCATATGCGCGGTGGTTGTGGTTTTCCCTGATGGAACGGTATACAGAAGCAGGGGTGTCATGGAGGGCAGGATAGCTCACGAAGCCAAGGGCGACAATGGGTTTGGCTATGATCCCATATTTTACGTCCCGGAAAAAGGCAAGACCGTCTCAGAGCTGTCGGCAAAGGAGAAGCATGAGCTAAGCCACAGGGGAAAAGCCCTAAGGGGCATAAGAGACGCTCTTGCGAAGGGGTTGGAAAAATGAAGATCCTGGTTTTCAGCGACTCGCACCGGTTTGTAGATCCCATGAAAAGAGTTCTTCGCCTGGTGCGTGACAGCGTTTCAATGGTTGTCCACCTGGGAGACGGCTATTACGACGCGCTCCAGCTGGCGGAAGATTACCCAGGCTTGCCGTTTCACTTAGTTGCAGGCAATTGCGATCATGGAGACTGGGAAGACATTAACACCTTTCATGTCGCAGGGAAAAAGTTTATCATGGTCCACGGCCACATGCAGCACGTGAAAAGCGGATTCCTTAGGCTATCCACCCTGGCTGACGAAATGGAGGCAGATGTGTGCCTGTTTGGCCACACCCACGTTCCGACTCTTTTCTACTGGGGCACCACCCTTATGATGAACCCCGGCACCATAGGAAGCAGGAGGGGCCAGCCCACCTACGGGGTGATAGAAATGAGGGATGACGGATGCGCCTTGCCGTCTATTGTCTCTATTGGCGAAAACGGATTTTCATTGGTGGACGCTTGGACGACGCCGGTGATGTGAAGAAAAGTGAGAAAGAAAAGTAAAAAAGGCAAATAAGAAAGGCAAATAGAAAAGGCAACAAGTAGACAGAGGCAAATTTGCAGCATGGAACAGCAAGAGAAAAAGCTTGAAAGTAAAAAAAGACAGCAAAAGCAGAGAGCGAAGATATAAAGCTAAAAGTCAAAAAAACATAAAAAGCAAAAAACAAACCCAAAACCCAAACCTCAAACCCCAAAACCAAACAAAAAGCGGCGCATTATGCGCCGCTTTTCTATAATAAATACATGCAAGCAGACATTTTTAAGAGCATATCCCAAAATTATATCCGAGGCACCGGAAAAATCCGGGTGTTTGCTCGCAGAAGCCCGAGCAAACTAGTTGAAGCATTCGCCAGGATTTTTCCGCTGCCATTTCGGAATTTTGGGATATGCACTAAGCTTTCAAAAATCATTCGGAATCTCCTGAATCGGCTTTCGCAGTCTTGATCTTATCCGCTATGCGGTTTGTCAAGTCCATGGCTAATGTCGTGCCATATTCTCCCTGGTAGAAGAGCTTGTAGTTGTTATCTGTACCGTCAGGGTTGACTCCGTCCACAGTGGCCATCTGGGTGACAACGTTTATCGCGTAGTAGTAATCCTCTGTAGGCTCGTTCTTAAGCTTTACGGAAGTCAGGAGAAGGCCGGTCGCGGTGTCAGGATTGAGGGCGTCAGCCCAGTAAATCCAGCCGGTGGTGTCAAGAATCCAGTAGTTGCCAAGAGGCCTGCCCAGGGCAGACCATTCGTCTGCTGTAATGAATTCCGCGTCAAGAGTCTCTTTTGCTTCGATTCCGTCCCTTACGTCTCCCGCCTTAACAGGCTCCGGATCTTGGGCCACATAGTTCAAAGCGCCCCTCTTGCTGGGGTCTGCCGGGAAGTAGTACTTCTTGCCGCCGCCAACCCACTCCCAGTACTCGGCAAATGGGCTTGCGCTAGCTGAAACGAAGGGAAGCCAATATTCCTTCGTGTTGATTGTAGCTGTGTAGTGAGGATCAAGAGACATGGAATTACCAAGCGGTGAACCGGGCTCATAGTCAGGTTCAGGTACGCTGCCGCGAACGAGCAACGAAACCGCCTTGTTGTCCGGGTTTGGAATTGCTCTGCCATCCGCGTCGCTTTCAAGCGACTTGAGGCCAGCGCCCTCTCCAAGCTCCATGTACTCGTCGAGCCTGATGCGAACAATCAAAGGCTCCTTGCCCCAGTTCTCGATGTAAACATCTTTGTCTGGGTTGTTGAAATCGTCATGCAGGGTGCCGCCTGGATTTGTTCCTTCACCTGACCATTCATTAACAGCGCTTTGGTTGAAGTTTGTCCAAGCAAACGTACCAGCGATTAGCAACGCAGTTGCCATCAGAGCGGCAGCGGCGGAAACCAGTTTCCTTTTCAAGACACCATCCCCTTGCCTAGTTTTATCATTGGCGCATGCGCGCTAGTGACAACTAAATGATACTACACGCAGGAACAAATTTCAACAGATTTCGCGGACTATGCAAAACAGGGGGCTGCGGGGAATG
>JAISWZ010000357.1 GCA_031270945.1 Clostridiales bacterium | reverse complement strand
GGCCGGGTCAAACACCTACAAGCCAGAGCTTGCGATGAAGCTGTCAAAGCTTTTGCTGGATGCCATCCGCGACTCCGGAGACGTAAAAGTCCTCTACTCAGACATGTAGAAGAGCCTGGTGGGCTGTTTTGCGAAAAGCGCAGCTCTTTTCACTCGTTAGGATAACGCTTGCGTTAATGCTGGGCCAAGGGTAAACCTGAAAGGAACCCAAACGCCTAAGGCATGCAAACGTAGCTAGAAGAGTTAAGTGATGAGCGCTTATGGCCGCACGGAGGTTTAGAACCCTTTGACATACGCATGAGAAAAAATAAAAGTATCATAGAATAGCTCGACCGGCAATAAACATTGAATACAAGCAAAGCAAAGGCTGACGGGCAGGAAGCCCCAAAAAAGCAAACGCGAAAATCGGCTGTGCGCAAGGCCTGCAACACCTGGGGCGCGCACTGAGCTAATATAAAGTTCCGCAAAACAGATTGAAACAAATACCAGGACAGGATATGGCTTGAGTCGGGGCCTAGCGCCGATGGGCTTGGGCCATTTCCCCTGGGTCGAATGCTTCACCCGAAAGGGATTTTTGATTAAAGAATATTAATGTTCGGAAAGAACAAAACTTTGTTTACCGCTGGAGAATGGCGGACAGGCTTAAAAGGCTTGAAACATAAGCAAATCTCTTGTGAGAGAGCTCGTCAGCTCAACTTCTCGCCCGAAAGGGATCTGCCATTCCACTTGATAAACGTCGACAATAGGTTATAATGGTTTTAGGCTATTCCAAAATCAAGCAGTATGAATCCTGAAGGAGGGCCGCTATGATTTTGCGGGACGCAATATTCATAAGAAGGGCAGTGCGGAAGTACTCCACCGATCTGCCGTCAGAGGAGATGCAAAACGATGCGTTGACAATCGCCAGAGACGCGGACTCGCTGGTGGGCCAGAAAGCCAGGTTTGAGCTTGCTGGCAAGGATAGGGTCTCAGGGAGCTCCGCTCCTTGCCACATCCTGGCATACAGCGAGAGCACCGACGCGAGTGTTGCCAATGTTGGGTACCAGCTGCAGAAAGCGGATCTGTACCTGCAGAGCAGAGGGCTGGGAAGCATTTGGCTTGGAAGCGGCAAGCCTAAGGCAGCCAAGGACAAAGCTGACTTCACCTTTCTCCTGGCCTTTGGAAAGACCGCTGAGCCTACTCGCACTGGAGAGGCAGACTTCAACAGGCTTCCTGTAAGCGAGATCAGCAATGAGGACAACCCTGTGGCAAACGCTATTCGGCTTGCGCCCTCGGCTGTCAACTTCCAGCCCTGGCAACTGGTGTTCTCCCCTGGAAAGCTCGTGATCAAGTACAAGGGAAGAGGGCCAATGAAGATCGTGCCCATGGTAAAGAAGATGAACAAGATGGACGTAGGGATAGCGGCCCGCCACGCGGTGGTGGAACTGGCGAATGAAGGAAAGAAGGTACAGTCAGTTAAGCCAGTGGGAGAAGGGAACAACTTCACTATAGAGATTACTTACGAATAGAGAGAGGCGGGCAGAGCCCGCGCTTGCTTTTGGTTTAAAATAAAAAATAAAAAAATAAAACTAACAAAAGCTTGGGCAAAGCCCAAGCTTTTGTTAGTTTTTCGGCCAATCCAGATCCAGCGATTCTATAAAGGGGACGAGCTCTCCAGCCATTTCCTCGGCTTCTGACTTTCTGACATGCCCCGGGGTGCCGATCCCGTTTCGCGTGAACCGGAACCTGTGGACTTTCGGGTCAGAGAGCCTGAGGCATGCCTCGTCTATGGCTTCATCCCAGGCTGGTTCATGCATGAGTATTGTTGTCATGCATATGATGTCCGCCTGGGGGTTGATCTTTCGCAAGGTCTTGACAAACTCAATGTAGCGCTTGCGCCAGAAGGCTGAGGCTCTGGAGTTGTAATCCCTTGCCATGTAATTGTCAGGGTAGGCGTCATTCTGGCCGATGGCAAGAAGGATGAGGTGAGGCTTGAAGCTGAAATCCCAGGGTTCGACGGGGCCTAGCTGGGGGTTTGGCCTGAGCGTCTTGTAGAGAGACTCCAGGCCTAGCGCCTCTGGATAGCGAAAGTAGCCGGTGTTGTCAAGCAAGGCCAACCCGCCTTGAGAGTTGTTGTGAAGCCTTGCGTTTAACGCTTGCGCCGTCAGGGCGGCGTAAGAGTAAAAGCTGTTTGAAAACTCTCCTGTATGGGTTGGATCTGGCATGCCTACATAGTCATAAGCTTCGGAAAGCTCGCCGCAGGTGATGGAGTCGCCATAGGCTTCTATCCTTCTGCCTGGAAGAGGAGGCTGATCCAGGATCTCTCCGCCTTCGTCAATGACAAAGGCAAGAAAGTCAAAGTAATGGCAGAGATCCATGCGCTTGTAGAGAATGAGATCATGCTCTCCCTCCGGGAGGGAAGAAGCTGAGACTATGCAGATGTCAGGGGAGTCTGCCAGGTTTAGCTTCAAATATTCGCCGTCCAGGAGGAAGCCTACGCTATTGTCGTAGTAGGCTCTGTTGTTTCTGACCAAGGCGGAGATCCCGGTGCCCCTGAACCTGATCTTAACGTAGGATCCTGGCCAAATAAATTCCTTGCTGTCTTCCTTTTCCTTGATCCTGCCGCAGTAGGCTAGCTGTGAGCTGTTGTGCGGCACAAGCACTCCATCTTCTAAACTGCCCATAAGATCCTCCTGCCTTAGTTTAACCCACGCACTGAAACACGGCCCAAATGTTGTTGAAATCCTTGTTCTTCAAGTCGGCATGCTTGATCGCAAAGTAGATCATCCCGCAATCGCCCCACATGGCTCTACAATTGTCATCTGAATCCATCTGGAACAAAAGGGTCCAATCGTCTGAGCTCTTCAGGAGCTCATAGGCTTCGTCAGGCAGATCTGTCTCTTCGCTGAAGTAGCCGTTAGAGGCCAGCTGGCATGCGGTGAAGATCTCTCCAAGCAGGAGATCCGGGTAGCCAAGGATCCTGTGAACGCCTTCCTCGCAGAGCGGTGAATGCTTTTCCGCAATGTTTTCATATAGCTCTGACTTTTCCACGTCCAGCTGGTAGAAGTCTTCAAGCTCATCCTCATCCAGCAAAAGGAGAAGGTTTTCATCTAGCGGATAGCTGGCTTCTGTCCTGAAGCTCAAAGAGCAGGGATTAAGCGGCGTGGTTCCGGATGGAGGAAACGTTTCCATCAGGCTGTCTTCTGACACATCATAGTAGTAGACCATGAACCCCCCTCTGTCCATCGGATCCATGCCCCAAACTTCCTGGCTCCCCTCGTAGAAGAAGAACAAGAAGCCTTCCTTTGGAAGCTTGTCTTCGACATCATAGGCCGCTAGCTTTGATAAGTTGAACTGAGCGATAAAGGTCAGCGGCTTTTCCAAATAGTAGGGCCATTCGAAGTCTTGAGGGAGGTGGGGCATTCCGCCGATTTTGGAATCTCCCAGGTCAAAGTCCATTTCCCTGGCTGAGGATGTTCGGATCACTATGCTGCTTTTCTTCAGGCTATCCAATATATTGGCTTGGAACTTGAGCCCGGAGTTTTTTAGGTCAGTTATTATCTCCATAATCGGCCTCCTGCATAGGCTTGGGTTTTTTGAAAGAAAAAATTAAAAAAATAAAAAAAATATAAACGGCGTCTGAGGCGTTGAGCCGCTTGGGTACTGGTTGAGCGAAAAGTTATGCCAGCTGGTGAACCTAATTTTCGCCAGCGGCGCATCCTGTTTTCCGCTCCAGGGCTTCGGGCCCTCAAAGACTCGATTGTCTTGTTCATGTTCCATTATAGCACCTGCAGGTTAAAATTCATAGACATTGTTTTGCGCGCTTTTTCCCTCCAGCTTGTCAAAGGCCAAGGCTCGTTCGACACGCGGACGCGGTTGCAGGGCGCTTTCCCTTGGTTTTATGAGAGTTTTATTAGAAACGCATTACGCTCTAATGTGAATATTGACCAATGCTACGGTCATTGGCGCTTCGTGGCAACGCCTTGCGGATGGTGGGATTTTATGCCGTTTTGGCTTTAAAGGCGTTAAATTCTTGATCGCAACAAAGATTTCGTTTTGACGTAGTATTGAGTGCATAGGGCAACATTCCGACAGGGGCGCTGAAGGGCTGGAGTTCAAAGGCAATGCGCCCTCAGGAGAGCTGATCAACAAAGGGAGGAAGACATGATAATCGCAATCTGGTACATAGCCATGACGGTTGCTCTGTTCGTCCTTATGGGCTACGACAAGAGCCGCGCCATTCGGAAAGAGTGGAGAGTCAAAGAGAATACCCTGTTCACGTTCGCGTTTCTAGGCGGCTTCGCTGGAGGATTGGCTGGAATGTTTATTTTCCGCCACAAGATAAGAAAGCTGGGGTTTCAGCTGGGATTCCCCGCCGCGCTGCTGCTTCACGCCGTGATCTGGGGATATATAGCTTACACGGGGTTTGAGATGCCGATCTTTGTTTTTCTTAGGGATTTGATTGTGCTGTAGGAGATAGGAAGAAACGGAAAGACTGGATTTGCAGGAAAGAGAATAGAGGGTGCCCGTAAAAGAGAGCCTTAAACCCTTAGACTCTTAACCCCCTTAACTTAAAGGCCTAAATCCCCGCCGTCCCAATTTTAAACCAAAACCAAGACACGAAAAGAGCAGTCTGGCTACGCCAGACTGCTCTTTTCGTGCTTATAAATGCATTAAATAAGAAGGAAGCAAGACTTAAGTCTATTGAGCGGCGTTCCAGGATTCCTGGACTACCGCTTGCAGCTGGCGCTCATAGGATCTGTTGCCGTTGTGAACCCGGCTCTGATAGAAGTGGAGGCATACTTGTCCACTCATGCCGTTGCTGGAGTTTACTCCGCCTCCGTGAGGCATGCCGTTGATGGCGCCGGCTATGGTGCGGCCATTGATTGTGACCCAAACAGGCCTTCCGTCCCAGTTCCAAGAGTTGTTGTATGTACGTTTCATGATGGCGGTGTCCTCTTTGGTCACTGGCTCAACGTCAGCATGGCTGCCGTTTGAGAAGCTTTTCACGTAGTAAACCGCTCCTGAGCGGATATCAAGCACTTTCGCGGGAACTCCAATGGTGAAGATGCCTTTGACCTCGCCCCAGGTCAGGTGCTCAACTACGAGTGCAGGCTTCGGCTTTTCTGGAGGCTCTGGGGGCTGGTCGATTCCTAGGTATTCGCGTTTTACGTATCCAGTGTCCCCGTCGAACTCTACAAGGCTCCACTGTTGGTCAGCGCCGCTATCGGCTTCGAGCAAGGACAAAAGGGATCGGTATTCAATAGGCTTTATGACATCGTAGTTGACGCTTGGCCCTTTTCGTAAATTTATGCCGGAAAGTTCTATGACGTAGCGCTTGGCAGGCTCGGGAGATGGCGTGGGCTCTTCGTATGTAGGTTGCTGGGGGGCTGGCTCTTGGTACACTGCAGAGGCAGTTAGAGCGGGAACTTCTTCAGTTTGCGCTGAGACGGAGGTCTCATCTGAAGCCGGAATGGCTAGTTCTTCAGCTTGCGCAATTATTGTCAGCGACAAAATAAACAATGCTATGAACGCTGATTGCAAAAGTTTTTTCAATTTAGCTCCTCCTTTTTTTAGCCCTGGTGTAGATGAGCGATATAGAAGAGAACTGCGTAGGAAGATGTCCAGGCAATGGGCTGCCAGATGAGAATATTGCTCTCACTCTTGGTACGCAGCGCCTGCCTGATTGCCAGATGTCGAGCGTGGACACATCCTAGTGCATATCCCAAAATTCCGAAATGGCGCCGAAAAAATCCTGGCGAATGTTTAACGCCGGATTTTTTCGGCGCCTCGGATATAATTTTGGGATATGCACTAATGCTCGGTACTATACGGCAGCAAATCCTGTATATGCTAAACATAGGGCATGTCCTGATATTAATTTCGGGATATGCCCTGGCGGCATCCGGCGGGTTTGGCGCTTGTCCAAATCCGGGTTTTAAACTTCGGGATGCGCGTCGGTGCGGTTGCGCTCTGGGCTTTAGCAGGCCCCTCAGGGGCCCTCTTAAAATCTTAATATATCTTAACACTCTCGTAACAATTAGTCAAGCGTTTTTTGAAAAAAATACGAAGTATGTGAAAGGCTTGGCGGATTAAGCAACAGAGCCTATTAATGTCTTGTAAAAGCTTAAAAAGATGAACGATCGAAAATATTGCATTTTGATGCAAGTATTAACTTGGTACTGTAAAGTTGATTGAAAGTGAAAATGTTGATACATGACAGGAGACAGATTAATGTGTCGAAAAAGAAAAGTTAATTAAAATCAAGCTGGACGGGATGAGTGGGGGTGGCTGACAGGGTGATGGAGGGTTTTTTGGGGGCGCTGGGTGCCACGTTAGGGGCGCACAGCGCATATTTGTAGGCGCTCAAAAGGTGCAGACGCTTGAAATATGCAGATGCTTGAAATTTGCAGATGCTTGAAAGTCGCAGGCGCTCAAGAGGCGCTGACGCTTAGAACATGCTGACGCTCAAGAGGCGCTGGCGCTTATATAAAAAAAACAAAAAAGGCGCATGAACTCATGCGCCTTTCTCTTCAAACCCCAGCGCCTAGCCTGCCGGGTTTGATCCTGCTTTTCTGTAGTGCTTTTCTGAGCGCTGCCGCCCATTCGTCGGGCCTGTCCATGTAAGAGCCGTGATGGCCGGGGAACGTTGCTAATTCGCATGATAGCGTACCCGATATTGCTGATGCGACCCCTGCCACCCATGTTTTCCGTCCCAACGCGTACTGTCCGCAAGCCACATAGGCTGGTGCCCTGACGGCTTTCAGGTTCAGTACGCTTGTAGATGCCTCTAAGAGCTCTTGAAGCTTGTCTTCTGGATTGTCCTTGGATTTTTGCCTTCTCTCGGCTCTGGCGTAAAAACTCGCTTGCCTTTCTGCCAGGCTGAGCTTGAATGCGGGAATCTCTGAGCCTTTTAAAAGAGCTTCAAGCGCTTTCTTGGCGCCTTCGAACTTAGCCAATTCTGCGCATTGCTTGAAGAGTTCCGCTCCATTGCTGTCAAGGGAGGCCAGGGTAGGCTCATGCGCTACAACAGCCCGGACATACGCAGGAAATTCCGCAGCGACAGCAAGGGCTATTATGGCACCGATGCCCGATCCTGCGACATAGGCTGTTTCCACTCCGAAATGGGACAGCACAGCGCAGGCGTCCCTGCTCTGCTGCAGGATATCGAAAGTTCTTGCGTCCGTTTTTCCGGCGACAACTCGCCTGTCATATGTCAGGACCCTGTAAGTCTTTGACAGGATGTCAGCTGCTTGAAGATAAACGTCACCATTCCCTCCGGCAGGAGCGATGAACAGGAGCGGCAACCCCGTGCCGCGAGCCTTGCAATGCAACTCGATTCCTTCTGCCGACGCTGAGCTAGCTTGAAAAGCCGGTCTTTTCATGTGGATGCTCCTTAAGTGTACGATGCCTGAACGCGCGGCGCCGCAGGCGCGGCAATCAGGCGCTTGAGCGGGGCGTCCCGCAGGCTTGGCGGCGGTGGCAAACCTGCAGATGTCTATGTTTTTGGTTCATGAAAGAGGGGGTGAGTGAGAACTTTTCTGGAGCCAGAAAGGCTTCGGGTGATTAGGGAAAGGCCCATTTAATTTTGTCAAATCTAATGACTTGGAGAAGTCCATGAGGCTTTCTTGATGCTCTAGGCAAGCAAGTCTTGCTCGCGAAAGCCTATAATAATTTGGACTTTTCCTGCATTGATTATGGTTGGGCATTCCCTTTGGAGCCTTTCCTTAAAGCCAGAAAAATGGGGATTCTTAGGCAAAGCATTGCTGGTTGGAGCTGGCGCTGGGCTATCCTCTGACGCATGCGCTACGGCGTTCTGAGACAACCCCAAATGGGTTTGGGCTGTTGTTAGCAAGAGATCGAAAAGAGCTATGTTTTAACTCCAACCGAAAGTTTTATTGTTAGCCTTTAAAAAGGCAAATCTTTGGAGACTATGCGTCTTCGCCGCTGGCGCTTTGGTTTTCTTGACGCTGCGCGAATTTACCGCTATCGCTTAGATCGCTATTGCACATTGACCGCTAGCGCGAACTTACCATTATCTATTTGGCCGCTAGCGCTTAGTTATTAGCAACGTCAAAATGGACGAGCTTGCTCCTAATGTAATTATATAACAGAGGGATATTATTGTGAAGCGGTTTTTGAACACAAAAACCGTGTTTGGCATTAAAGATCTCGACATAAATTTACAATAAATATTATAAAGACTTAAAAGGCAATAGAATGCAAATGAATGTGAGCTTATTCAAGAAAATAAGCTCTCGAAAAACTTTCGTACGGGCGAGCTAAATTTAGAGTTAGCGGCCCTTTGTAGCTCATTTCAGTTGGCGCTGCCATGGCGCTGGGGGGCTTGATAAAAAGTCATATATATAGCTCACATTTGGGAATGTCTTTTGTGAAAGATTGAGTATATAATCAAGGAGCCAGCAACCCCTGTATCGGGTAGGCCGGGCTTTGATTCAAATTCGAAAGCGTCCGCTTTCCTTGAGTCTACGCCTCAAGGGAAGCTTTTTTGACAACGGCGGTCATTGCAGAGGGGCCGCCGCTTTACGCCGTCGCCAGGTGAACGCGCAGCTTCATCTGGAGACGGCCCCTTTTAGAATTTTATTATCGTTAGCGGGAGCGGCCCGATGGGTTCTGAGGCGGGCAACGATAAGAAAATTCCACATTGAAGCGTCATCAGTTAAGGCGTTTGGGCGCGCGAGGGCTCAACGAGTTAAGGGGATCAGAAAGTGCAAGAGTTACATAATCAACAAGCTTAATAGCAGGAGATGAGGACATGCCAGAAGACAAGTTGAAGCACAGGAAGGCAAGCGCCAGGATTCAGATCTTGAAAAAAGACGGAACCCCGTACCCATATGCCCAAGTGAGGGCTGAGCTCGTAAACCACGAGTTCCGTTTCGGTTGCGGAGGGTTCCCGGCGCTGACTTTGTTTGACTCGGAGGGGCAACCCTTGGGAGATGACAAGACGGCGTTCAGTTTGGAAAGGCTGGAGAAGATCTATTCGCTCTGCAACTACGCGACCCTTCCGTTCTACTTGGGCAGGTATGAGCCGGTGGAGGGCAAGACCAACGAGAAGCAGACTAGAAGCGGCGCGCAGTGGCTGGCTGACAGGAAAATAAGGCTAAAGGGGCACCCTTTGGTTTGGCACACTGTTTGCGCCCCATGGCTGATGGAATACAGCAACGCCGAGATAATGGAGAAGCTTGAAGGTCGGATAGACAGGGATGTAACCGCGTTTCGCGGATTGATAGACAAGTGGGACGTTTTGAACGAGGCTGTGATAATGCCGCACTTTGACAAGTATGACAACGCTGTCACCAGGGTATGCAAAGAGCTCGGGCGCGTAGGGCTTATCAAGAAAGTGTTCGGCGCGGCCAAGAGGGCCAACCCGGAAGCCGAGCTATTGATAAATGACTTCAACATGAGCGAGTCATACGAGATACTGGTCGACGGATGCCTGAACTCCGGGGTTCCAATCTCGGCCATAGGGCTTCAGTCACATCAGCATCAGGGGTATTGGGGAAAAGAAAAGGTGCTGGAGGTCTTGGACAGATACTCCAGGTTCGGAATTCCTCTGCATTTCACAGAGAACACAATAATATCAGGGGAGCTGATGCCGAAAGAAATTGAAGACTTGAACGACTGGCAGGTGGAAAGCTGGCCAACCACGCCAGAGGGAGAGGAACGCCAGGCTGTGCAGACTTTGGAGATGCTGGAGACCGTATTTGAAAACCCCTTGGTTGAAGCCTTCACTACCTGGGATCCCGCAGACGGAGCGTGGCTAGGCGCGCCAAGCGGGCTTTTGCGCAAAGACAACAGCGAGAAGCCTGTCTATGCGGCACTTGCCAAAAAGATAAAAGGGGACTGGTGCACAAAGGTTGACCTTGTAGCGGATGCCTCGGGATGGGCAATTCTTGAGGGATTCAAGGGAATTTACGAGCTTGGCCTTCCTGGCGGGAAAAAGGCCGGGATCCGCTTGGGCGTGGAAGAAGAAGCGCTGTTTGAAGTTTAGGAGCATGAGTTTAGAAAGACGGGAAGACGAGTCACAGGGCGAAGGATATGCCCTAGGGGGAAGACGGGCCAGGCTGAGCCTGGTGCAAGGGATATGCTCTAGGGGCTAGACGCGCCAGGCTGTGCTTGGTGCAAAGGATATGAGGGAAGACGCGCCAGGCTGAGCCTGGTGCAAGGGATATGCCTTAGGGAAGACGCGCCAGGCTGTGCCTGGCGCATAAGAAAGGGGATTTTGCGTGAAAATTCCTGTAAAGAAATTGGTGGCACTGATCATGGCGTTTGTGCTTGTCCTGTCTACTGGCGTGTACTGCGCCTTGGCTGATGACGATCCGGCGCCTGCCAGCTTCAAGCTTGACTTTGAAAATGGGAACAAGGGCGTTGCTTCACCAAGCGGAGACGCCATTCTTTCGGTTGTAGAAAAGTCATTCGAGGGAAGCGGGTCAAAGTCTCTCTATGTATCAGGTAGAACCAAAGACTATGATGCCGCAGATGTGCCGCTGTCGGCGCTGGGCGCTGTGGTTGGCGACACGCTGAAGATTCGGGTTTTGGGATATGTTGACACGGATGCTGACGTGCCTGACGGCTCGCTGATAACTGTCACTCTTCCGAACGACTACGCCTATAACGGAACGGTAAATCTGGTCAAAGGGCAAGCGTTTGTCATTGAGGCAACGAAAGAGATTACGAATGAAAATTCAAAGAATGTCAGAATCCAGACAAACTCGGCTGGAGCGACTGTGCCGTTCTACATTGACAGCATTGAAATTGACGTTGTGAAGCCTGGCGATGAATCCGAAGAAACTGATTCCGGAGAAGCGCCTGATCCTGGAGCTGGCGAAAGCTTTGACTATGCCTATGACTTTGAAGATGATACATTAGGCGCTGTTGTCAAGGGCGGAAACCCCACTTTTACGGTTGTAAGCAAGACGTTCGATGGAAGCGGGTCAAAGTCTCTCTATGTATCAGGTAGAACCAAAGACTATGATGCCGCAGATGTGCCGCTGTCGGCGCTAGGCGCTGTGGTTGGCGACACGCTGAAGATTCGGGTTTTGGGATATGTTGACTCTGATGCTGAAGTGCCTGAAGGCTCGCAGATAACCGTCACCGTTCCAGATGACTACGGCTATAACGGAACGGTCAACCTGGTCAAGGGGCAAGCGTTTGTCATTGAGGCGACGAAAAAGATCACGAATGA
>JAISWZ010000308.1 GCA_031270945.1 Clostridiales bacterium | reverse complement strand
GCGCGAGGTTAAACGCTTAAGCAAAAAGCCTTGCTTGCATAGAAGATATAGGCAGGGAAGCAGTTTATTTGTAGCCAGCATAGGGCTTGGCAGTATTTTGACGATATAAACATAGGATTCTGATGCGCCACTGGTCGAAAAAAAGCAAATGGCTTGAGCGCAAGGCTCAAAAAAACCAGCGGCAGACTATAGTTCAGAGCAAAAACATATGAAAAAGAATATTCGAAGTTTGGTAGCAAAGAAGTGATTGCATGAAGCGTAAGCATAGATCATTTAGCTCGCTGCTAACTGGGCCCGCAGTTGTGACCGGGATTTCTAATCTTCTTGAATTGCAGTAAAGTCGAGGTGTTATGCTATAATTATATTTGCGAGGCACTATGCATCCAAGGAGGCAAATGATTGGGACAATATGTGGAAAAAGCGCGGGAGGCCGTAGCGCAAGTCAACAAAGTCATACTGGGCAAGGAAAAAGCCGTGGAAGAAATCATGACGGCATTTCTGGCAAACGGGCATGTCCTGCTTGAAGATATTCCGGGTGTCGGCAAGACCACGCTGGCGCTAGCCTTTTCCAAGGCCATGGAGCTCGAATGCAAGAGGGTGCAGTTTACGCCAGACGTCATGCCCTCTGACCTGACCGGCTTTTCAATTTACCGCAAGGAAGAAGAGAAATTTGTGTACCAGGCTGGCAGCGTGTTTTGCAACCTTCTGCTGGCGGATGAAATCAATCGCACATCTCCCAAAACCCAATCGGCTCTGCTGGAGGTTATGGAAGAGAGAAAAGTGTCGGTTGAAGGGGTTACCCGTGAGGTTCCTAAGCCGTTTTTGGTTATCGCGACGCAGAACCCCTTGGGAAACGCTGGAACGCAGAGCTTGCCCGAAGCGCAGGTAGACCGGTTCATGATCTCGCTGACTCTGGGGTATCCGGACTTTGACAGCGAGCTGTCCATGGCGAAATCCATAACAAACGCGGACAGACTGGACTTGGTTGAGCCAGTGATTGAGCGGGAGCAGCTTTTGGAAATGCAAAAGGACATTCACAATGTTTACATCAAAGACGAGGTATACAGTTACATAGTGAATCTAGTGGTAGCCACCCGCAAGCATCCAAGCTTGGACAGAGGCGCAAGCCCCAGGGCTACCAATGCGCTGGTGAGAATGTCCAAATCGGCGGCATGGCTTAGCGGACGGGAATATGTGACCCCTAATGACGTTTGCGGACAGTTTCCCTACGTTGTCACTCACAGGGTCACTTCCAACATGGCGGCCAAGATGGATAACACAAGCAAATGGGAAATAGTTGAGGGCATTATCCGCGAGGTAAGAAAGCCTCCGTTGGGGGTGCTGTAATGAAAAAGGCAGCATTTGCGGCGCTCATCATTTTTACGCTGTACATGGCCGCAATGTTTCACCACTTTGCCTTGCTGGTTCTTTTCGCCTCAGAAACCCTTCTTTTCATCATAATGTTTTTCCTGTCCCGCTATTTGAGGCGCGGATTAACCCTTTCATTTCCGGAGCACAGCGGTTTTGCGGAGATAGGGACGGAAATTCAAATGCCCATTCACATCTTGAACAAGGGGAAGCTGCCCATCAACTGGTTTGAAGCGAATCTACAGCTTGTGTACCGGCAGGACGATCAAGTAACCAAGCATAAGCTCTGCGCTGGAGGCATCTCTGGAGACCGCTTCTTTGGCGTTAGGTTTAGCCCGCCCTTGTGCGGCTTGATTGACGCGGCTTTGACGAAAATGTTTGTGTACGACTATCTGGCCATATTTTCAGCAAAAAAGCGCATGGCAGAGAAAATGGAAATAGCGGTTTTCCCAAGAGACAATGCTCTTTGCATAGAGTTGCCGACCTTTGACTTTAACGACAACACTCCAGCGGAGGAGCACGCGATAAGGCACACAGGGGACTCCCATAACGAAATCCGCCAGATCAGGGAGTACAGGACAGGCGACTCAAACCGCCACATCCATTGGAACCAGAGCGCGAAGACTGATGTTTTCTGGATTAAGGAATACGAGAAAGAAACAGATTCACTGTTGGAAGTGTTTGCGGACTTAAGCGGCGCAGGAGCGGCTGGCTTTCCGCGCAGAAGCGCATTTTTTGAATTGCTGTCAGCGCTTGTGCTGGGATTGCTGCGCCGCGTTGCGACTGTGCGCGTGTATTGGGCTGATCCAACCCAGAAGCGGATTTTTCATGAGGATATCCAGGACATCAGCCAGTGCCGCGAGATGTTGCTAAAACTCTACCGTCTGGACTATTCAAAGGCTGGGGAGGAACTGCCAGGCATTGATTTGACCGGACGCTATTTCTCTCTGGATATGAATCTGCAGTTTTTTCTGGATAAGGCACTGATCTACCAATTCAAGGAGAAAAAGCTGAGCCTCACTATTTCGAAAAGGCGTTTTGAATTGTAGCTAAGCCTCGCTATTTCGAAAACTCGTTTTGAATTGTAATAAAGCTTGTCCAAGCTTCATAAAACTATTTTTGCGCCTCTACTCACGAGCGAAAGCATAGTTGGCACTGATGAGTGATCATCAGCAAAAAATATTTGCTTTCGCTCGTGAGCAGCAACGCAGTTCATGCGGCCCTTTAGTAACGATTTTACAGATGCTTGCGCTCGCAAGTGTATAATAGTAGAAAGAAGGCTCATATGTGTATGGCATTGAAGTCCTAGGAGGGCAAGATAAGAAGAACGAAGGCGGCATGCTGAGCTTTGCCTTTCTGTTTTTGCTTTCAGGAGGGTATGGAATACTGCAGTTTGCCGACTCTTTGAACAACACTCACTTTAACGCTCTGGTTGCGGCTCTTGCTTCAGTGACGATATGCGCTGCCATGTGGCTCGTTTTTTCACGCAGTCGGAGACTGTTCGCGTGGCTTTCCCTTGGAGTGTTTGCAGGCGCTCTGGCGGCATGCCTGGTTTGGGATGCCCTTTGGCAACAAGCGACGCATGTCGCTAAAAGCCTTTACGGCATAGCTGGACTGGCGCCTATGGACATTACTCTGTTAGTCGTAGTTGTTGCATGCTTGTTTTCTTACTTTGTGCTGATATTTGAGCTGACGCTCAAGTGCCATTGGTTTGTTTACATTTTGACAACGGGTCTCATGCTTTCTTCTCCGTTTCTTGGGATCACGCTAAATTACGAGGCAATCACAATGCTAGCGCTGTTCCAGGTTGGGTTTTGGGCTATTTATGTTACGGAATTTCGAATCGGGACCAAAAAGACAGCAGGGAAAGTCCTGCGGGAGTTGCAGCTGCTTTTCCACGCGCCAGGCTTTGCGCTTGAAAAGCCAAGAGACTTCAATATAAGCTTAAGTTCAGGCGAAGGCCAGGCACCCAAGCTCTTTGGGGAGAAGGTAAACCTCATCGCGGTTGTTTTGTTTTGCGCGGCGACTGTGATAGGCGCATATTTGACGGCAAACTATCATGACAGCCTCTTCGGGGCTGTTTATACAACTGAAGGCTATATCGCCAGAACCCTCAGCAGAATGTCTGGAGAAGCCGCTGAACCGGTTACTGGGGGCAGAATAAATAGAGGAAACAATTATCAGAATGGCATAACGCATTTGGAGCTGGAAGCTGACAGGCAACCTGAACAAACCGTGTACTTGCGCGGATTTGGAGGCGGCGAATATATTGGCGGCAACTGGATTCGCTCAAGCGATGAAGACCTGTTCAAGCTTATGGAGCAAAACCCAGATTGGGACATGGATGCGCAACGAATGGCTTCTCTGTACTACAGCATGTTTTATACCTTGAACCTTATGACTCATCTAGAAACGCCAAAAAACATTACAATGGCTTTCCGGCATAGCGTAGGCACCTATGAGAACGCCTATGTGCCTTATTACAGCTCCAGAGAGTACATATCGGGATATGTAGGCGGAATCGACTACTTTTACGCGTTTTTTGAGCAGGGTGACATGCATGTGGATTGGGAAGCAATCCCTCCAGAGCACAGTGAGGTCGTTGAGGAATACTCTCAGCTGCAGAGCCATTACATGGAACAGATCCAGGAACCCTACACCCAAGTGCCAACTGAGCTTCTTCCCCGCCTGACTGCGCTTGTCGAAGAAAACCCGCTGAAAGACTTAAATGAGATAACGGCCTTTATACTCTACACTCTGCATAGCAACGCTTCCTATACGTTGACGCCAGGCTGGGCGCCGCTGAACCAAGATATTTCCGAGTATTTCCTCTTTGACAACGGATATGGATTTTGCGAGCACTTCGCTCTGACCGCAACCCTTTTATACCGCTTGTACGGAGTGCCAGCTAGGTATGCCACTGGATACATGGTTTCACCTACCGCGTTTGAATTAGCGGAGAATGGGCAATATCGCGCTGCTGTCACAGATAGGTCCGCGCATGCTTGGGTTGAGATCTTTCTGGAAGACTATGGCTGGACGCCTGTTGAGACAACGCCATCAGCAGATGGAAGCACAGTCGCTTCCTATCCCGGCTTTGGCGTAGCCGATTTTGACGGCTTGCTTAGAAAGAACAACTGGGACATTAATATTCCAAGCCTTCAGTTTAATATCGGAGAAAGTGAGGGAAACTCTTCAAACTCGCTTGCTCTGGATTTTGACATTGACTTCGGAGCGTTTTTCGCCAAGCACAGAGACTTGTTTTTAGCGCTTGGCTCTTGCATGGCTTACTCAGTTCTTTTGTTGCCTTTTTTTCTTGATTACAGAAGGCTCAGCCGATTGCACAAGCTAAGAACGTCTGGCTGCCTTAAAGTGTTTACAAACATTATAGACCTGCTTCACTATGGAGGGATTTTGCAGGAATATGATGGCACGGAACAGGACTTTGCAATGAGATACGCTGGCGAGATTGCGGCAGTGCCAGAGCAAAGCGCAAAACAAATGCTTGAAATCGTCAACAAAGCCGCCTATAGCTTATCCGGGCTGGAAGATTCTGAAGAGGAAGTCGTTATCAAGATCTATCAGCGCACCGCTGACTATATTTATCAACGCATATCTTGGAGAAAAAAACTAATCTTTAAGTACATAAAGGCCTTTTGCTAGGGCATATCCCAAAATTTGTTGAATGGCGAGAAAGTCAGACTTTAAGCCATAAATTGATTTTGGGATATGCCTTTAGACAAACTAAGGGCCAAACATGTCAGGACTGCGAATACTTACATTATTAGAGAACGGATGCGTTCTCTCGAACTTACGGAGGCTAACCAAGTGCATGGCATTGAAGTCCTAGGCGGTCAAGAAAAAAGGAATGAAGGTGGCGCGCTGGGCTTCGCATTTCTGTTTATGCTCTCGGGCGGGTACGGGATTTTGCGGTTTGCCAGCTCCTTAAACAACACTTATTATAACGTTCTGGCGGCGGCGCTTGCTTCAGCGGCGATATGCGCTGCCATGTGGCTTGTCTATTCACGCAGACGGAGATTGTTCTGGCAGATTTCTCTTGGAGTAGGAGCTTTGGCGGCATGCTTGGCTTGGGACGTCATTTGGCAGCAAGTGACGCATGTCGCAAAAAGCTTTGCCGGCGCAGATGGGTCTGCGCCAATAGACATTACGTTGCTGGTCATAGTTTTTGCATGCTTGTTTTCTTGCTTTGTGCTGATATTTGAGCTGACGCTCAAGTGCCACTGGATTGTTTTCGCTTTGACAACGGGATTGACGCTTGCTTCCCCGTTTGCAGGGATTTCGCTAAATTACGGGGAAATCATGATGCTGACACTGTTTCAGTTTGGGTTTTGGGTTATGCATGTTACGGCGTTTCGAAGACGCGCTCAAAGTGCGGTGAGCATACTCCTTCAGAGGTTTCTTGATCCAGAACAAGCCGATTTCAAGATAAGCTTTGCCTCTGGAGAGTCTCCTAAGCTTTTTGGGGAGAAAGTGAGCTTCATTGCGATTGTCTTGTTTTGCGCGGTGGCTTTGAACGCCGTAAATTTGATGACAAATTACCAAGAAGCCATTTTCAAGGCTGTTTACACGGTGGAAGGCTATATCGCCAGAACTTTCAGCAGAGTGTCCGGAGAAGCCGCAGAACTGGTTGCTGGCGGCAAAATAAGCAGGGGAAACCATTATCAGTCTGGCGTAGAGCACTTGGAGCTGGAAGCTGACAGGCAGCCTGAACAAGCCTTGTATTTGCGAGGATTTGGAGGCGGAGAATACATCGGAGGCGATTGGATTCGCGCAAGCGATGAAACCCTGTTTGAACTGATGGAACAAAGCCCTATCTGGGACGCGGATGCTGGCATAAAGGCTTCCCGTTATAACAGCATGCATTATCTCTTGAACTTCATGACTCGCATGGACTCGCCAAAGAGCATGTCATTGGCTTTCCAGCATAGTGTAGGCGGCTATGAGAACGCTTACGCGCCTTACTACAGCAACAGAAAGTCCGGCGGGGGATTTCTGGGCGAATTCGGCTACGCTTACACCTTTTATGAGCAAGGCGACATGTCAGTTGACTGGAGCGCAATCCCGTCAGAGTACAGTGGTCTTGCTGAAGAATTCGACATGATTCAGCGGGCCTATATCGAACAAATACAGGTGCCCTACACCCAAGTGCCAACTGAGATTCTTCCGCGCCTAACTGCGCTTGTCGAAGAAAACCCGCTGGAAGACTTGAATGAGATAACGACTTTCATACTCTATACTCTGCATAGCAACGCCACTTATTCATTGACGCCAGGCTGGGCGCCTCTGAACCAGGATATCGCTGAATATTTCCTCTTTGAAAACGGGTATGGCTATTGCCAGCACTTCGCGCTGACAGCGACCCTATTATACCGCTTGTACGGGGTGCCTGCCAGGTATGCCACTGGATACTTGGTTTCGCCTGCCGCGTTTGAGCTAGGGGATTTTAGGCAATATCAGGCTGTTGTTACAGATGAATCCGCCCATGCATGGGTTGAGATTTTTCTGGAAGACTACGGCTGGACGCCAGTTGAGGTAACGCCATCAGCAGACGGAAGCACAGTCGCTTCCTATCCCGGTTTTGGCGTAGCTGATTTTGACGGATTGCTTAGAAAAAACAACTGGGACATGAATGTTCCAAGCCTTCAAGTGAATGCCGGAGAAAAGAAGGTAAGCGCATCGAAATCGCTTGCTCTGGATTTCGATATTGATTTTCGCGCGTTTTTCAACAAGCACAGAGACTTGCTTTTAGCGATTGTCTCTTGTATGGCTTACTCAGTTCTTCTGTTTCCCATTTTTCTTGACTACAGAAGACTCAATCGATTACGCAAGCTTAGAGCGTCTGGCTGCCTTAAAGTGTTTGCTAACATTATCGACTTGCTTCATTACGGCGGGATTTTGCGGGAACATGATGGCACGGAACAGGACTTTGCAATGAGATACGCTGGCGAGATAGCAGCAGTGCCAGAGCAAAGCGCAAAACGGATGCTTGAAATCGTCAACAAAGCCGCATACAGCTTGGCCGGGACAGAAGATTCTGAAGAGGAGTTTGTTAATAAGGTTTATCAGCGCACCGCTGATTATGTTTATGAACGCATGTCATGGTGGAAAAAACTTGTCTTTAAATACATAAAGGCCTTTAGTTAGGGCGTATCCCAAAATATGTAAAATGGCGGTAGAGAATCTTGGCTCAGGCAAAAAACTAATTTTGGGATATGCCTTTAGGTAGGCAGGTCGTTTTTGTAAATTTTGCATTGCTTTTCGTCCCCCCACAAATGAATTTAACAGATGTTTTCGCTCGAAAACAAAAGGAGGCTCATTATTGCTTGGCATTAAAGCTCTAGGTGGGCAAGGAAAAAAGACTGAAGGTGAAGTGTCGTTAGCCGCCTTTCTGTTTATGTTCTCAGGCGGGTATGGAGTTTTGCGGTTTGCCAGTTCCTTGAAGAATTTTTATTTTAACGTTCAGGTTGCGGTGCTTGTTTCCGTGGCGATATGCGTTGTCATGTGGCTCGTCTTCTCACTCAGCCGCAGATTCTTCTGGTGGATCTCTCTCGAAGTGATCATGGGCGCTTTGGCGGTGAGCTTCATTGGGAACGCATTTTGGCAACAAATGGCGAATGTTGCAAATAGCTTTTTCGGCGCAAAAGCGTCGGCACCAATGGACATTACGCTATTAGTTATAGTTTTGGAATGCTTGTTTTTATACTTTGTATTTTTTTGTGAGTTGTCACACAAGTGGCATTGGATTGCTTATATTTTGATAACGGTTATTATGTTAGTTACCCCTCTGCTAGGGATCGAGTTAGACTACGGGGCAGTCGTGATGCTGGGCCTATTTCAGTTTGGGTTTTGGGCTATCCATGTTTCGAAATATCGATGCGGCCCCAGAAGGGCACAAAAAGGGCAGTGGCATCGGCATTGGTTATGGGATTGGATGTTTGAAGAAGATGAAAAACTAGATTACGATGAAGATAAAAAACTAGATTACAAAGATTGCCATGTTTCGAAATATCGATGCGGCCCCAGAAGGACACAAAAAGGGCAGTGGCATAGGTTATGGGATTGGATGTTTGAGGAAGCTGAAAAACGAGATTGCGATGAAGCTGAAAAACTAGATTACAAAGTAAGCTTTACTTCGCAAGGTCGTGCGCCCAAGAACTTTGTGGAGAATCTCAGCGCCATAACAATTGTTTCGTTTGTTGCGGCAACTTTAATCGCTTTGATTTTGATGGCAAATTATCACGAAAGCATCTATAAGGCTGTTAACACAGTAGAAGGCTTTATTGTCAGAGCTATCAAAAAAATGTCAGAGGAATTCGCGCAATCTGAAGATGGAGGCGAAATTAGCAGGGGAAATCAGTATCCAGCTGGCACAAAGCATTTGCTGGTGGAGACTGACAGGCAACCAAAGCAAACCTTGTATTTGCGCGGATTTGTAGGCAGAGAATATATTGGCGGCGAATGGATTGCCGCAAACGATACTGCGCTGTATGCAAATGCAGAGAAAAAACTTGGTTTGTATACACCTGGAATTGCATCGAAATATGGAGACAAAATATATTATGCCTTGAATCACATTACTCATCCAGAGTCCAGCATGCAATTGAACATTATGCGATTCGTAGACAATTATACAGGGTATGAGCCTTATTACAGCCGTGCGGTTCAAGATCCGCCCGGAGATCCGGGATATGATGAATATGATTACGATTTTTTTGAGCAGGCTGACATGGATGTTAACTGGGAAGCAATCCTGACGGATTATACGGATTATAATGAAGAGGCAGCAATATACGAAAAGTTGCAACGCGCTTATATCGAGGAGAACCAAGTTCCCTACACCCAAGTGCCAACTAAGCTTCTTCCTCGCCTGACTGCGCTTGTCAAAGAAAATCCTCTGGAAGACTTGAATGAGATAACGGCTTTTATACTCTACACCCTGCATAGCAACGCCACCTATTCATTGACGCCAGGATGGGCGCCGCTGGATAGGGATATCGCCGAATATTTCCTCTTTGACAACGGGTATGGCTATTGCCAGCACTTCGCGCTTACAGCGACGCTATTATATCGATTGTACGGGGTGCCAGCCCGGTATGCCACTGGATACATGATTTCGCCTGGCGCGTTTGAATTAGGGGAGAATGAACGATATCAGGCAGTCGTCACAGATGAATCCGCCCACGCGTGGACTGAGATTTTTCTGGAAGACTATGGCTGGACAGTTGTTGATGCTACGCCATCTTCAGATGGAAGCACGATCGCTTCTTATCCTGGCTTTGACGAAGCCGAACTTAAAGGGGTGCTTAAAGAAAAGAACTGGGATATGAATGTGCGCAACCAATTGCGTATTGGCGAAAACACAGAAAACATAGACAACGAT
>JAISWZ010000102.1 GCA_031270945.1 Clostridiales bacterium | reverse complement strand
GTATTCAGGGATCCGGAACGGAACAGGCACGGGTTCGCCTATAAAGGGTCCTGCGGCGAAGCTTCCGGCGACGGGGCGGAAGAGCTTTGCAGCGCCGTCTCAAAGTCCTTGAGCCCCATAAGCCCGGATGAGGTCATGGCGAAGGCCGGGGGGCTGGGGCCGGGCGATCTCCTGACGGTTGTCTTCAACGGCCTCAACAAGACGCTTGTGATTGAACGGGGTTCGCAGGCGGCCGTGAAAGTGGGCGACGACTCGGTCCGCCTCCATCTGGCGGCATGGGCCGGCGCGGGGGATCCTGCGGGAATTGCGGCTCTCAAGTCTCACAACGCAGGCGCCACAGTCAAGATTGCCAGGGCGTCGAAAGGCAAGGACGGCAGCTACTCCAGCTTGCCTGGAGGATATCGGTGCCCCAGGTACGCAATAACGCACGCGGCTGAGCTTGTCGAAGGCGAGAGCCAGTGCCTCGAAGCGGCGGACGGCAAGGTGAACCGGCATAGTGATCGCGAGGACAGGGGCACAGGCGGGCACGGCATGCTGAATGTGATGCACGTCTACCATTCGCTGTTCGGTGGCTGCGTTGCCCAGTACAAGATCAGCGAGGACAAGCGCTCGGAAATCACCGCGGGCCCCGAGCTGCTGAAAGAAACGCCCCACCATGGAGCACATGTCACAGTCACAGCGGATTCACTGAGCTGCCAAATTGACACTATCTCCAGCATCACAGCCTTGGGCGACCATTACGCGATTGCGTCCAAGGATAACCAGGAACGCCTGCATCATGAAATAATGGGCACGTTCGACAAGAAAATCAGGATCACGAACATGGGCGAGGACGTGGAGCTGCTCTCTGATGACGTCAAGCTCATAACCACCTTTGAAGAGAAGTCGTACACAACCTATGTCCATCACTACTTTTTCACGCCGGATCTGATGGGAATAAAAAAGGCGGCTGTTTGGAAAAATCTTCAGATGTGCGGCCTAGAGCATGTTCTCAAGGTGGACTGGGATGGAAAAAGGACAGAGACATTTCGGACGCTCATCACATCCCACGAGAACGCAAATCTGGCAGCCTATGATTTCAGGTTTCACTGGGCAGTAGAGAACCTGGTTCATAGAACCGCAGACGTTGCGCTTAAAGAAGACGACTGCAAAACTACCGAAGAGCGCGGAGCTTACCAGCTCAACTCCCTGAGGAAGGTTATAGTGAACATCCTCCATGCCATCGGTGCCGCATTGGGCGTATACGACAGCGAAATTCTCGAACGGGCAGGAAACTTGGCACCTGAGGTTTACTTTAACAATATATTTGCAGTGTTCAATACGGAGATGATCTTCAAGAAACTTGCAGGAGAACTAGAATTAAAGCCTAAAAAAAAGAAAACATTCGTGGATTTCATGTTTAAAGAATCGTTTGACATCACATCTAAATTCATTAAATAACCGCTATGAAAAACGTGGTAAAGCACACAAAATTCCAAGGCACCACAACTAAATGCGATCACCTCGATTCCGTTAGCAAAATCATGATAGAATCAGGGTTTTGGTGCCTTGGAGAATTGAATCGGCACTTTACGACAAAGCCTCATCTATAAATATCATCAGTACCTAACTTAGCTACAAAATTAATGAATAAAATTTAAATTTGACTAAAATGTTAATAGCTGTTAAACTGGATATTATAAACGACAAATTGGATCCATTTGCACTTAAGCGATGTTCTCTGGCGAGCGATGCATGCGCTCCGCAAGTCAAGCAACCTGCAAGCGCCTATTTGCCAACGTCCCAGCGCACATCCCGACTTAGCGACCCCAAAAAACTGTCGCTCTTAAGGGATTCGGGATGTGCGCCAAGCGGCGTCAACATCTTTACTCATACTATTCCCTAAAACGTTTGTAATATTAGTGTAGCTCATATCTCGGGATCAGTCAATATTGATTCTTCGCGAAATATCGAACATCATGTAATGATAATTTACTTATCGCTTTTTGGATAACAAATCGCTGGTCAAGGAAACGCTGGATCCCAGGTCTTTCTAGCCTTGGAGAGTACAGTTTTCTGGCTTTATGACGATTATCCATGTAATTATCCCTTTATTTATCCCTGGTTAGGTACTTATTATGACCGCAAATTGACAATGCATACTTCAAATTTCCTCATGATCGCTAGGTTTGGGCGTACGCATAAATCTGCGGTGTACTTTCTTCGCAAATCTTGCTGTCCAAACCCAGCGCCTCTCTTATGTAAGCTTCAAAGGTTGCCGCCCGCTAATCCAACTGCTTCATCGCATAAGTAATCATGTCAGCGTTCTTCTGAGTGCATATTCCAAAATTCCTTCAGTGGCGCAGTGAAAGTCAAAGCACTGCTTCTACGCGTGACTTTCGCAAGCCATAAAAATAATTTTGGGATATGCACTTCGCCAGCTCTCCGAGCTTGTTGTAAGATCCATCAGAGACTCCCGCTTTGGAGTACAATTGCTTCAAGCCAAGCTCAAGGGCCTTGTTTGTCAAGACAACATCAGAAAACTGAAGCTCCTTGGATAGCGAGGCTGGAATGACATCCTCTTTGTTGTCAAGCAGTTTGTTCTCACGCTTGAGCAAAAGGTCCGCGTTGGCGTGTTCCACCTTTGACAGCATGTCCGCGCTGAAGTCGTCAGGCTGGTACTTGGTAGAGATTCGGTTGTACCAATCCTTCCGGCTAAAGTAAGTCTTCAGCAGTGGATCCTTGAACATCCTTCCGTGCCTTGCGTAGATTTCGTTCCTGGCTATGCGAAGCTGAGCTGTCGTCAAGCCGCTGATGTCTTTGTCCTTCAAGGTTTTGTTGGCGCTGTCGGCAATAATATAGTCCTGCTCTCTTTCCAGCTCGGGCACTGGCATAGGTTCTGGTTCTCCCCCATACTCAAACGCTTCAGTGGCCATGGTTTGCGTCGCCGCTGGGGCGCTGTTCATCCCATCATCCCATGCTAGCTTCAACCCAGGTGGCATCCCAATCGGCTCCGGAGCGCCAGGAGCGTAAATTCCGCTTGAATCCTCAATTATTTTTCCATCTTCATTGATAACTACAAAGGCGTAAACCCGGGTTATGATCCCTTGGCCTGTATAGGGCACCCCGTCCACCTCAACTTTCCAATGCACGGTTTCAACACGAGTATAGCATACTGCAGTTTCCCCCTTGTTGACTACCCTGGAGTTGAAAATGGTATTGATCTCCTCAACGGTAGTGATGTCTTCGTAGCTAATCCCTAACTCTACAGACAACACTTTCATGATCTCCATTTCGATTTCCGGATCCACTGCCGTATCAACAGAAAAGCGCTTTACATGTTTTATGATTTTCGTGTTCCCAAACCCAAACAAGTTCCCATCGTTTCCTGATTTCACATGCTCTACATACATCCACTCTTCTGATGCCTCTTCTATGACAGGCTCTTTATTAATAGCGCTATTAATCTTGTCAGTAATGCCAAATATGTTCATAATAGGTGGCACGAGGCAAATCACCAGTACCGCAATGACTTTTTTAATCGTTTTCGCTTTAATCTTTTTAGCTTTAATCTCCCCATCTTTCATGTTTCAAGCCTCCTTCTCCAAGTCCGGCCTTGCTAATACCCCCTCCTTTTTTTCAACACTGGGCACGCTTAAGCTCAGCTTTCAAGCCCAATGCAATAAAATCGCGGCCTGGCCGCCCTCTGAAGTTATGATTCTGCCGCAACAGCCACCAGCCAAATATGCGTAAATGGCTTAAATACAAGATTTGTCCGTCGCATCAGCTTTTATTCAAAACCTTGATTTTAGGGCCTTGATGGAGTTCTTACTGCAGAATCGTAGTTATAAACCTCTTAAACGAATCAACTACAAAACGACCCAAGTTAAGCAGCCGACCTTCTGTGTGAATTAAAGCGCATTTCTATTCGCTCTTTGGTATCACTTTCTGCGCTGAACATATTTTTTCGCATTTCGCTAAACCCCTTAAAAAACTCTCATTGCTTAATAGTACGAAATTTTCTTAAATAAAGTCTGACAAGTGGGGCTATTTGACTATTTTAATTTGACATTCAAACTTATTTCACTATATCCGTCCTTGACATTCCATGAATCGATTAACTGAACATAATAAACAGCAACTACAAGTGCAAACATTGATACTCGTCAAAGCATAATCAAGCGCAAGCACTGGCACACGCAAACAAAACCCCTGCCTGATCGCAATCCCCCAAACAGCGAACACATCAAAAAAGCCCCAGCATCAACGATGCTGGGGCTTTAAAGCTCTTTTCTTATGCTTTGGTCCTTGAATCCGCTCAAAACTCATAAGCTGTGTTCAGTCCAACCGGACTGTTTTCCAGCAGTCCTTGTTATGTCCCATGCCTGGTCGCGCCAGACCTTATTCATCCTCATCCTCAACCTCTAACTCATGGATGGTCAGATTTCCACCCGCCTCTACATCTGCAATTCGCCGTCTTAATTCTGCCTGATTCCTGTCACTGTAGAACGGGTCAAAAATCTCAAAAGGGATTTTCCCCTGGCGCAAAACCTCACGCACAAAACTATCGATTGCAGTTGACAAACTCATCCCCAAATTCTCAAACAGCTTTTCCGCATCCTCTTTTATCCATCTGTCAAGCGTTATGGTAACATCGACTGTATCCTGTGTATCCTGCACGGCAAACACCTCTTTCTATTACTAAGGGATCTTCAAACCATTCTGGCTGGAAAGTCTGACGAAAACTACACTCTTCGCCGGATAAGTCATAATTTGAATATCCTATCCAAATATGTAACATCTTGCTTGACCCCCGTGCTGTTTGCGCACTATTGTTGGTCATGGTCTTCATGGTAATGTGCTTCAAATTCCTTTGAAATATCTAGTAGATCTAAACATGATAAATTAGTTTCAAATTCCTTTCGGAATTGTTATAGACTAATTTTGCCTCATCATCAAGTGATAAGCCAATAGCTTATTCAACCAAATCATACCATGCGCATTAAGCTATCCACAAGTCCTTTAGAAAAGCGCTTGTCATATTCACTGTCCTTTACAAGGTTGCTTGCGGAATAGTCATTTTTGGCGGCCTGATACCAGTAAGCCGCTAAATCGTATTCTTCCTTTTGGAAATGGTAGTCTGCGATATACCCTTCCCCTACGGCAACGATAAGCGTATCCAGAGCGTTATTGGTTTCCTT
>JAISWZ010000088.1 GCA_031270945.1 Clostridiales bacterium | reverse complement strand
TTGCCTTTCATCTCTCCTGATTCGTACCGAACGCGCTCATCCTCGTCGTAATTCTCAAGCTCCCTTTCGGGAACGAAGTATCCAACTTTGAGCTCGTCAAACTCGTCCTTCTTGTTTTTGACCTCGTAAAGCGTCTCGGTGGCTATGAAGCCGCGATATGATAGCAAAGCCTCGTAAACCGCGCCCATTTGGTTGATTCCAAGGGTTGAGTAGGAAATTCGGCCCTTGGTGGACTTTTTGCCCTTGCCGCGCGAAATGCTCATCAATGTGATGATCTTAAGCATAACCTTGTTTCTGAGTTTAGCCTCGCCTATCAGTTTTGTATACTTCGAGTCAAATATGTGAGCTTTCAGGGGTTCGACTATAAAGGCTTCCTTCAATGAAACCCTGCCAAGCTCTTTCTTGTCTTCATCGGGATAGCCGTTGTAGATCATGTCAAACTGCTTGGAGAGAGTCTCCTGAATGTAGTAGCCTTCCCCGATCTCAGAGACGTCTTCACGCGCCTCGTCAGCGATTTCCCTCAAATGCTCAAGTGAATAGCCGGTCATGTAGGATCGGGCCTTTATGGGGGCGTAACCCAACTCGGGCCTGGATTCTATGAATAAGACAAACAGCATCCGGTACATGTAACGCAAGCATTCCATTGTCAGTTGATCGGTGTCGACTGGATTCGCTTCAAGATCAATATGCTTGTTGTACTCCAGGTCATGCAACACTTCATTGCCCAAGAGTTCTATCGCTTCCCGCAAGGCGTACTTCAGGTTTTGGGAAACGCCATTGGCATGCCGGTGAGAGTTGTCGGTCAGCTTGTCCATAAGGGAAAATCCCTCGTCGGGACATAGGGACTCCCTGTGCAAGAAAACCGATACGGCTTGCAATGTACTCTCTTCCTTGCGGCTGAAGATTATCTCCAAGTCGAAGTGCAGGTAGCGCTTTTCGTTCCATTTTAGGCGGTCTACCAGCGCTATTCCGTCCATGCCTATGAACAAAAGCCATCTGGGCGGCTCGCTCGTGCCAAAGAATATCTTTGTCGTGAGATCCTCAATGGATAGTTCAGACAAAAAAGGCGTGGTTGAGGCATCTTTGTCCAATTCAGAACTGTCAAAAGCCTTCTCATCCATCAGACCGCTGTCCTGATCCTTGGTGAAGCAAAGCAGCACCCATAACGCCGGAGCGCCAGAAGCCTTCTTCATTTCAAGGTAGATGGGCACAGACAATGTGTCGCTTTGTTGCACCACCAAAGGCTCGGCTTGAGGATAACCCAATGAGTTGAGGTAGCTGTCCGCCAGCTCTTTGATCAAGGACATATTCTGTGAATCAGTGCGAGAGAACGCTTGCCTTTTTTGAACCGATACGAAAAGCCTTCCGCTATTGCGCATTAGTGCCCAGGGAGTTTTCGGCTTATCGTCTTTGCTTGCATCGGCGCTGATGTCTTTATAGTCATTGCTCTCTGAGAGATCAAAGTCATCATCCGCCAGCTCGTCTTCAGCGCCTGACCTGGAAGCATCCCTCCAGGCTGATATCGTTTCCTTGGCATTTTCCTCAAAAATGGAGGTCAAGTAGTGGTTGGTAAAGTACTCGTTGTGATTGGTAATACCCGTTAAATCCATTGACAATACGCTTTCACCTTATTTCATGATTAGTTTATTAAAACGACCTAAAACTCAATAAATGACAAGCTTAATCAAACGCAAACAGGACAAGCATGCCTATCTGAATCATTATACCCTAGTATTGACTTGATGCAAACTCCCGCTCACTTTGAGGTTGCGGAGTTATGAAATCAGTCATCAAAGCCTTGATTTTAAGTCTTTGATGGTGATCTTGCTGCATAATCGGAGTTGTCAATCTCATCGCTCGCCCTGCAAAGGCTCAATCCATTATGTACTGACGAGATGGGCATGAGCTCATTGTAAGAGTCTCGCTTTTCAAGGCTTTGAGCGCCCTTTACGAAAGAGAAAAGCTCAGCTCCAATCAGGACTTTGCAATGTAAGCCCTGATTTTCTTGGTTTTGCAAGTCTGGACTTGCAAGCTCTGTAGACTCAGCCATTGTGTTTCTCCCCTCATTAGTGAATAGCGATTATGAGTCCTAAAAACCGGCATGTTTATAAACAATATATCATATTTCCATTTTATTATAGCAAAATAACGAAAGCTTGTCAATCCATCCCCATCTGCCATTGCCTGCGCTCGCTTGTCTAACCGGTGCTCACCAAAATCCCATATAAAAAACAAAAGGCCGAATTCTATGACTTTTCTTTTTCAAGTAAAAGTCAAGCATATTACACTGGTTCTAATGAATTATGAGAATAGCTCTAAAAATATACAAGATAAAAACATGATCGTACTAAAAATTTTCTTTGGTAAAAACACATCGTTCTTGATAGAATCAGAGCGCCTGCTCATCAAACCCGAGCGCCTGCCAGCCCCATAAATCCTTGTAAAATCAAGGCTTATAGGCGCTGGCACCAACGAATAACCCAGAAATTTAAGGATAGAAATTATTGTTCAAAAAAAGCGCATTTAACTGTTGACATCTTGAGGTGCATACGCTACAATAATTCCTGCGGCTAAGGCCGCAAATAATATAAACAAGAAAGGCAGGAAATCAATGAAAAAAATGCTTTGCGCGTTAAACGCGCTGGGTCTCCGCGCCCAAGGCTTGGTTGCGGGAATCCTAATTGGGGGAATACTCTTCACGAGCATTCCGGCGCTTGCGGAGGTCACGAAAACCGCAATCGAGGTAACTTTCGGAACGGAGATCTTCGTTAACGGCAAGAAGCTCGATGTTAAGGACGCCAATGGCGATCCTGCTGAGGCGATCAACTACAACGACACAACTTACCTTCCTGTCAGGTCGGTCAGCGAGTCGCTTGGAGTCCAGATCGGTTGGAACGCCGAAAACGGCAGGGTTGAGATTAACCCGCCAGCGGGCAACTTCTCGGACGAAATGAAGATCCCTTACTCAGTTAACCTTGATGAGGAGTACGGTTCCGATAGCTATGAGAGAATCGGCGACCACAAGGACAGCCCGTACTTCAACAAAGTGGACTTCTTCAACGCAAAGTCCAACGACCATTTGACTATCCTCGAAGGCTTCAAGACTCAGCAGCAGACGTCAGAATGGAGTTGCGGCGTATCATCCGCGCTCATGGTTCTGGACTATTTTGATAAGCTTGGAGACAACAACGAGGATACGCTCTCGGCTCTTCGCGGAGAACGCCAAGGCCGCAACGAACCAGTAGGGGGCAAGACCCCTGGAGCGACAAACCTTCGCCAAATGATAGACATATTTGATGGCATAGGTGGATTTGAGACTTTCTCAACCTTTGACTGCGAGGATGTGGATGCAGAGTTCACTCAGTCGTTTATTCGTGAGACCATCACGGCAGGAAACCCGATCATGGTCGGATGGAACGCCTATGGAGCTCACTGGCAGACGATCATCGGCTATGATACAATGGGGACGCCGTACGAAGGCGACGACGTCATTGTCCTGGCCGACCCGTACGACACTATTGATCATAATCAGGACGGTTATGTCGTTTACCCTGCCGAAGGTTTCATATATAATTTTGACTTCCTCCCCGGCACGTTCCCGGAGGACGAACTTAACCACATGTGTTTCGTGGTAGCTAGCGTTAAATAGGTGAATATTCCAAGACGGGATATGCGCCAATTCAAAGCGAAACAGCCCTCATCAAAGATGAGGGCTGTTTTTTATGAGATTTGACTAACTTAGCTTCTTTTAACTTAACTACGATTCTACTAACTAAAGAACCGCAGCTCTGCGCTCCTGCGCCAGCAAAGATACCAGCGAAACCGCGCTTTCTGATCACCGGTAGCTAACAAAGAACTACCATATGCTATCCGATCCCTCGATCATAAACCCCAAGTCCCTCACCTTGGCAGCAACTTCGTTTACTGCCGTCTGTCCCAGGTTTTGGATGTCCTTGAGATCGTCGATGTTCTTCGAAACAACATCCCCGATTGTGCGTATGTTCGCTCTGGCCAGACAGTCACAAGCGCGAGTTGAAAGAGCGAGCCTGCTGTCGCCTAACCCGAGATCCATCTTCTCTTCCTCTGTCAGTTCATCCAAAGGCCTCGTGTCCGCTTTCGCCGATTCAGAGTCGTAATTGAGGTTGGCGCCTTCGAAATTCTCGCTGTAGAGCTTGTCCGCAGGAGACACGTCCTTGGAGATGGTTTTCTTTATGTTCGATAAAACATCCGGCTTTTCTTTCAGCCCTCTCTCCTCGACCATTTGGTGAAAGCGCAAAATCGCGTAGCCGAAATCCTCCAAAACGTTCTTGTCGCTTGATCCAGCCCAGAAATCCCAGAACTCAAGCGCGAACGTCTGTGGCGGAAAGGCTTTCTCCACAGGCTGGAGCATGACCACATCAAGGGTTTCGACAAGGGCGGAGTACACGCCTAAAAGCGCTCCTGTTTCTGAGAACCTTGCCAGCCATGCGTCTGTTGGGTACTCAGGGAAGCTGCCTTCTGAGGCCGTCTTGCCTTTTGCCAGCAAGGCGACAGGAAAGGTCTCTTCATTGGCTAAAGCCTCGTTGAAGCGGCGTATGTTGGAGAGGATTGCCGGATCGAGCTTGACATTGGCAGGGGGCTTGCCTCCATGCGTCCCTATGAGGAGTATGGCAGTCAGCACATACTGCATCGTAGGGCTCAAGTAGGAGCACTGGTTGTGCAGCCTCTTGCGCTCGATAATAGGAAGCTTGATCCCATTGCCTCGGCCAAGCCACTGGCCCAATTCCGTGTTGCAAAAGAGAGCGCTTATCGACTCTGCCAACGAGGGCGAGAATACGATATCTTTAAGAAGCGGCAAAACCTGGTTGAACTGAACCTCAGACATTTTGCCGTGAGCGCTGTGCCCGCCTTCCAAGAGCGTTAGCGTTCCTCCGTCTTTCTCGGCAAATGCGCGAAGCCTTTGCAGCTCGCCCTTTTCACAGAGATCCAGCGCACTTGGCGGTATGCCGTTTTCCCGATAGTAGCTGTAGAGCGGATCGTAGAGAGTGACTTTGTTCTCTGCCTTTTCTGGGGAAAGGGAGTCATTGTTTATCCAGGACTTCTGAAGCTCAGCCAGAATCTCTATCTCATGGGGCGAGCTTGGAGAAGTTTTGAACAAAGACTTCTCCATGATGAAGATGGATGAAATGCTGTTGTTGACGAAATCGGTTGTGATTTTCATAGGTGTTTTCTCTCCTGCATGGCTCAGCTTGTGAGCGGTGTGTGTATATCCCTATTATCGACTTTTGCAAGCCCAATAATTATTTGGGGATACGCAAGGGGCGCATACTAAGAGCATATCCCCAAATTACTGCGAGCGAACTTGCGTGGCTTTTCCGGTGCCCAGAAATAAATTTTGGGATATGCCCTTGCGAGTTGAGCAGCCAACGCCTTGAGCGTAAAGTAAATTTGTAGCGTTTTCGGTCGCTAAAAAAAGGCAACCATTGTTGGCTGGCCAACGATGACTCGCGTGTATGTATAAATCGAGACGAAAAATCTTGATCGCCTAATATCATAATACGGCTCTGTCGGAATGTCAAGTTAAAAAGAGATTAATCGCGAAATTTGGCGCCAATTCGAATATATTTTCGTAAGATTTCAAAAAAACCCGGCTTAAAGCTGGCCGGGCTTTTTTGAAACCAAAAGTCTTACCTTGATACCGGGCTAAATTTAAACATTTGACGCTCAGATTGGTCAGGCTGGGCCAGCACGAGCTGCGCCCCATCCTCAAGAGTGGAAGCGGTTAAATATGCGCCGTTTATCCTGGACACAATATAGTAGCATCCATTCTTGGCGGGCAGAATAAGCCAGTCCTGGCTTGGGATGGATTGCTTTTTGTTCTGAATGAGGCCGCCTCCAATATCCATGGTGCCATTTGGAACATCCATGCTCTTTAGAGAATGGTTGAATTCCAGACCGTAATAGCCGTTGTTATATGTAACGAATAACTGCTGATTCTTGTTGCCGTTGCGGGAGGAGTACATAACCATCCTGGCTTCGTCAGCCATGCTCGCTTTGGGGCAGTCAATGACCTTTGTGCTGTCTACGGCTGATTGGATTACATAAAGCCCATTTTCTATAACCCTTTCGCAGGTGTAGTTGGGGTAAAAGTTAAGCCTGAACTTGTATTCGCTGTTAGACCAAAGATTGGATGATTCCATGTCAAAGTAGTACTTGCCCGGCTTTAGAAGCATGGGGTAACTGTGAGAAAATGATTCATTCCCTAATATGTATTCGTCTAGCAGAAAGCCAGAAGATTCAGGACTTTTGTAATTTATTATTCGGTAGTTCCAGTAGGATTCAGTAGAGTCTATGAATTCGGTGAACAGATCCACGCCTACAAACCCTGCGGTATCCAACGTGAACTCATACCAGTCTTTTTCGCCAGAATCATAGGGCTTGCGCAGGTTTCCGATGACCATGCTGTTGAGTTTTATGGCGTTAGCGGTAGAAGGCGTGTCGTTGCCCTCCGACTCATGCACTGCATAAAGCTCGGTTTCGTCTGAAACAAAGCGGGGGTTGCCCCAGTAAGCCGCATGGGTTCCACTAGAACCCGCTAAATATTCGACTGCAAGCCTCAAGAGTTTGCCCTTGCTGTCGCTCCCCAGGTCGATCAGGATCTCTTTCGCAATATCAGCCTTGCTGTATTCAATAGAATATTTTTCTTCACCATCAATAAAAACCTTAAACGTCGAAGTCCCGTACTCTTCGGTTCCTCGCCAGTTATTGTCCACGCCTATGGCGGCTTGAAAATAGGAAAAGCCTTGCGGGATCACGTACTCAATCCAAGTGTTTTCTAATGCGAAATTGTCAGAAAGCATGCCGATTCCGCTAGTGAATATGGAGCTTGTGGCGTCCCCAAACCAATCGCTGTGCTCGTAATCTCCCCAATGCCCAAAGAATATGTTTTGGCTTTGCGACTTTGCCGGAAAGAGTTCGCCCTCTGCTATATATAAAATGGTTTTAGCGGGATTAACAAGAACAGGATCCGGCGTTGAGGATGGAGCAGCCTCTTCTTCCTTTTCTTCATCCGGTTCCAAAGAAGCGCTTGGCGTTGGCAGATCCTCATTCGCTTCGACGATAGATATGCCCCCTGTCCTTGGCAAAGAAATGGCAATGATTGCAAGAGTAACGCTTGATATCAATGACAGGCATATGAGAGCGATGAAAAGAGCTTTTCGCTCCTGCATAAGGGCCGCAAACCAAGAGAGAATGCCGGACGCTTTTGACCGTACGGATGACGCCGACGCGATCAGGCGCTTTGGCAGGTCAAACAGTTTTGCGAAAGCCCATTTTCTGCCGCCAAGGGCTGACGCGTCCGGTATTGGGTCTGCAGACGCCAGGGCGGGGGCCGCGTCGGCTGGACTTGCCTCAGCCTCAGGCTCTATTTCAGCCTCCGGTTCAGCTTCAAGCGCCAAACCGTCTTCGAAAACGGGTGCTGTCTTAGACTCTGGCACAGCCTTAGCTTCAGGCACATCCTTAACCTCAGGCGCTGGCGCAGATTCCAACGCTAGATCGGATTCAGGCACTGCCTCGGATTCAGGTATCGCCTCAGCTTCAGGCACCGCTTTGACTTCAGGATCCGGCGTGGACTCAATCACAGGTATACTTTCAAGCACAGGCTCGGGCTCCGAAACTGCCTTAGATTCAGGCTCTGGTTTAGCTTCAGGTGCCAATTTAATCTCAGGAGCAGGAACCGCCTTAGACTCAAGCGCTGGCTTGCTCTCGGACAGAGGCTTAGATTCTGACGCTGGCTTAACCTCAGATACCGCCTTAGGATCCGTAATCGCCTTGGCTTCAGGCGCTTTCTTAGCCACTGGCACCGCTTTAGACTTTAGCCCCGGCACCAACTTAAGCTCAGCAACTATCTTTGTCTCAAGCACTGGTTTTGCCGCAGGAGTCGGCTTGATCTCAGGCACCGCTTTAGCCTTTGCAACCACAACCGGCTTAGGTTCTGCCTTGGCCTTTGCAACCACAACCGGCTTAGGTTCTGCCTTACCCTTTGCTTCTACAACAGGCTTAGCTTCCGCCTTGCCCTTTGTATCCACAACCGGCTTAGGTTCAGCCTTAGCTTTTGCATCCACAACCGGCTTTGCTTCTGCCTTAGCCTTTGATTCCACAACCGGCTTGGATTCTGCCTTAGCCTTTGCATCCACAACAGGCTTAAGATCTGCCTTACCCTTTGCATCCACAACAGGCTTAGCATCCGCCTTGGCCTTTGCAACCACAACAGGCTTAGCTTCCGCCTTAGCCTTTGCTTCTGCCTTACCCTTTGCATCTACAACTGGCTTAGCTTCCGCCTTGCCCTTTGCATCCACAACCGGCTTAGCATCAGCCTTAGCCTTTGCTACCGCAACTGCCTTAGATTCTGCCTTTGCTTTTACAATTGGCTTGGCCAAAGGTGCCGCAACAACATCTACCCGCTTGTACGACTCAAGGGCTTCTCTCATGTCTGCGGCTGTCCTGAACCTGTTTTTTCGATCATAAGCGCAAGCCTTCAAAATGATAGCGGAAAGATCTGGAGACGCGAACGCTGGCGGAGGGATCGGCAAACCGCTCATGCGCTTGTTTAAGGCTTCTTCTCTGTCAGATGGGGTGAGCCTTTTTGCGTTAAGCGGAAGAAAGGGCATCCTTCCGTTGTTCAGGATCCTGTGCATGACAAGCCCAAGAGAGTAAAGGTCAACAGACGCGCCGTACTCAAGGCTTTTGAATACCTCAGGGGCCATGAAGGTTAGGGTTCCCTTCTTGGACAAACCCGACATTGTCCGCTCAATCTGCCTCGCTATCCCGAAGTCTCCAAGCTTGTAGTCTCCGTGCTTTGAAAGGAATATGTTGTCCGGCTTCACGTCTCGGTGTATTGTGTCGTTTCTGGCCAAAAGCTCAAGCGCCCGGCAGATGTCAATGCCAAGCCGCACAGTGTCATCTTCGGTTAGCTTTCTTTCAAGGGCTACCTTCTCAAGGCTGTCCAAAAGCTCCATCCGCAAAAGAATGGAGTATCCAGGCATTTCATCGTTCTCAAGTATCTTGTGGTCTTCATAGCTTATGATGTTTGCCGTTCCCTCGAATTCCTGGACAAACCTTATTTCTTTCATTATGTCTTCGACCATTTCGCCAATGTATGCCTGAAGCGACTCCCCTTTCAAGCCCTCGGCCATCAAGTGGCTCACCTCAGAGCTTGTCTGCGGCACGGGTATGACCTTCAAGGCCGCGAAGTACTTGCAGCCATACTCTTCTTTTGAGATTTTGTAAACCTTCCCGAAGCCGCCTTCGCCTATCAGCGATTCTATGGTCCACACGCCTTTATCGTATTTCTCAATGAAGGACAAGGAAAAATCCCCTTTCCTGACAGTCTTGCTTGAGAATTCGAATTGGTGCCTATAAAAATAAATTTGCGGCGCTAAAGCCTTTTAATTTTAGCGCTTGCAGAAACAGGGCAGACGCTATCCGCCGCTCTTGGGAAACAGGGCATTCTCTTAGATGATTCTGATGTAACAACCGTCGGACCAATAGACGCAAATGGCGTAAACACAAGATTTGCGCAACGCATCAGCCTTTAGTCAAAGCCTTGGTTTTAGAGCCTTGATGGAGTTCTTACGGCAGAATCCTTAGATATATTCAAGAGCGAAACGCTCATGAGTCATGCGTTGCGGTTCATTTCGCACACTGCTATAACTTGACGCTCATATTCAGAGTATATCATATATCAGGGCTTTGGTATAGTGATATTATCAGGGATCCAGTATGTCAAGATGATTTGGGTAGATGTTTTAATTAGAGCTGGATTTGGAAATCAAGAGGAAAGCGAGGCGATAGCGGGGTGGGGGAATGTGGATGTGGAAGTGTGGGGAGCTCTTGAGAAGCAAAGTGCTGGAATAGTAAATTTACAAGCAGATTCATCAGATGATTTAACCCAACTTAATCCAACTTAATCCAACTTACTTAACTATGTCCAATGCTTGAACAAAGATTTCAAACCAATAAAAACCAAATATGCTCCCATCCAGCCTTCATCTCATCCCCAAAAGACAAAAACATATCGCTTCTCAAAAGCTCGGACAGCCTTGCTTGTCTATATTTCCAAATGTGAGCGAAAAGCGATAGACTAAAAAATCAAGAGATCATAAGCTTTGCCTATCAAACCCGGTATAAGTCTAAATGATTTTGATTTAATAAACATCCTCGCTTTCAACAATACCGCACTTTTTTACTCTGCTTAAATTTTTATAAAGCAGTATAGCCAAGCTGGATAAGCCTAACAAGAGAATATTCGTATATTATTACCTCTTGACAGTCTGGATCAATGGATCTACAATTATATCATATAAGAACTATATGAATAATATGAAATTCAAAGCAAGCCAATGATCTAAAGAAAACCGCAAGTCAGGCGGATGCGTTGCGCAATCCTTTTCCTAAACTGATGATCGGGTGCCCGCCTCAGAACCCAGTCGGGCCGCTCCTGCTAACGATAAGAAAATTCCAAGTCATACCGTTCCTTTATCCATCCCATCAATCACCCCCGCAGTCCTTACGTGAAAACATGATAGGCACTTTGCGGATAAATATATGCTGCGCGAAAAAAATGCGTTAGCAACCCAAAGGAGCAAACTTATGAGCAGAATTTTTAGCAACATAACCGAGCTGATCGGAAAGACGCCGCTTGTTAGGCTGAATAGGCTGGAGAAAGAGTACGGGCTTAACGCCGAAATCGTAGTAAAGCTGGAGTTCTTCAACCCAACGCAAAACGTCAAGGAGCGCATAGCGCTGTCAATGGTTGAAGGGGCTGAAGAGAGAGGCGATCTGAAGCCAGGCGGAACGATCATCGATCTATCCAGCGGGAACACAAGCATAAGCCTAGCGGCTGTCGCGGCCGCGAAGGGCTACAAGTTCCACGCCTACCTGCAGGATTCTGCAAGCAATGAGAACAAGCAGATTCTCAAAGCTTTTGGCGCGGACTATGAAACGATCTTCACAAACCCTCGCCTGTTTGAACTCGTGGCTGAGTATGGCGGGGACGCAATGAAGGCCTTCGGCAAGCTCCTTGAGGAAGGATCGGTGGCGCTAAACGCGTTCGCCACGAACCAAATGGAGAGCCTTGACAACCCGAAGGCGCATTACAGGACAACTGGTCCAGAGATCTGGGAAGACACTGATGGCAAAATTGACTTTTTTGTCACTGGAGCTGGAACAGGAGGTACCATACTAGGCGCTGGCGGCTACCTGAAAGAGAAGAATCCTGAAATACAAATTGTGGCGTACCAGCCAGGCGTGAACTCTCGCCCCTTCGAAAACCAAGCCCCAGAGCAGCCTGAGCTTTTGGGAGTGCATCCGATTTCCGGGGTTCCCTTTATCGCACCGCTCTTGCGTGACAAAGGCAAGCTCTGGGATGAGCTGATTGATGTAGAAGCTCCAGACGCTTATGACGCCGCTAGGGCAGCCGCAAAGCACGAGGGCATCCTTGTTGGAGAATCCTCAGGAGCGGCGCTATACACAGCGATCCAGCTGGCGAAGAGGCCAGAAAACGCAGGAAAGAGGATTGTAGCCTTGTTGGCTGATTCGGGTGTCCATTACCTCAGCACCCCGCTTTTTGAACTTTAGAACATGCAAAGCGCTCAAAAGTACGATCTGACCTCAGGCCCTATAGGAATTAAGCTGATCAAGATGTCTCTTCCAGCGATGGCCATAAATCTGACGCAAATGATGTATAGCTTCGTGGACATGGCATGGCTTGGCCGACTCTCAAGCGCCGCCGTCGCGTCTGCTGGCGTTATAGGCACCCTTGGGTGGCTGGCCATGACATTGCAGCTGTTTGGATCTACTGGAGCGCAGATAGGGGTTTCACAAAACATCGGATCTAATGGCGACGTCAAGGGCTATGTCAAGGCTTCTTTGACGCTGTCTCTAGTGCTTGGCTCGATCACGTGCCTTGCTTTCTTTTTCTTTAGAAACGGCCTGATCGGCTTCTTTAACATAACTGATGAAGGCGTAAAACGAGACGCCATAACATACCTGGCGATAGCGGCCCCGGCGCTAGGATTGAGATATTTGACCCAGACAGCCGCTTCTATCTTTAACGCTTCAGGCAACTCCAAGACCCCGTTTATCATAACCGGATGCACGCTTGCGCTAAACGCGGTTCTTGATCCGATTGCCATATTCACCTTAAATCTGGGGATCGCTGGAGCGTCTATCGCCACAACAGTCTCTGTGGCCATAGAAGCCACTGTCATGCTTATAGCGCTAAAGCGCTACAAACATCCAGCGGTTTCAAAAGCCAAGTTCTTTGGCAGGATCGAAAAGGAAAAACTCAAGAGCATATTTCATTGGGCCTACCCCCTAGCGCTGGAGCTTTTGATATTTGTCTCCTGCGTAATGCTTGTTTCTCGCATTGTCGCTTCTTTCGGATATGAAGCCATGGCCACCCAACGGATCGGCAACCAGATAGACCAGTTTTCTTACTTTGTTGCTGGCGGGTTCTCGACAGCCCTGTCAGCGTTCATTGGGCAAAATTACGGGGCGGGTCGGCACGATAGAATACGCAGGGGCTTTTGGATCTCCACTCTGTTCATGGGAATCTGGGGCGTCTTGACCACCGCCAACCTTCTCCTGTTCAACCGCCTTTTCTTCAAACTGTTTGTTCCCAATGAGCCAGCGGTTATCGAAATGGGCTCCCAATACCTAAAGATATTTTCCTTGTGCCAGATGGCGGCTTGCCTTGAGGGCGTAGGCAACAGCGTATTCCGGGGCTACGGCAAAACCATGACCCCAGCTGTCAGCAGCACGCTCACCAATATTTTGCGGGTAATCCTGGCTTTTACCCTGTCCAAGACCGAGCTTAGGCAAAACGGGGTTTGGCTTGCGATAGCGGTCACCGCGTTCTTGAGAGGCGCGGGCTCCTACTTGCTAAGCCTATTTAGTGCATATCCCAAAATTCCGCAATTGGCGCAGGAAAAATCCTGCGAAGGCTTCAACGCGGATTTTTCCAAGCCCTAAGATTAATTTTGGGATATGCTCTTTAATCTACCCAATGCCAGGGAAAGGGTTCTTAATCGTGAAAATAGCTGTGTCAACTAATGACGGAATTAGTATCGACGAGCATTTCGGAAAAGCCAAAACCCTCACGATCTATGATGTAAGCGATGACGGCAAGATTTTGGGGATCGAAACCATACCAGGCGGCGCTAATCCGGACTTTTCGATTAGCGCCCTGGAGGGCGCAAAGTATATCCTGACAGCCAAAATCGGCCCTCACTGGCTGCGCCAACTGGTGGGCGCTGGCATCGCCTCTTTTGATTTGCAGGGAGAAATCCTTCCTGCGATAGCCAAGATCGTCCTGCATGAAAAAAGGCAGCGAGATCGGTTGGCCGCGAGAAATAAGGATTTATAATAAGATTTTATGCTGGCGAGCATCCACTCGCCAGCACTAAAAGCATATCCCAAAATTAATTTTATGGCTTGCGAAAGTCACGCGTTAAAGCGCCACTGAAGGAATTTTGGGATATGCACTAAAAGCATATCCCAAAGCCTCGAGTAAAAGCATCGCATGCCTTTGGCGATTAGCCATGAACATTGGGCAAACGCTATCCATCGCGAATGCCAGGGTTTTGGGATATGCACTAAGGAGCAAACTATGAAGATCAACCTCAATACTTCAGCCGTTCCTACCCGAGAAAACCGCCTTGGCTCAATCACTGGCTATTCCGGCACCATTGGCGACTTGATGGAGAAAGTTGAATGCGGATCCTTGAGAAACTCTGATCGCTGCTTTTCCCAGTCCAGCCTTTGCCTGTCCGGCTGCGCCATGGGGCTTCTGGGATCCATACGAGACGTTGCGCTCGTGTGGCATGCCCCAGCAGGGTGTCAGTCATTCACTAACGTGCTGGGCGATCAGCTGGCCAGAAACATCAACCAGACATTTGACACCAAGTGCGTGGGCACAGACCTGTCGGAAGCGGATACCGTTTTCGGCGCCATTGATAGCGTCCGCGCCTTGATATACAGAGCTTTCGAGCAATACCACCCCAATGCCATTTTTGTAGCCAGCTCCTGCGTCGCTGGCGTCATTGGCGAAGACGTGGACAGCATAGTTGATGAGATAAGCGAAGAGCTGGGAATACCTGTCGCATCGGTCCATTGCGAGGGATTTAAGTCCCGCATCTGGGCTTCCGGGTTTGACATAGCGGATCACGCAGTGCTTCAGCATATAGTGAAGCCGCCCAAGGAAAAGAGAAGAGTCGTAAATTTCAAGAACTTCTTCGAAAGCGAGCGCAAGCAGATAACTGAGCTATTCGCAAGGCTGGACGTAACGCCACAGCTTCTGTATTCCAATAGCACAGTGGAAGAGCTCTCCCATCTGTCAGAGTCCCTTGCCACAGTCTGCATCTGCGGCACCCTTGGCACTTACATCGGAAATGGGTTGGAAGAGCTGTACGGCGTCCCTTACGTTAGAACGATCAACCCAATGGGCATGGCTGGATTCGAAGCCTGGTACCGCGAGATCGCAAAACTCGTAGACCGGGAGGAAGCGGCAGAGGAAGTGCTCCGCGAAGAGAGAGAAAAATACCTGCCACAGATCTTGGAACTGAAGAAAGAGATCGAAGGGCACACCGCCGTAATCGGCATGGGGCCTGGATACACATACGAGGTGGCAAGAGTCCTCCAAGAGCTTGGAATAAAAGTGGTGCATGCGGCCGCCTGGCACCTGGATCACCAGTATGACAACGGCAAGCTCCCTCCAGCCTTGGATTACCTGAATAAAACATCATCCTCCAACATAACGCTGTCAGTCGCGGATCAGCAAAACTTTGAGATCGTAAACATCCTGAACCGCTACAAGCCAGATCTCTACTTCTCCCGCCATCCGGGCACTACCGTCTGGGCAATCAAGCAAGGCGTGACAAGCGTCTTTGTGGCCGATGAATACCTGATATTCGGATACAAAGGGACTCTGAACTTCGCCAAGACCATCAGAGACAACCTGGTAAACCGGAGCTTCGAGAAAAACCTGGCGGCTAGAGTGAAGCTGCCGTATACGGATTGGTGGTATAGCCAGCAAAGCAATGCGCTGTTTGAGCAAAAGTTAGAAGAAGAAGAAAAGCCTGAAACAAAAGAGAGTGAAACAAACGAAGCTCAAGCAGAAAAAGCTCTTGAACCCGTAGAAATCTAAAAGCATATCCCAAAATTATATCCGAGGTGCCTGAAAAATCCGGATGTTTGCTCGCAGAAGCCCGAGCAAACTAGTTGAAGCATTCGCCAGGATTTTTCCGGCAGGATATGCATTAAAAGCATATCCCAAAATTGATTTTATGCACCACTTGCGGAATTTTGGGATATGCCAACCCCGCCGTTGGCGGACAAGAAACAGCCACAGGAGGAACTTATGGCTCGAGTACTCGACCAGCCGCGCTACAGCTGCGCGCTTGGCTCAATGAATACAATTCAGTCGATCCCAGGCGCGATCCCGATATTGCATGCGGGTCCAGGATGCGCCGCGAAGCTGAGCGCGTTTGCGGGAAGCTCGGGAAAGTTTTCGCCTTTGCTTTTCCCATGCTCGTCAGTGAGCGAAAGGGAAGTTGTTTTTGGCGGAGCAGACAAACTTCGAAGCACCATCGACAATGCCCTGAAAGTGATAGACGCCCAGCTATTTGTAGTTCTTACCGGCTGCACGTCTGAGCTCATAGGCGATGACATCGGAGAAGTGGTATCCGGATTCAGAAAAAACGGAAGTCCGGTAGTATACGCGAATACCCCAGGGTTCAAAGGCAATAACCTGGAAGGGCATGGTTGGGCGCTGAAAGCGATCTTTGACCAGTACCTGCCTGAGATCAAGCAGTCCGAGAAGCGCAAAGGCCTGATAAACATATTTGCGTCAGCTCCCCAGGCCGACCCGTATTGGCATGGCAACCTGAGAGAGCTGGAAAGGCTTGTCGCATCCCTTGGACTTACGCCTAACACCATATTCGGGTATGGCAGAGGAATACCTTCTCTAAAGAACGTTCCCTACGCCGAGTTCAACCTCCTGGTTTCCCCTTGGGTAGGGCTTGAAGCCGCCGAATTCCTAAGCGAAAAGTACCAGACTCCTCTTTTGCATTACCCGGTCTTGCCAATAGGCGCTTTCGAGTCAACGAAGTTTCTCAAAGCGGTAGGAGAATTCGCAAAGCTGGATCCGTCTCTAGTAACAAAAGTTACAGACGAGTTCGAAAACGAGTACTACTACTTCATAGAGCGCTACGCCGATCTGTTCCTGGAAATGCGAATTCTCTCGAAGAGGTTCGTAGTCATAGGCGATGCCCAGTATGCCTTGGCCTTTACAAAGTTCCTGGTTAACGACATCGGAATGTTCCCTACAACCCAGTACGTGACAGACCGAACCCCGGAACAGTACCAAGAGAAGATCCGAAATGAGTTCGAATCACTGAACTACGGCATAAAGGCCGACGTTCAGTTTCTCACTGACGGCTACGACATTCACAACAGGATCAAAGAGGCTGATTTCAATGGGTTCCCGCTTATCATAGGGGCCAGCTGGGACAAATCCCTGGCCAATGAGCTCAGGGGAAACTTCGTCAACCTCGCTTCTCCTATTATAGAAAAAGTGATCATAAACAGCTCTGTAGCTGGATACCATGGAGGGCTGAAGATTTTGGAAGAGATTTATTCGGCGGGACTGTCTAGGCTAATCCTGTAGGGTTTTTAAAAAGCAAAGATATAGGGCAGAAAGGCCCGCCGGTAAACCGGCGGGCCTTTCTTTTCAAAGTTTATCAATGTTTCGACATTCACTCATGGAGCGAAAGCTTGCGCTTCCGCTCCTCGTCCTACAGGTTGTTGTACAAATCCTCAACCAAAGTCAAGCAGCCTCTGTACCCAGCGTAGGTTCTGTTAATTATCAGCTGATCCGAAATCGGAAAGGCAAGCCGGTTCAGCTGAACCCCCAGCTCTCGGGCAACTTCATCCTCCAGGGAGCTTCCGATTAGAAGGGTAAAGTCGTGCTTTTTGATTTCCTGCCTGATGTCGTAATGGTCAACAAGGAAGGATATGATAGGAGGCTTGGCGTATTCCAGAGAAGAAAGAGCCTTGGTGATTCGATCCTTGTCGGAAGAGCTCCAGATCGGCTCTGTAATGATGACGGCTACTGGGGTGAAGCTGAAGTCGTCTGCCAGAAACCTGGTTATTGATATGGCGGTTGCGGCGTCAGCCGCAACTACGAACTTTTTCCAGCTCAGAGCGCCGATAATCGTCTCGAAGAGCCCATATACGTAGATGTTCTCTTCTTCGATTACAGACTCAACCAAAGTTTTGTCTAGATCCAGGGCCTCTCCGACTCCGCGGATGAATTCCGCTGTCTGGGTGGCGCCATATGGGACGCCGTTAAATCTAATGCTGGGTATCCCAAATTTCTCTTCATACTTGGAAGCGGCGCCTTTGAGAAGCCAAGGGCTGACTATAATGTTCAGGGCGGCGGATCCAGAGCGCTTCACGGTCTCAATTCCCTGCCGCTGGGTAAAGAATGAGTTTACCTCCAGGCCTAGCTTGTTGAGAATGCGCGTAAGCTCTTCCAATGTTCCAAACCAGTATGGGTCGTGTTGCGGAACGACGCCCAAAAGGTTAACAAGATTGGCCTGGCGGGGTTGCGATTCTGCGATGTATTCGATAAACGAGTCGAAAGCGGTTTCGTATCCCAGCAGAGTGTCTCCGGCAAACCCCGGGGTTTCAATGGGATAGACAGGAAGCCCTTTGTTTCTGTACTCTGCAGTGACTGCCGCCACGTCGTCTCCTATTATCCCGGCAGTGCATCCAGTCAAGACAAAGTAAGCGTCAGCGTCAATGATCTCAAGGGATCCGTCGATCTCGTCCCTCAGCTTCTGCTCTCCGCCAAATACAACTTCACGCTCCAGCATGTTTGAGCAGGGCAGAGAAACGCTGGCTAGAAAGCTGGAACCCCGAAGCCCTGCTTGGCCGGACACTCCTGCTGTTGTCTGCATGCAGCACCCAGGCCCTGAGTGATAAATGGGGCTGACATTCTGCAATGACGTAAGCACAGCGTTAAGCCCGCCTAATACGCATGACGCTCGCGGCATCTCCACTATCTTAGACATCACTCGCCGACCCCCTTGATGAATTGGAACGCGTCCTGCTCATACCATGACTTCTTGTAGGGCAGCCTTGCGTATTGCGACAGCTTCTTGTTAAAGCCAGGGTTTGAAACCTGCTCCGCTATCTTGTTGCCAAGAAACAGTATCCCGTCATATCCCATTGTAGCCCTCTTGGGATCTAGCACGTGGGTTGTAGGTATCCCGAATCTGGCGGACCAGGACGGAACTCCAATGAATACGTCAGGCTTCAGCCTGTTTACCAGGTTAACCTGCTCGAAGGGCTGCATGTTAGCCACGTCTATCACATAGTCTCCGTGTATGCCGTTGAGGTACTCGACATCTATCTGCGCGTCCAGATCATAGGTCGGAGTCTCAAGCCCTACCAGCTCCATGCCAAAGTCGTCGATCAAAGCGGCCGCCGCAAAAGAGCGTCCTGTCCCTCCGCAGATGAAAACCCGCTTGCCTTGCAAGCGCTCGCGAATGCTAGCTAGTTGCGGAAGCACTCGAGCTCTCTCTTTTTCGATGTACTCTCTCGCCAAATCCCCTTTGCCCAATAGCTCCGCTATCCCAAGGAACCACTTGTCGGTGTTTCGCACCCCTATAGGCATGACTGTGTGCGCGAAAGGTATCCCGTAGTCCTCATCCAATGTCTTCATGAACTCGTCAGCGAAAACTTTGCATATGGAAGTGGAAGCCTCAGCTGACGTTATCCGCCGTATCTTCGAAAGGGATGAGTAGAACGGGATGTAGTTTACCTCCACTCCCAATAGCCCAAGCATCCGCTCAATCTCCAGCTGATCCTTGTAGCTGATGGATACTGGAGCGAAGAGGTTTACCAAACCCTTTTGCTTGACCTGCGGCTCCTTCGGCAAAAGATAGTTCTGGATCGCTATAAAGGCCGCGTCAAACCCCGACGCGCAAATCTTGGACTTGAATCCGTCGCAGTGCACCGGAACCAGAATCGAGTCATACTTTGCCTGCTGCTCCAGAACAATCGCGTCCACATCATCTCCGATTATCCCGGACGCGCATGAGGTGAACACAAATATGATCTCCGGATTGTAGCGGTCGCTTGCCAGTTTTATGGCCTCAACCAGCTTTCCCTCTCCGCCGTGGATAACGTCGTTCGTGTCCAGGTTGGTCACTATCACCCGAGGGCTCTTGATAAGGCTTACTCCTCTGTGGGCCTGGCCAACCCTGTACATGTCTGAGAACATGCTCAAGCATCCAGCGCACCCCTGTGGCGAGTGAACGACAAACGCCGACGATCCCAGCGAAAGCAAAGCTGAGATGCTGTTGATCTGCTGGCACTGCAACCCTTGGCTAAACGTTCTGTCAGCCGCCTTCAGGCAGACCTTGTTGAAACCTTCGGTTATTTCCTCGCTTTGGCCACCCAGGTCGGTGAATGTGTTCGGGCGGCTTTCGCGTATGCCGGAATAATCTCTTGGCATGGATTTCTCCTTTCATGTTCAGTTAGCTGAACTTGTTCAGCAAGCTGTACTTGTTCAGCAAGCTGATCTAAAGCATACTATATGTATATCTATTATATTAATTATGAGCCCGTTAGCCCGAAAAGTCAAGAAGTAATGTTGCGCAATAAATTCTTCGTTTTGGTGTTGCCAGTTGGCAAATATGCCTAGAAATATGGAGTGACGGGGGCAGGGAATCTTATGGTTTAGCGCGGCGGGTCAATTGTGGGATATGCACCGAGGCTGGCAACGATAAGAGAATTCTATATTGATTTCAAGAAAGTCCGTAAGGCGCTTAGAGGCCGTTTGATTAGGCACTGCGAGCGCGAGCCCGCGTTGCTAAAGAAAAAAAACAAAAGATCAAAAACAAAGAACCTAAGAACCAAAAACCAAAAACCTAAAACCAAACCCCAAACCCCAAACCCCAAAACCATCCATGGGGCTGGGACTGCGCCCAGCCCCATGGGAGATCAGTTGCATTGTAAGCGCCATGTCTCTTGCGCTTCAGACAAGCGTCTTGTAGGACATCGCGAGAATAATTAATTATTTAATTCTTTAGTGCGCAAGAAAGCCTAAATCTCCGCTTTCTCTTAGGAAAACGCTCCAAGGTTTAACGCTCATTAACTCAACAAGCGCCAAGCATTGCACAAAAAGATATCAAAATTAGTTTGACTTAAGGCCTCAGATGTTTTATAATTAATTTGATAAAATGCTCTCGTATAAATTCAATAAATGTCAAATGCCTTTTTTGGCCACTTTTCGACACCAAACGGCTTGAACTGCTATAATGCATACCCCGATTTTCAAAAAAGCGATGATCTAAAATATTATTGGGATACGCTCTTGATATGGCGCAGATGTCCTGAATAAAGCGTACTTGGGAATAGTCGAGGCGCAACGGCCAAGCCTAGTTGATAGAGGCATAACAAGCTTGAGTTGCAGCGGATTTTGGATGCAGACAGTTGGGATATGCGCCTTTGCACTAAAAGCGGAACTGATTTCGTATTCTCTTTTGGGGATTCAGATTGACGTCCTCTCTAGCGGATATGCGCCAATGTTTCAACGCTTGCGACTTATCATGGGTTTTGCAAGCATGAGATTGGTTGTTTGCCTTTAACATCGCTTTCCAGCTCGAATTCAAAGATGCGCCAGCGCGTTTGATTTCGCCTGATTTTATTGCATTCTTCACTCATACGCTAGAATATATCTTGACAAATGTTAATAATCACAACAAGAGCATATCCTAAAATTTATGGGGCTCGGAAAAGCCGCGCAAGTTTGCTGCCTTTGGCGATTTGACCTTGAACATTGGGCAAACGATATCCAACGCCGTCGCTTCAGCAATTATGGAATGACTTTTTCGGCGCCATTTCGGAATTTTGGTTTATGCACTAAGACACGACAGGAATATCAAAATTACAGAGAGACGCAGGGGAAGTGGTAAGATAGAGTTGCAACTTTTCCAACCTCGCAGGGGCATGAATATGCGAATAGTGAAAATCCTTTAATGTTTGGGAAGATGCACTAAATGTTCTCGGCCCGCGATGGATGTGGACTGGCAGACGCCTTCTTGCGACGCAAGAAAAAGGCGCGCATGCGGCAACTAGTCTCGAACATACGTTTGAAATTAACTCGAAAAAGAGCAAGGCTTGCTGTAGGCAAGCATGGCAGGCCTTAGCCAAGAGCTATGGAGACAGTCATGCGAATCAAATTTTTATTGCTAACCATTTTAACATCCGCTGTCATTCTTGGCAGCGCGCAGGTCGCATTGGCAGCGGGAGCTTCACAGGGGCTTGTCAATGCCAAAGTTGAGTTTCTCTCTCAGAAGACTGAAGAAGAGACAAAGCTGCCCCTGGGATCCAAGTCGCTTCCGGCGCTTATTGTCTTTATTGTGGCTGGAATCGCGTGCTTGGGATTGTCCGCAAAGTATATTATTGATGTGGTGGCCCGTGAGAGAGAAGCCAAGCCTATTGACCGAGGCCCATACAGGAATCCAGGCGCGGATCCTTACCGCAGTGAAATCGATTACGATGATACATTGGAAACTCCTGGGGGAAGGCACAGCGGCGGAGGCGGGTCATCCAGCCGCAGTTCAGGCGGCTTTGATGGCGGGTCATCCGGTCGCGGTTCAGGCGGCTTTGATGGCGGGTCATCTAGCCGCAGTTCAGGCGGCTCTGGAGATGGTGGGTCATCTGGCCGCAGTTCAGCCTATGACGGCCACGAGTCCACTGAAGGCTTATACGGAAGAGGCTCAGGCAAAAGAATGTTCAACGAAGATGATCCCAGGACAGTGCTTGATCCGCCAGACAGCGTATACGATGTCCACTCGCCAGGAGGCTCAAGAACCCGTGGTATTGATGATGAAGTCACCATCCCTAAAAAGAGGGATCTTTCTGGAGATAGCACATTAGTGCCTGGCGCGGGCGAGGCTGAAAGGCGCGCGAGATCAACAGTAAAGCTTTGCCTTGTGACTTTGAAAGAGGCTCACAGAGTTTCGACGCCGAAATTTAAGGATGTCCTGTTGCTTGGAAGATCAAGCACCTGCGACGTCAGGTTTGACGGTACTGAGATTTCCAGGGAGCAGTGCAGGCTTGTTGCGAAAGACGGCAAGGTGACTTTGGAACATTTGAGCAAGAGCACTGAAACTTGGCTAAACAATGAGCAAGTGACGGAACCTAGGTTTATATCAGTTGGAGACAATATAAAATTCGGAAAAGATGTAAGCATTGATATTGCGAATATACAATGGATCAGCGCGTCTGATGATACATTTAGTTGATGGCACGAACTTGCTGCACGGGCGAGGGAAAAATCTTGCCAAGGCTTCAACGCGGATTTTCCGAGCCCTAATATAAAAAATCGCCCGCAAGGATTTGGCTTGCGGGCGGGGATGTCTTGAAAATCGGATGTAAAATTTATTGAAATAGCATTTTAAGTCATAAAGAGTCATAAATCAAGCGTTATTCGCAATGGCAAACGTCAGATTTTCTGAGTGCATATCCCAAAATTCCGTTAAGGCGCCGAAAAAGTCATCGCGATGCTTTAACGCGTGACTTTTTCAAGCCATTGATTTAATTTTGGGATATGCTCTAAGCGCATTGGAGAAAACGATGAAACTTACCCTCCTGACTGACCATGAAATCACTTCCCAGGCGCTGCCTGAGAAATGCGCTGGGCAGTATGAAATAAAATGGAGAAACAAGGACGGCAAAATGGCGGCTGTCGCATATGCGGAGGGGTCTCGGGGATCCGGCGGGGGAGCTGGCCAATGGATCCTGAAGCCAAGCCGAGGATTCGCGCTTGTTGGAGATCATGATAAATCTGTTCCAACCGCCCTGATATTGCCGTACAACCTGTATACGATAGTCGAAATATCCAGTTCTATGAGATGCGCTCTTTATGTTGAGCCCTTGACAGATGACCGCAAGACGTACCAGGGGTATGAGCTGGCAAAAGACACAGCGGTGCTTAGGATAGGAAGAAAGAGCAGTTCGAGCATCTGGAGAAAATGCACTCTCGTGTCAAATGACCAGGCTGAGCTAGAGATTACGCCTTCCCGCATATTCATCAAGGATATCAGAAGCAGGAATGGAACTTACGTAAATGGCAAGAAGCTCGAAAGCGGCAGCCTAAGGCCTGGCGATGTCATATATGTCATGGGGCTGCAGATAATAGTAACAAACCGGGCCATATTCCTGAACAACCCTGACGGGGATGTGACAGTGCAGGACAGTCAGCTGGTAGAGCGCCATGCTCCCTTCAAGTTCAAGGTTCGCGAGGACGATGACTTTGAGGATCCTCCAGAGGACTTCTACCGCAGGGCACCCAGGATCAAGCAGGAAATTGTGACGCTGGATCTAAAGGTGGACCCTCCTCCGTCAAAGCCTGACGCTGAAGAGCTTCCTATGATCATGGCAATTGGCCCAGCTATGACAATGGGCATGGCAAGCCTTGCAAGCGGAGGATTTGCTGTGGCTTCAGCGTTAGGCAGGGGCGACATTGGATCAGCAATGCCTTCTATCGTCATGAGCGTAAGCATGCTGCTTGGGACAATGATGTGGCCGATGATCACAAAGAGATACCAGAGAAATATGAAGGAAAAGAAAGAAGACTTGCGGCAGAGGGCATACAAAGACTATATCGCTGAGCTGGTTGAGCGGGTGAATCAAGAGATGAACCGCCAGGAAAATTTGCTCAGGAGAAATGACGAGCCATCGTCTGCGCTTGCAAGCCGGATTCTGGCGCCATCTCCTTTGATCTGGGAGAGGACGCCAAAGCACTCAGACTTTTTGACCCTCAGGCTGGGTTCTGGAAGCCTTCCCTTGAATGCTGACATAAAGAAGCAAGAGAGAAAGTTTGCGGTCGCAAAAGATGAGTTAGTTGAGCTTATGCTGCACTTCTCTGAAACCAAGTGGTGGCTTTCAAAGGTTCCCATTTGCCTGTCTGTAGTGGAAAGGTTTGTTAGCGGCATTGCGGCAACCAGGACGGACAGGATGCCCTTGGCCAAAAGCTTGATCCTGCAGATAGCGGGGCGGCACTGCTATGACGAGGTGAAGCTGTGCCTGGTGCTTGGAGAAAAGGATATAGAAGAGCTTGACTTCTGCTGGTGGCTGCCCCATGTCTTCTCAGACGACAAAACCGTAAGATACATAGCGACGAATTACGCGGAGTCCAAAGAGCTGTCAAGCGTTCTTGGCGGCATATTTGAAACGCGCAAGGAAATGTCCGAAAGCAAGCTTGAAGACGAGAACCCATACTATGTAATAATATGCCTGGACAAAGATCTGGCGGCAAAGACTGAAGTGGTTAGGCGAGTTCTTGACTGCAAGAAAAACATAAAGTTTTCCGTATTATCAATGTTTGAAAGTCTTGTTGACCTGCCGAAGGAATGCTCAGCTGTTGTCGAGGTAGGGGCAAGCGGAAGCCTGACCCTGATAGGTGAAGGCAGCGGTCAGCCAATGACCTTCAACCTGGATGAACTAAACAACATAGATTACGACAGAATCGCTGCAGTTCTTGCGAACAACTCTGTGCCATCGCGGTCTACATACAGCCTTCCCAGCAAGTATACGTTTTTTGAGATGATTGACCTTGGAATGATTGAGCACCTGAACCTGCTTGAAAGCTGGGCCTCCCATGATCCGACCGAATCCCTTGCGGTGCCCGTTGGAGTCGATTCCCACGGAGACTTGCTGAACCTGAACCTTCACGAAAAGGCCCATGGCCCTCACGGGCTGGTGGCGGGCATGACTGGATCCGGAAAAAGCGAATTTATCATGGCTTACATTCTTTCATTGGCGGTGTCATTTCACCCTTATGAGGTAGCCTTCATACTCATTGACTACAAGGGCGGTGGAATGGCGAAGCCTTTTGAAAACATACCGCATACCGCTGGCATAATAACAAACCTGGACGGCAACGGAATAAAAAGGTCTCTGGCGTCTCTTAAAAGCGAGCTTCACAGGCGCGAGCGGATCTTTGAAAACGCCTCCAGCGCTAGCCACACCAGCAACATAGACATTTACAAGTACCAGAAGCTGTACCGCGAGGGAAAGGTTAGAGAGCCCTTGCCGCATTTGATTATCATATCCGATGAGTTCGCTGAGCTGAAGAAGGAGCAGGGCGAATTTATGACCGAGCTTACAAGCGCGTCCAGAGTAGGGCGAAGCTTGGGGGTTCACTTGATACTTGCTACACAGAAGCCCGAGGGCGTGGTTGACGATCAGATAAACAGCAACAGCCGATTCAGGGTCTGCCTGAAAGTCCAAGACACAGCAGACAGCAATGCGATGCTAGGGCACCCTGACGCCGCGATGCTTCAAGGATCGGGCAAGTTCTTCCTTCGAGTTGGAATCGATGAAATATATGAAGCCGGGCAGTCCGCCTGGGCGGGCGCTCCTTACTATCCATCGCAGAAAACAGTCAAAGACAGAGATGACGCGATCACGGTCATTGACACCAACGGGCATCCAGTAGCGCAAGCGAACACGAACCGGTTTGCGCATGTGGCCAATCCGGAAAAGCAGCTGGACACTGTGATCAATTATATAAAGAAGTCATGCAAGGAAGAGGGAATCAAAACCTGGAAGATGTGGCTTGACCCGATTCCGCCCAGCATATTTGTGGACGATCTGTCCAAGTCCCGGGAAATAGTCAAGTACAAGCTAGATCCTGTTGCGGGGATGTATGATGACCCCGGCACCCAATCCCAAGGGGTTTTGACAGTACCAGTCTCAAGCGGAAACACGATAGTTTACGGATCCCAAGGAAGCGGCAAGTTGATGTTCATTGAAGCAGTCTGCTACTCATTGGCCAAGGATCACTTTCCAGACGAGTCAAACATTTATATCCTGGACTTTGACCAGGAAACTTTGACAGCGTTCTCCGACGCGCCTCATGTAGGGGATGTCATACTGTCCCATGAGTCAGAGAAAGTCGTAAACCTGCTTAAGCTCATGGTGGGAAAGGTTTCAACAAGAAAAAAGATTCTGTCCAAGTTTGGGGGAACGCTTGCCCAATACAACGCGTCCGCCGAAAAGCCGGAGCCAAGCATCTTGGTTATAATAAACAACTATGCGGCGTTTTCTGAGATCTACGAAGCCTCTTTGCCAGAGATAGCATTCCTCTCTAGAGAGGGCCCCAAATATGGAATCACGTTTCTCCTTGCTTGCACCGGGATTAACAACGTAAAGCTCCAAATTCTTCAAAACTTCAAGAACCTGTACTGCCTCCAGCTAAACAGTGCTGATGAGTACTCCAGCGTTGTCGGAAAGACGGAAGGCTTGACTCCTGAAATGCTCAAAGGCAGAGGATTGGTAAGGCTTGATGGAAGAAAAGTGGTAGAGTTCCAAACCGCCCGAGCGACAAAAGAAGATCCTCCAAATGCTTTCTTCAAGCGCTTCTCGAAGCATCTGTCCAGCAAATATCCAGGCGCTGCCGCAAGGCGGATTCCTGTGCTTCCTGAGAAAGTGACAGAGGAGTTCTTGGCCTCCAGAGTTTCAGTGGCAGATATCGCAAAAGTGCCTATAGCCGTTGAAAAGGCAACGCTTGACATATTGTCCTGGAACTTCGCAACGCCAGTAACGCTTATCATGTCGCTAAACCAGGAGTGGCTTGATTTCACCAGATGCCTTGCGACCATGGCATCTTCCCGCTTGGGCATAAGGACTATTGTTTTGCAGCCGTCAGCTGACAAGCCGCTTAAAAGCTCCGGGAAACTTGAGGCTTACACTACGCCTGAAAGCTTGGTATCCGTTGTGAAAGAGCTTTTTAGTCTTTGCCTCACAAGAAACAACGAATACAAAGACAAGCTGAAAGAGGGCAAGAAACCGCCAACATTTGAAAAGGTGCTTGTGATTATACAATCAATGTCGCTTCTAAAGGCCTCGCTTGAACTCGTGAAGATTCCTGCGGCTGAAATGGGCGCCGCGGACGACAGCCATGTAAACAGGCTGATGATGGCAATGGAGAAAAACGCGGAAGCCTATGGCGTCTATTATGTAGTCGCTGAAAGCTCAGGCAAAATGCGCAACCACGCAATCGACAAGTGGAACACTATCCATGCCAAGGCAACCACTGGCCTCTGGGTTGGGTCAGGAATCAACTCTCAGTACAAGTTTACAATTTCAAAGAAGCCTACGGAGTACACACAAGAACTGCCAGTCGGGTTCGGTTTCTCTGTCATAAACTCAACCGCCGTTTTGGTTAAGTTTCTGGAATCGGAGTGAGCTGGCAAAAAAGAATTAAAATAATCATAATTTTACGACTCTTGCGAAAAAACGCCGTTTGGCTAAATTTCTGCAATCGGAGTGAGCTGGTTGAAAAAGTATCTCGCAAGCATAAACCTGCCTGCGGCAGGCAAGCATTTTGACGCTTTTCTGCCTTGCGGAAAGACCATAGGCGAGGTTACAGTGCTTCTTGCAAGGCTGGCAGAGCAGCTCTATGGAGAAAGCTTCAAATCAACGCCAGATACAGTCCTGCTTAACGCGGCTTCAGGTTTGCCATACAAGCGGGAAATAACGATTCAGGACGCAGGGATACGAAACGCTTCGAAGTTGACGCTTGTTTGAAAAAACTTATAAACGAGCGAAGGCATGTGGATAGCGAAGTCCTTGTTTTTGCGCATCCAGAGAATGAACGCGCAATCCTTTTCACTCACTGGCAAATTAGGAAGGTAATTTGAATGAGCGTAGTTCCTAACTCGGAACGTTGCCGCGACATATCTAAAGAATTCAAGAGACTTTCCGAAGAAATCAATGCATCCTGCAAGAGCTTTCAAGAACTCGCAGGATCTCAATTTGCAGGCCCAAAGCTGCAAAGCTGCTCGAAAGATAGGCGACCTAGGAGAGATGTCATATGAAGTTTATCGTCGACCCGTTGCTTGCGCATGCGAGGCAGATCGAAAATGATAACGCAGAACTCAGGTATCTACTTGAAAAAACCATAGTAGTCATACATGACTTGGAGGATTTGTGGACGGGAGAAGAAGCCAAAAAAACTATCTCGTATTTCGAAGAGTTCTCCGAAAATTACTTTAACTCTTACCAAGTCCTTCTTGACCAGTACGTCAAGTTCCTCAGGGATATCAATGTGAGTTACGAAGAATAAGAATTTCGTATCGGAGATAGAAGGCCCGAAGTAAAGGCTTGGAGTAAAAGTTTGAAGTAAAGGCTTGAAGAAGTAAGGGCACGCCATGGAATCAAAGGGAATCGTGCCCGCGTTCTAGGGCAAACCAAAGCAAATATAAAAATGATAATTTGATGCGTAACGTCAAAAGAGCTTGGAACGACAGAATAACCAAAATTAAAGTTGGCATCATCATCCCGGAATTCTTTATAAAGCATTTCGAGTTTGAATTTTGGGATGCACACATAGATTTTGAGCGAAAACATTAGCACTACGAAATCACTGTCTTCGCTCGCAAACAATCATCTGCCTAAGTGAAAACGTATATTTCGCTCAAAGGCATAAATCTGGAGGAAATAAAATGGGTACAACAACTGTTAATACTGGTGAGCTCCACAAGGCGTCTACGACGCTCATAGCGCTGTCAGAAGAATACACAGAAATCTACAAGAGACTTCTCAATACGGCCAGCACCATGGGAGCGGCTTGGGATTCCCCTGACAACCGCGCGTTCGTAGATCAGATCAATGGCTTCGCAGCAGAACTCCAAGCTATGGCAGAACACATTGCCGCATCCGCGAAGACTCTCGATCAGCAAGGCGGAAACTACGAAACCGTGGTCGATGCCCACATAGTGCAAATCAAAAACATGCAAAACTAGGAGGGATTTCATATGGCTGAAGCAGGCATAACGATTAACACCCAAGAGGTGCTCAACATTGCGTCTAAGCTTGAAACTGACAACAATGAGCTCAAGTCGCTCCTTGAAAGAACCACAGCGACCTTCGATAGCTTGGCAAGCTCGTGGACAGGCAAAGCATCCGAAGCATCTATCGGGGCTTATAACGAGTTCTCCAACAAGTACTTCGGAGCGTACCAAGCTACTATCGACCAGTACGTCAAGTTCTTGAGGATTGTTGTTGAGAACTACGGAGAAGTCGAGACGATCAACACATCGCTTTCAGACAACTTCAAGTAAGTGCATATCCCCAAATTCCGTAATGGCACCGGATATCGTTTGCCCAATGCTCAAGAGCTAATCCAATGATTCTGCCGTAAGAACTCCAGCAAGGCCCTAAAACCAAGGCTTTGACTAAGAGCATATCCCAAAATTCAAAAATTGGCGCAGTAAAAGTCATCACGATGCTTTAACACGTGACTTTGGTAGCCATAAAATTAATTTTGGGATATGCTCTAAAGGCCGATGCGGCGAACAAACCTTGTGTTTAAGCCATTTGCGTTTATTTGTCCGATAGTTGTTACGGCAGAATCATCAAATAGATCCTCCTAGCCAATAAAGTCAGAAGAATCGGGAACGACAGAAGAACCAGAAATTAATGTTAATTGAGCGAAAACATTAGCGCAACGAAATCACTGTCTTCTCTCGAAACATTCATCTGCCTAAGAGCATATCCCAAAATTAAATCCGAGGCGCCGGAAAAGTTCGGGTAGGTTTAAATCTGGAGGAAATAAAATGGGGGCAACAACTGATTATGCTAAAGAGCTCCGCAAGGCGTCTACGACGCTCCAAGAGCTGTCAAAAGAATACACAGAAATCTACAAGAGCCTTCTCAATACGGCCAGCACCATGGGAGCGGCTTGGGAAGCCCCTGACAACCTTGCGTTCGTAGAGCAGATCAATGGCTTCACAGCAGAACTCCAAGCTGTGGCAGAAGGCATGATCGTATCCGCGCAGACTCTCGATCAGCAAGCCGGAAACTACGAATGCGGTGGTAGACCGGAAGTCCAGAAGATGGCAAACTAGGAGGGATTTCATATAGCGGCATCCGTTAGCATAAAGATTAACCTCGAAGAGGTGCTCAGAATTGCGTCTAAGCTTGAAACTGACAACACAAAACTCATGTCGCTCCTTGAAAGAACCAAAGCGACCATCGATAGCTTGGGAATCTTGTTGACAGGCAAAGCATCCGATGCATCTATCGGGGTTTATGACGATTTCTCCAGCAAGTACATCGAAACGTACTATTATGTTATCAACCAGTACGTAAATTTCTTGAGGGACGCAGTTGTTATAAACTACGCAGAAGATGAGATGCTCGAGATGCTCAACATGCCGATTTCAGAAATCTTCAAGTAAGAGCATATCCCCAAATTCCGTAATGGCACCAGATAGCGTTTGCCCAATGTTCAGCCAGAGACAAGCAAAGCTAAAGCCCGTTCACGAGGCTTTGTCGATTTGCCCTATAATATTGGGCATCTGGCATCTTTTAATTAAATTTTGCGATATGAAATATAAATAACATGCACATAAGATTCATGCCGATCTATCGGCAAGCTGGAGGAAACATAGTGACAAAAAGAACGTTATTGGCGATATTGTTTTTAGCGCTGCTTATGGGAGGGGGGTATGGCTGCATGGCAAGCGGATCTGGAAGCGCTGGCGCAAATGCCAGGGACGAAGCGCTTGAGCACATGAGGCAAAAGTACGGCATAAAGTTCACGTACTATGGCCCATGGGGAGCGGGAGCGGCTAACTCCGCCTATACATTCTTGGCCGAAGCGGAAGGCTACCCTGGCTTTCAGGTTGCGACGCAAGTGGACAAATACAGGGAAACCAACAAGATATTCAGTGATGGCTTCTTGGCGGTGAAGTATTGGAATGACACAAAGAATTTCATCCTTGGCTGCGCAACCTCTGTTTTTGGCAACGCAAAGGTCATTAGCGCACCAGAATTGAGCTGCCAGTCAGCGAGCCTCCCTGCCGATGCCAGCTTCTCAGAGTACCTGGCAGACAGGACATCTGCTTTGACAGCCACAATAGTAGTTGGAGAGGGAAGCTTTAGTGGCAAGGAGCAGGCGCAAGAGCTGGCTGAGCTGATTGCTGAAAGCGGAGCGAGATACCTGTTGAGCCTGTCAGTGATCAAAGACAGCGACTTCTTAGACAATTGGGCAACAGTGGGAGAATTTGTCTCCCATAAATATGATAGCTTTGGCTGCAACATCTCCAACTCGTCAGGCGCCATAAAGATAGACTGGAACGAGGGGAATTGAGATGGCATACGACCAAAGCGCAGAAATAAGCGCAGTGCTGGATGAGCTAGTGTACGTCATCCCGCCGCCAGGCACAGACCCCTCAAACAGCCCTACCGTTAGAGAACTGGTGGACGGCCTAACTGTAAGCAATGAATCCCAACAAAGCATAAAAGACAGGCTTACGGAAATCATCAAGAATAATCCGGCAATCGGCGAAATGAGAATGGCTGACAACAGCTGGGTTAATGACGGATATGGGACTGATCGAAAGGATGGCGGGATGTATGCGGCAACGTTTGTGTCTGGCGATGGAGATGTATACGTAGCTTATCGAGGCACAGGACACGGCAACTGGACATACAACGCCGCAGCGATTGGCTATGGCGAAGACTCTGATATCCAGGTATACGCAAAAGATTACTTCGAGAAAACGATGAAGGAAGTAGGAAAGGCAAAGCGAGACCTGTACGTCACCGGGCACTCCCAAGGCGGAAACAACGCCATGTATGTGGCATTGTTCGCAAGCGGCGCAGAGAACATCAAAAGATGCTACTCATTTGATGGGCAAGGTTTTTCCGAAGAAGTGATTGAACGCGCCAAAAGGGATAGGGGGCAGGGGTTCTACGATTCCCAAACGGGCAAGATGTACGGATTCTACGGAGAAAACGACTATGTGCATCAGCAAGGCGAAAAGCACCCAATGCCTGGAAATCACGTAACTTTTGTCAAGACTCCTGAAGCGACAGTAAAAAACCCTGGTGCGTTTCATGACATGATTTTCATGCTCAATGATCACGGGCTCCAACCTCAAGGAGAGGAAGGAAATCTTGCTAAGATTGTTAACATCATTGTTGAAAAGATGAATAAGCTTCCACCGGACAGAAAGTATGAAGCTGCCATTGCCATGATGGCTGTAATGGAGATTTCTATTGGGGAAGGCTTCTCTGATGAATTAACATCCGAAGGACTTGAAAAATTCAAAGACGAGCTTTCAATAATTCTAATTGAGATAATCGACGAAAATCCCGAACTAGTTGCTAATACTTTAAAGGATTTATTTGGATTTGACAACGCTTTTCTTTGGGCGATTAAGCCCATACTTAATGAGTTTAATCAGCTTGACAGAGATAACCGCATTGATGCCCTTAAAGATGTCCTGAAAGTTTTAACAGAAACCGGATTTGACAAGAGCAAGATTGACATAGCCGGAGCTTTAGGCAATACATGGCCGTTATTCTTGGAAGCGGTATTTCGGAACCCAGCGCAAGTGGTAACCCTGATGTACGAGTTTCGCGTCGACAAGATGATAGTGACGTGGATCAAGGAAAATCCGGGAAAATTCATAGCTGCAACAGTAATAGTCACGGTTGGCATTGTTGCTTTAGCGGTATTTGCGCCTTGGGTTTTAGCTGCCGGTGTTACGGTCGGTTTGTTCCTAGGCGACATTATGCAGGCGATAGACAATGTTGTTCATTGGGCCCAAGAAATACGCGAGTTTGGAGAGAAGTTCATGGAGGTCTTGACCAAGATTTGCGGATTTATCAAAAATTTATATGAAAACATTCGCAACTGGATCAAGGAAAACCTCGATAAGGGCTATAGATACTGCGAGGACAATCCTTATATCAAAGCAGACACAGGAAGGCTTAGGGATTTGCAAACAAGAGTCACAAGGATAAACAATAAGCTCAGAGAACTGGACAGGGAAATGGATACCCTGTACTTTCAGGTAGGGATCATTGATCTGTTTACCATTCTAACCGCCAACTATCTTACAGGAGGAAGCGCGTCTCTGACTGCTGCAGCCAGGTGGATGGGAAACACGGCAACAGCGCTTGAGCAAGTTGAGAACAAGGCAACCTCGCTCCTTGGAGGGTAAAATGACTATAGATGAATGCGTAATAGAGCTAAGATCAATTGTGCGTGAATTGAATGACATAGAATCAAGCCTGCGCAGGGAATTCTCAGGCATAGGTCAAGATCTGACCGCCAATTGCATAAGTCGAGTAGCGGCGAATTACGAGACTGTAATCAGAAAGCTCAACAATGTCAATCCAGAAAACATAAAGGAAAGCTACAAGCAAAACTCGGCTTTGGCATAGACAAACCCAATAATTAAGAGCATATCCCAAAATTATATCCGAGGCGCCGAAAAAATCCGGCGTTGAAGCATTCGCCAGGATTTTTTCGGCGCCATTTCGGAATTTTGGGATATGCACTAAGCCATTTGCGTTTTCATGTTGTTGCTGCAGAATCAATTATAAATTTTTGGAATTCGTTAAACTGGATGGGGGCGAGACTTGGCTAATATATCTATTGATCCAGATTCACTAAACAATGCCGCAATGGCTCTTGATAGAGTCAACACGACCATATCAAAAGAATTCAATACCCTCAAATCAAAAGTTAGCAGTCTTGATGACAGTTGGAGAGGGCCGTCTGTACAAGCCGCTTTTGCATTGGTTAATAAAATTTATCAGGGCTTTCCGGCTAGAGAGGCAGTTATCACGAATTATACCAAATATTTAAGGGAATTTGTAGCTCCTAATTATGTTGAAGTGGAAAAAACTAATATGACTTTAGCGGATCAGTTTAAGTAGCGGAGGAAAGGCATGCATGTTGAAGTGAACCGACAACACTTGCTTGATGTTGCCAGCGCTTGCGATGCATATGTCGAAGTGCAGAATCGGGAGATAAAAATTGCTGACGTAACCATAAAGAACATGTTGGCCAGGAGCTGGAAAGGGGACGATGCCCAAAAATTCGCCGAGCAATGGGAAAACGTGGACTCGCCTGACTCCCAAACAGTGAGATTCCGGGACAATGTGCAGGCTCTTGGTGGCAGGCTGCAAGCTTGTGAGAAGGAATATAGGAAAGCTCAAGAGAAAATTTTCAATGAAGCATCGAGATTGCCTAAATGGCTGATTTAGGCTCTTAAGATCAATCTGGTTTTTAAAATCAATGGCCGATATAAACTTGCAGAGCATAAGATAAATAAAGCTTATATCCCAAAATACTATCATGCCAAATATGCACCAAGCTTTAAAAGCTTTTCTAATATCTTACCAAATTTGCGCTATTCCATAAATGGACGCGGGCTTGCCCGCGTCCATATCAATAGAGAGTGAGGGCCGCCCATGAGTGATGATGCTATTCCGGTACTAAAGAACCCGATGTACACCATTGGCAAAGTGCTTGGCAAAGGCGGAGGTGGGGCGGTTTACAAGGCGTACAACAAAAATCTGGAAATAAATGTTGTAATCAAGGCCTTGTTCTCCGCAAGAGCGGTAAAGCAGGAAAGGGACGCCCTGAGCGAGGTTAAAAGCCCGTACCTGCCCAAAGTCTATGACTTCTTCATAGAAGACGGCACAGCCTACACAGTGATGGAGCTTGTGGAAGGCGAAAGCTTTGACAAGCTTTTGGCTGCAGGAACGAAGTTCACTCAGGCTCAGGCTGTCAAGTGGTATGGGCAGCTGGCGTCAGCGCTAGAGGTCTTGCATAAGCATGATATCTGCCACAGGGACATAAAGCCGGCTAACATCATGCATTTGCCAAACGATGACGTATGCCTGATAGACTTCAACGTGGCCACGGTTTCAGGCAACGACGAAAACCAAATTGCGAAAAGCCTGGGATACAGCTCGCCTGAGCAAAATGAGCTGTTTGAGGCCTCCCGCAGAACTCCAAGCAGAGGAACGCAGAGCAGCTCAATAAAGCCGGGTTCCCAGCAGACAACCCGCCCCGTAAATGGCGGCAAGCCTAT
>JAISWZ010000578.1 GCA_031270945.1 Clostridiales bacterium | reverse complement strand
CTTAAAAATCTTGTATATCAATAATTATACCAACAACGAAAGGATGTTGTCCATGCGAAAAACAGTCTGTTTCAACGATGGCTGGAAGTTCTCGAAAGGGCTCACCCCCTTTGAGCCAGTGGATCTGCCGCATACCTGGAACGGGGAGGACGGACAGGACGGAGGGAATGACTATTACAGAGGCAAATGCTGGTATGAAAAGAGCTTTTCCCGTCCGGATCTTTCGGAGGGGGAAGAGGCCTTCCTGGAATTGAGGGCCGCCAACCTGGTTTCAGAGGTATTCTTAAACGGGACTCTTGTAACCAGGCACAAGGGGGGCTACGCGGCTTTTCGGGCTAACCTGACTCCATATCTTCAAGACCAAAACCAGGTGAGGATTTCAGTTGACAACTCATTTACTAGCGAAGTCTATCCCCAGAAGGCCGATTTCACCTTCTACGGAGGGATTTACAGGGACGTGTACCTGGTGACAGTTTCAAGGGAGAGGTTTTCGCTTGAGCTTGGGGCCGAAGGGATACGGGCCTTTGGTACGGTTAAGGAGAACAATGCTGAAGTGCGGGTTGAGGTCTTAACCGAGAATGTGAGCAACGGATCTCATGTATTGATACGTGTTGGTTCTGACAGCGTTGACGCTATCGTAACCGAGAATAGAGCGAGCGAAACTTTTCTTATCAAGAACCCACGTCTCTGGAACGGGCTTCTTGATCCATTTCTGTATGAGGCAACAGCGGAACTGGAAAATGGGGACAAAGTGTCTGTCCGCTTCGGGATAAGGGACTTTTTTGTAGATCCAGAGAAGGGCTTCTTCCTAAACGGCCAGAGCTATCCTTTGACTGGCGTGGCTCGGCACCAGGATCGGGAGGGAGTCGGCAATTGCTTAACCCCTGACATGCAGAGAGAAGACCTGTCACTTATAAAGGAGATGGGGGCAAACACCATACGGCTTGCGCACTACCAGCATGACCAGCTCTTTCTGGACTTATGCGATGAAGTTGGAATGATCGTCTGGGCGGAGATACCATGCATTTCGGAATTCCTGCCATCGGCTTGCGAAAACAGCGAGCAGCAGATGAAGGAGCTGATAGCGCAAAACATAAACCATCCGTCCATCATATGCTGGGGGCTATCCAACGAGATCACGTCATCCGGCGAAGTGACGGAAGGGTTGCTTGATCACCACAGAAGGCTAAACGCTTTGTGCCATGAGATGGATCCAAGCAGGCCAACGGTCACGGCAAACGTCTTCATGCTTCCTGTAGACAGCCCATTGCTTGACATTCCGGATCTCATATCCTACAACCTCTACTTTGGCTGGTACCTTGGAAGCTTTGAAGACAACGGGAAGTGGCTGGAAAGCTTTTGGAAGAGCCAGCCGGGAAAAGCTGTCGGGATATCCGAGTACGGCGCAGACGCCAACGTCGCTTTCCAGGCCGGAGATCCCAAGCGCGGGGACTACAGCGAGGCGTACCAGGCTTTGCTGCATGAGAAGATGCTTGAGCTTCGCTTTGCCAACCCTTCGATCTGGGCAACTCATGCCTGGAACATGTTTGACTTCGCCGCTGACGGAAGAAACGAGGGAGGAAAGAAAGGGATAAACCAGAAGGGTCTTGTGACCTTTGACAGGAAGATCAAGAAAGACGCCTACTTTGTCTACAAGGCTTATCTATCGAAAGAGCCGTTCGTGCACATATGCGGAAGCAGGTACATAAACAGGGCTGAAGACGTTACGATTGTAAAGGTGTGCTCTAACCAGGAAAAGGTCGAGCTTTATCTGGACGGTGCCTTGATTCAAGAGAGCAGAGGTCATCGCGTCTATGAGTTCTCAGTCCCAATCTTCGGGGAGCATTTGATTGAAGCCAGAAGCGGCAACCTTTCAGACCGCATAGCCATACGCAAGGCGGAAAAGCCAAACCCCGCCTACCGGCTAGCCAACAGCTCCATAACCAACTGGTTTGACGTTGAGCAGAGAGACGGCTATTTCTCCCTCAAAGACAAGCTGATCGACCTCAAGAAATCTCCCAAGGCTTCTTTGGTGCTGCAAAGCCTTATGGCAGAAGCGTCCAAGTCATTTGGGGATGTGGCGAAGAATGTGGAGATGCCAGAGTCGTTTCAGAGGATGCTAGACGAGTCAACTCTGGAAGAGCTTCTGGGCAGGGTGTCGCTGTCAAAGGAGACTGCGGAGAGGCTGGCTAAGGCGCTGGCGGGGATCCGCAAAGGGGAGTAATATCAGGCGAAAGGGATTTAGGGATAAGGGATTAAGAGATTTAGGGACTAAAGGATTTAGGGCAAGGGATAAAAGATTAAGGGCTCAAGAGCAAAAGACAAGGGATTAAAACCTCCAAACCAAAAAGCGGGCCTTGCGGCCCGCTTTTTGGCGTGGGGTTTGGTGAGAGGGAAAAACCTTATAGAATATAGGTTTGGAGGATCTGGAATTTGGCTGTAGATAATGCCTATTTATTTCCAGCAACCAATCATTGTCTTTTCTAGAAATTATCAAAACAAAGTATTGACAAAGAGATTTTAAAATGATACGGTATAAGCACAATACAGGCCGGGCTATTTTTTTGTTTGTAATAATTAGGGGTACATGCCATATACATTTAATGGAGGAAGATTCAGGATGTTTTGATCGGAAGGGCCGCCTGGCGCTCGCCAATATTAAAAACTAATTCTGGGAGAGATGCGCATGCGCAACCTTGGATCCGAGTGAAGAGCAGTTTTTTCTCTTGCTCGGACGAACCATGCTTAAGCTAAAAATCGCTTCGCGAGAACAAAGCACTTTCGGCGATGCCAGAACTTGGACATCGCAAAAACAAAAATGGGGTGTTGTCAGAATGCTTGATAGCAATTCTTCACTTGTTAAATCCGCTGCTTGTGATGCTAATGCATATGGCGCTTTGCCGCCATCTATCAACGCCTGTTTTTTCTCGTCTTCAAATGAAGAAATGGTTTTTTCCTTGACTTCCCGGTTTATTGACCTTCCGAAGGTGATTGTGCGGTTTTTGAGCCAGGTCAACGCCTTTGAGTTCAAAATTTCGTCTATAGCTGAAACGGAGGCGGTGCTTGAAGGCTTGCGGGTTTACAGTGACGTGCACTTTATCCGGAACACGCACAGGCCCATCGCTTACAAGGACTGCTTGAACTACGCGGTAGAGAATTCATATTCAATCCGGTTTAACCTTTGCAGTGAGACTGATGTTTGCGACTTGTTTGACAGGCTTCAGTATTTTCTTAGCGACATATACAGGCAAGCCGACAAGATTTGGATACTAAATAACCTTAAGTTGTTGGCAAACAGGCATCTGTCCATTTGCTCACATGTTTTGCTTTCGGAACTTATGGAGTACGAGTCTCCATATTTCGCTTCTCGAACAATTAAGACGCTTGGGGATCTCTGCGCTTTGAAGTCTTGGGATGTGGAGTTAAGCGAAGCTTGCCTTATCTTCGATTCGCTCAAGGGCAGCTTGGAGACGCTAACAGACTTCAAAACTGTGGCAGAGGCAATACTTGTAAACGCGGAGCCGCGCGACAAGAGGATCCTTGAAGACAGGCTTTTTGTAAAAAGCAAAACCTTAGACGCTTTAGGGTATGAGTTCGGGATAACCAGGGAGGGTATCCGCCAAATCACGAACAAGATCACAATAAAGGTGCGGCGCAACGTTTACCTTCGGGAGCTTGTATGCTCTTTCTATTACACCTTGCAGACTGTAATAAGATGCAAGTCGTGCTTTAGCTTAAGAGAGTTGCGGACGCTTGGCGCTGCTGAGGGCTTCTTGGGTTTGCTTTCAGATGTGGTGAAGAAGATCTATTTCTATCACATCCCTGACACTGAATTGATAGCGATTTGCTCAAAGGAAAAGGAAATTCCTTGGCTTAAGTTTATCAAGGACAACGCTCACAACTTGCCTTTGCTCTTGACCAAGAGCGAGCAGGGGGAGATCGTTGAGCAGGTTTCAGCTCTAGTGAGAGAGGCGGGCTATTCCATCTCCGACTCGGTGGTATCGGAAGTAGTGTTTCGCCATTACAGGCCTACTAGTGAATACATCAGAAGGCGGAACCTTTCGCAAGCGGAAAAGTACTTGGTGATAATAGAGAGGTTCTTTCCTGACGGGATTATTTTGCATCACAAGGATCAGGTCGAGGCATTTCGAGACGCCTATTGGGCGGTGTTTGGCGATCACAAGATCGCTGAAAACGACAAGGCTTTGTTTGCCCGGATAATTTCTTTCTCAACCCAGATCGATCAGGGGCTATATATAGCAAACGCCAAGCTGGTAAGCCTTCCGCGAAGGCTAGGGAACAAGATCAGCACTTACATCACGGAGCATCCCTGCGACTTGATTTCTACTAAGAGCGTAATGCACAGGTTCAACAAGGAGCTTACCTCAATAGGAATATCCAACATATACTATCTTTCTTCGGTTTTGAGGACCCGTCTTCCTGGGTTCACTTATCGCCGTAACTTTATCATAAAAGGCAATCTCGCTGTGACGTTATTCGGTCAGATCACTTCTCTTGTAGAGAGCCGCCCTCACGGGGCGAGCTACCTATGGGTGAACGGCCAGCTGGAAGGCATGTCTGGCTACACGGTTCGAGACGTGCTCATGAACAGCAGCGATATCATACCTATAACTACTTCACTGTTCATACATAAGCGCTATATGGATTTTCCAGAGGAGCAAGAGGTTCTTGCGTACCTCAAGGATATCATAAGGCAGCACACTGTAATATCAAGCTACAGGGCTTTCCGTATGATAAACAAATCCTTCCATTCTTTTATTGTCAGGAACAACATAACCACTCGCTATCACCTGTTTAGCGTCTTGCGCTCCTATTTCGGGGAGGAGTTCAGGTTTTCAAGACCCCACATAATGGATCTCAGCTTCAACGCAAACAACAGCCGCGACATACTGAAATTTTGCTTCTGGGACAAGAAATCCGTTAACTTGGCTGACATCAGCCAGTATGCAAAGAAGAACTCAATTGTCATATACGACTGGTTGAAGCTATTGGACTCTTTCAACGAGAGATATTTGATTCAAAACCGCTACAGCCTAATCTGCATTGACGAGCTGGGTTACAGCGAGTCTGACTTTTACAAAGTCGAGGGGGTTGTGAAGCAAGCCTTAGGGGATCAGAAGTACAGCGAAATATCAAAGCTTAATATTTGGAGCAAGTTGCCCAAGTCTAAAGTTGAGCTCACTGACTGGATCATTTACTCAATCCTTAACAAGTACGGAACCTCATTGATTCCGTTGTCTTCTTACTATATTTTCAAGATTTCAGTTCCCCTCGTCGCCAGCAGTGACATGGACATCGATACCGTTAGGATAGATTTTTCATCTAAGAAGTCGTCCTACGCCTCTGGGGAGGGGATTTATGAAGAGATGTCAGATTTTGATGCGCCTTGGGAAGAGACGAATTAGAATTTGGCGTTGTTGGACGCTGCATTAGGGCTCAAGGATAAGCTGAGCCTCTTCTTTCAACTTTAAAGAGTGCGGGGGGCTGAGAGCGTTTAGGCGCTGTTGGCTCCCCAGGGGTAGAGGAACGCGATCTACATGCCAGGCAAAGATGAATGCTTAAAATATGGGCCATATGGCCCTTTTCTTATGCGCCAAGACTTCGTTGGCTTATATTGACATTTCACTGATGAAATACAAAGGTAATTCATAAATAACAATTGATATAATAAAATTTACTTAATTGTTCAATGTCTCTATTCATAATTGTAATCCTAATGTCAGAATATTAGATTTTACGCTTTATGTATTCTTGTGTATCGAGATTATCTGCTTTGATATCGCGCATATTTTCGCTAAACATATGCAATTCCATGTTCGCAAAATTTTGTATTTATCATTCAACAAATTTCGTCTTTTTTCGCTTTCCTATTGACAGACCGAAAGCGGAAGTGTAGAATGGATAATGTCAGTTTTCTTCCTCACATTAATAAATCCTATATTTTGTTAATACGGGGCGATTTAAAGAAAACAGACATAGGTCCATACTAACGATCAGTATGATTTAGAATTTTCTTATCGTTAGCAGGAGTGGCCCAACCAGCTTTACATGCGGGCATTGCCAAGCAATTTCCGCATTCGAAAGGTCATCAGCAGACAAAACCGCATTGTTTTTAAACGCGTGGGTAGGGGTTGAATAGAATGTCAACTGAATTCAGGTCAGCGGAAACTTCAGAGAAAATGGCCAATGATTTGGAATCATTAAGAACGAATCTAAAGCTTATTGAAAGCGAAGCCTCTTCATCTCCAGCAATCAGACAAAAACCGTCCGTTGGGGGCGAGACTTCAGAACTATCTTCCAAGCTTACCGCTAGCACTGATTCAGCGACAATCAACGATATTGCCCCGATCAATCCCAACGATACATTTAGGCTCAGCTTCAATCAGTTGCTTATCGAGAGCTTCCCTAATGGAATCAGCCCTAATCTCAGCAGCGATATCAACATGCTCACAAGAAGCTATGCGAATGCAACAGGCCGCGAATTAACTGACGATGTAACAGACATAGTAGCTGAGTTAGAGTCCATTGGATACAAAAATGAAGATAAGATTTATTTTCTCTCTGAAGCCAGTGTTATCAAACTTACCGATTTAATCAAGAATTCTCGCAACAGCGGAAACCGATTGCTGTTTTTTGAAAGTTTTTACACAACGAATCACGACATCATGCAAGACTTGAAAATATCTTCTCCGTTGCATCTCAAAGCAGCAATTACAAAGCTGTTTGTTAATAAATACAGCTTAAGTAAAGCCTATTTCCTTACAGCTGACAATGTGACTGTTGAATCAGAAATCAAGCGTTGCTTTAATGATAGCGTCACGCTTTCCATTCAAAATTTAGCAGATAGACTGCCTTATATCCCTGTTAAGGAAATCGAATGCGCGATATCCAAAATCAAGCATGTTTTTCTAGTAGGCGCTGACATTTATGCTCATATCAACAAAGTTACCTTTGATGAAGAAGAATGCCAAGATATTTGTTCTTTTGTAAAAAAGACAGTTGATGCAATCGGTTTTATATCTTTTTCGTCGCTTAACGTTACTTCAAATGAAAAACTCAACCCAGATTTGACAAGCAGTTCTATCAAAAAAATGATTTATGAACGATATCTGTCCGACAAGTATTCCAATCGCGGCAATATAGTATATTTAAGAGAAGTAAAATACAATTCTCATAACTTTATTGAGGATTATTGTTTAATCCGAAAATCGATTACATTCGACGAACTACATAGGCTTGAGCTTGAGTTCTCCGAATTCTATCACAACTTCGCTCTTCGAATCGCTGACAATTGCATGGTTAGAATCAATTCTTGCATATTTGTAGCTGAAAACGAAATACAGTTTGATATAGCTGCGACTGATAAAGCAATTTCTTTTTTTATGAGAAAAGACGTCATTCC
>JAISWZ010000692.1 GCA_031270945.1 Clostridiales bacterium | reverse complement strand
TGGTACAGGTTGCTGCTCTGAGACAAGCACTCTTCCTGCGCGGTTGTCCCCCTCAAGAACCCGCCTCCGGGATTCCTGGCGCTGGCGAAATTCAAAATCGCCAAGGTAGAGCCGTCTTTGTGAAGCTTTTGCAAGGCCTCCACGCTGCCTAGCGCCGCCATTTTGCACTTGGCCTTCTCCGCGTTTGGGCTTGGAAGGGCCAGGGTTTCAAAGCTCCCAGGCTCATACAGCGTGACCCCTGAAACGGTGGCTTGGTGAAGCGCCGAGACATCCACTCTCTGATCGTCTGCATAGTAATAGCCCTGCTTGAAGACTTCAAGAAGCTTAGTTGAGGCATCGACGCGATACGGGTTTCCCATGAGTTTGCCTCCTTTAAGAAAGCCGTCATGTGGCGGCTTTTTGTTTTGGGTTCGCGCCAGGAACGAATAAGCGCATATCCCAAAATTATATCCGAGGCACCGGAAAAATCCGGCGTTGAAGCATTCGCCAGGATTTTTCCGGTGCCATTTCGGAATTTTGGGATATGCACTAGTTGCGCTTTTCGTTCCTGGCACGTTTTTGGAACTTAATTATAAACTATATTCGAAAGAATTGCAATGGCTTTAAGAAATATTTCAAAATGAATTCGGGAATGAAATTTGTCTTCTGGCGCGAATACGCAAAGCTCATATAAAGCAAAAATATCTTCAAAAAAAATAGGAAGCCGGGAGGCTTCCTATTTTGTTAGTGCTATTGCGCGTCCCCGAAGATCTTTTCGAACGCGCGGAAGTTGTAGCTGGTGCACCCAGGAATGGCGAAATAGATTTCATCAAAATAATGGGCCAGTCCCTCCCCTTCCAGCGCGTCCTTGAAGAATGAGCTTACCAAGGCCGGCTCGTTCTTGAACACTCCGCAGCCGAATGCGCCAAGTATAAGACGCTTGTCCCCTTCTGCGGCGAATGCCCTTAGAAGCTTTGAGATCCGGCTTTTCATTGCGTTTTGCGCATCTTTCACAGGGCCTATGCCTTTGGCTATGTACTGCCCCATGTTAACAGCTGGAACGGTTAAGACATTTGCTGTCAAGAGCGTTCTCCAGAACGGGCCTGTGTCGTCCCTGATAAACACTACGCCTTTGCTGTAGATCATGTAGTCCAGGTAGATGCTTGAGACGTTCGCCTTGTTCTTTTCATAGAACTTGGGCGCTTCCAATAGCGACTGGTACAGGTTGCTGCTCTGGGACAAGCACTCTTCCTGCGCTATTGCCCCGTTCAAGAACCCGCCTCCGGGTTTTCTGGCGCTGGCGAAATTCAAAATCCCAAAGGTAGAGCCGTCTTTGCGAAGCTTTTGCAGGGCTTCAACGGTGCCTAGCGCCGCCATTTTGCACTTGGCCTTCGCAGTACTTGGGCTTGGAAGGGCCAGGGTTTCAAAGCTCAAAGGCTCATACAGCTTGACCCCTCGAATGGTGGCTTGGTGAAGCGGCGAGACATCCACCCTCTGAGCCCCTGCATAGTAATAGCCCTGCTTGAAGACTTCAAGAACCTTCTTTGAGGCCTCGATGCGAAACGCGCGTTCCATAAGTATCTCCTTTTAACAAAAAGCCGCCATGCGGCGGCTTTTTGTTTTGGTTTTTTTTATTTTTTATTTTTTTTTTTTTTTTTTTGCGCCCATAGAAAAGCGCAGCTTTTCTATGGGCGCGTTTTTAAAATCATCCTTCTTCTTTTAGCAATATCGGCTTAAACAGCTCTCTGTTTGACTCATCCAGGTAGTCCTGGTAAGCGTTCACGGCGTCATCATAAAACTTGATCTGGGACTGGATGTGCTCTTTGCCTCGCTTGTCGACTTTTTCGTAGGAGCCGTCGGGCTGCTGAATGCGGAGCTTAACTGTGTCTGACATGGTGATCTCAAGGATTTCGTGAAGCTTTTCCTTCAGGTCGGGATCTTCTACAGGAAAGAGGGCTTCGACGCGGCGATCCAGGTTTCGTGGCATCAAGTCCGCGCTTGAGAGAAAGAACAGCGGGTTTCCGCCGTTTTCGAAATAATAGATGCGGCTGTGCTCCAGGTAGCGGTCTACGATGCTGGCTACAGTGATGTTTTCGCTCAAGCCTTCAAGCCCGGATTTCAGGCAGCAGATGCCTCGAACTATTAGCGTTATCTTCACCCCTGCCATGGACGCGCGGTATAGGGCTTGGATTATGCCCATGTCTACAAGGGAGTTCATCTTCGCCCTGATGCAGGCCTCTTTGCCCTCTCTGGCGTTTGCGGCCTCGGCTTCGATGTAGTGCATGAAGGCGCTCCGGAGAGACGTGGGCGCAACGGCCAGTTTGTTCCAGGTAGTTGTTGTTGAGTAGCCAGTAAGAACGTTAAAAAGCTTTGACACGTCTTGCCCGAAAGTTTCCCGGCAAGTAAAAAAGCCGATGTCGGTGTAAATCTTTGCTGTGCTGTCATTATAGTTGCCGGTTCCCATGTGGATGTAGCGGCGTATGCCGTCGTCTTCCTTTCGGACAACCAGGCAGATTTTGCAGTGTATCTTGAGGCCGACCAGCCCGTATACGACATGGCAGCCGGATTTTTCAAGCTTTTTTGCCCAGATGATGTTGTTTTCCTCGTCAAACCTGGCCTTCAGCTCCACCAGCGCGGTCACTTGCTTTCCGCTTTCAGCCGCTTGGATAAGCGCGTTGACTATAGGAGAAGCGCCAGAGACGCGGTAAAGGGTTTGCTTGATCGCAAGCACTTGGGGGTCTGTCGCAGCCGTCTGGACGAAGTTCACGACGCAATCGAATGACTCGTAAGGATGGTGAACCAGGATGTCCTTTTCGCGTATGGCCTCAAATATGTCCTCATGGCTGGCGAAGCTAACGCTGGGCTGGGGAGGCAAAGGAGTGTTCCTGTACCGCTCAAACCCCGGAAGGCTGGAGAAGGACATCCAAACAGTCAAGTCCAGTGGCCCTGTTATCTCATATATCTCAGCTGGCAGGAGATCAAGCATCTCCTCCAGGAATTTGCGGGCCGACTTGCTTGCGCTTTTCTCCAGCTCAAGCCTGACTGGATCTCCCCACCTGCGCTTCTTTATTGACTTTTCCATCTCGTCCAGGAGATCCTGGACATCCTCTTCATCCAAGTTGAGGTCGGAATTCCTTGTGATGCGAAAGACTGATGAGCCAAGAACCTTGTAGCCTTCAAACAGATCGTCCACATGCGCGGCCACGAGATCCTCCATCAGCATGAACTGGCGCTTGCCAGGCTCAGACGGAAGGGGCAAGATTCTTGATATTACTGTTGGTATCTGGAGCACGGCGAATACTCCGCTATCCTTTTCAGGGCCTGAAAGCTCTACGACCAGGTTTAGCGTCTTGTTGTTAAGCAGAGGGAAGGGGCGGCTCATGTCTATCGCCATAGGCGTCAGTATAGGGTATACCGTCCCCTTGTAGTAGCGCTCAGCCGTCTCTTTCTGCGCTGGCGCCAAGTCCTCGTAGTCCAGGATTGAGATCCCTTCCTTTTCGAGGGATGGAAGGATTGAGCGGTTCAAGCATGAGTACTGCTTGCTGGCCATGTCGTGAACCTTTGCGCTAATGGCGCTTAGCTGCTGGTCGGGAGTGAGGCCTGCGGGCTCTCCTTTGGGAACGTTTGCGCTGTCCAAGCCCCAAAGGTTTGAGACTCGCACCATGAAGAACTCATCCAGGTTGGAGGCTGTTATAGCCAGGAACTTCAGCCTTTCCATCAAGAGGTTGCCCTTGTCCTGCGCTTCTTCCAGGACGCG
>JAISWZ010000595.1 GCA_031270945.1 Clostridiales bacterium | reverse complement strand
GCCAAAAGCAACCAAGCCCTTTTCGGGCGAAATCAAGAGACAGTCAATCCTGTTTGTTTTTATCAAGTCTGTTGGATAAATGAAGGGATACCCATAATACAAGTGGCCAGTAATCTCTTCTTGCTTAAGAAAAAAGTCGTTTAGCTTCTCGCAAGCCGACGGCTTGCCAGTATAGCCATTTATAATTTTTATCATGTCAATCGCCTTTCGGATAAAATTTTGATTATCTAAAAAATTGCGCCTTCTGTTTTAAAGCCAATGTCTTAACGCTTCGAATTGAACATCATCGCCAAAATCCAATTTGACTGCCTTCATCGATTTCAATGAGTTAGGAACAATCTTCTCGATACGCGAATATTCAACAAAAAACGGTTCATCTTCAGCTTCCCTAAAAACTGCTCGCATATAACTTTGCTGTTGTTTAGTTGGATATACAAAATCAAATTTAAAGCCATTGTTCTTGATCCGATCATATTCTTGCAAAAGACCATCCATTTGTTTTCCAAAACCGACTACGCGAACCCTAGCTGTACTTCGAGTCATAGCTGAATAGAGCAAGTTTCTAGCGCCCGCAGTGTCATACTTTGAAAAGAACGAGGTCTGAGCATCAATAATATAGACCATTGGCGCTTCATTCGATCTAGCTTTCAATAGGCTGCAAATCGAAATTGATTCCCTTTTCCAAAAAACGCCGTTCCAGAATTCATTTTTTGCAAAATCTTCACCAACCAAGTAATATGGTATCCCTTCATGCCTTAGCTTATCTTGTATTGCTTGAGTGTCTGTAACTATCTTTAGCCGCTCTGGAACTATAACCATGATATCTTGGGCTTGCATGCCCTCATTTGTTAAATTTCGCTTTATTTCTTTAACCACCCACGTGTCATGCTCTTCCTTGGATTTGAATGACTTAAAAACCATTTGATCATCAATATCAGAATGCCTGTCGAGCCAGCCTATTCGAGATCTTCCCATAACAACACGCTTGCCGTAATCCAAGCATCCATCAAGGACTTCATACCCCATATCTTTCCACATGTGAATGATTTCAAACATCTGTACGATGCTTAACTCACCATTTTGTGATTCGCGGTATATCCCGAAGGCAAACGCATGCGCCGCCATCAGTATGGCAGGCGGCCTTTCATAGCATTTGCCAAGCACTATGTCTGCATGCGGTTCATAATCACTCTCTGCAGACATGCTGTGGTCATCACTTCCAAAGATAGCTTCAGGTGACAACAATGGTTGTAATCGAAAATTTTGCAATTCGTCATAAGCGAATACAAGTCTTTTGGGATTACGTAGCATTGAGTAGCACAGCCGCAAAAAACTTACCGGAAAGTCTTGACTTTCATCTATCAATAATATGTCGAATATTTCCATTTTAACGTTGTAAATATCATCAACAATAAATGCACATGCTTCATCGAATGCCTCTGATACTCCCATTTGAGTTTTATCTTTTAAATACTTACGAACCTGACGTCTGTTGATTGAACAGCAGATTTGATACATGCCAGCGTTTTCGTTTTTGCCTTCTTTAACGCCCCAAGCCTGACAAACTGTCAGATTTGCCCAATTGGGTTCAACACCAGTAAGGTTGCGATAAAAATGCTCAATTGTGTTTAGATAGAAGTTTCTTGCAGAAAGCGTACTATATGTAACTCCTATCTTCCATTCAGGGTGGTTCACATGAATATAGGCCGCTTTTAAAGCCAGAACAGTAGACTTGCCAGAGCCCGAAAGACCACGAATGCGCTGTATGCCGTCTACCGTTTCCGTTACAGCCCTGATCTGGTTTTGATCAAGAGCTAAAAAACACTTTTTATCTAATTCAAAGCAATGCATGCTTAGGGAATCTGGCTTTAATGATCTTCTCTTAGTATCCTGGCAGGTTTTCCAATAGTTCGAACCGCTATGCTTATCTCATCATACAGTTCAGGTTTGCTAAGCGTGATATTCGCTAGTGTCGCGCTCAAAGTCTGTTCATTGCAGAGCGGATAATCTTCTTCAGAGAACATTTCAGTATCGACATTAGGAGCGAACGTTATAACGTTAATGTCTACGCTAAGCTTATTTTTCTTCTTAAATTTCTCAATGCCTTTTAGATTCCACTCAATCACTTGGTATACCTCATCTTGCTTTGCGTGGTAATCTGGAGGAACAGTTTCTTTATCTATCAGGTTAAAAGCAACTAATCCTTTTTCAGGCGAAACCAGGACGCAGTCAATCTTGTTTATTCTTGATGAGCCTATCGGGTAAGAGAATGGATATCCAACAAACAAGTGACCAGAGAGCTGGTTATTATTAAGAAAAAAGGCCTTTAACTTCTGACAAGCTATCGGCTTGTCAGTTAAGCCGTTTATCATTTCAACAGCCAAAGTATCGCCTCCTCTAAACCGAAACCATCTTGCACCAGAACACAGCAAGTTAGTTTTACATCATTTTTCCATATAGCGTTAATATTGGATTATTATATCATCAACGCTTGTTTTTTGGTTTCTTAAATTAAGTGGATTTATTGATTATTTGCTTTGTTCTAGCTTGCAATCAATCATCTTCTTCATCTTCAACTTCATCTTCATAATTCGCCGAATAGTATTCTGGATTTCCCATTATGTACCAATTTTCAGAATCATTAACAAACCATTTTTTCAACAAACGAAATTGCCCAAGATTCAGCTCAACCTTGCCTGCTCTTATCATTTCCAATGTATTTCCTACCATTGCTTGAAGGAAAAAAATATCTGAAGCTAACGGAAATTCTCTGCGCTCTCTGAACGCCATTCGCAAGCCGAGCAGTTGTTCCTTTGTTGGGTAAACGAAATCAAACTTGAAGTCTTTGCTCTTAGCCCTTTCATATTCCTCAACAAGCAAATCCATGTCTTTTCCTGCGCCAACTACGCGAACCCATGCCTTGCTTCGTGTCATGGCTGAATAGAGCTGGTTTCTGATAGGTGCCATCTCATAATTCGTGTGCCAGGAAGTTTCAGCGTCAATGACGTAGACCATTGCCGCTTCATGTGACCTTGCTTGGTAGAGGTTACAAATGGCAATCGATTCTCCGTTCCAAAACACGTATTGAGGCGTGTCTTTGCCGACCAGGTGACATTTTATCATTTCTTTGTCCAGCTTATTTTTTATCGCCTCAACACTCGCGAAAAACGATAGCGCCTCAGGAACTATAATCAAAATGTCCTGGGCTCGCAGTTCGTCTTCTGCCAAATTTTTCTTTATCTCTTTGACTACCCAGTTATCAAGCGCCTCCTTGGATCTGAACGACTTGAAAACTATCTGGTCATCAATGTCCGGTTGCTTAGGTACCCCTGTTGGGCGTTTCCCAATAACAACCCTCTCTCCATAGTCCAAGCATCCATCAAGGAGTTCATAGCCTAAAGCGTTCCACGTCTGGATATTTTCAAACATTTGTGTCAAGCTGACCTCGCCATGTGGGGGTTCTCGATATATCCCAAAAGCCAATGCATGCGCCGCCGACCGTATAGATGGAGGTCTTTCATAGCATCCATCCAGCACTATTCTCGCAACCCGTTCATAACCGACGCTTAGATAAATGCTAAAAGTCGGCATGCCATTGTCCCCATTGCAAAAGTAAGTTTCAGGCGGCTGCACTGATTGTGTTCGGAAATTTTGCAATTCGTCATAAGCGAAAACGAGTCTTTTGGGAGTTTTCAGCATTGCATGGCACATGCGCAAAAAATGGGCAGGAAAGTCATGGGCTTCATCTATAAGTATTGCATCAAAAACTTCCTTGCTTCTATTATTGTAATCCAGCATCGCACTTTCGCAAGCTTCGCCGAACGGATCAAACGTTCCCAGTATTCTCTTAGCTTCAGTATAACTATAATGCCCCAGGTAATTGATAGAAGTAAAGATGCTATACATTCCCTCATCTTCATTTTTGCCTTTTGCAGTGCCCCACGCTTGGCAAACCTTTATATTGTCCCAATTTACATTCTGGCCAGTTTGGTCGTGGTAAAATTTATCAATAGAGTTTATATAATCGTTTCTTGATGAACGCGTATTGAATGTTACCCCTATTTTCCAATCCGGGTGACAGGCGTGAATATATGCCGCTTTCAAAGCCAATACTGTAGACTTGCCAGATCCCGAAAGACCTCGCATGTACTGCACCCCATCTACCGTTTCAGTCACTGCCTTGATTTGGTTTTGATCAAGAACCATAGAAGGCGATTTTTCCAAGCTTGCGCAAAACGCTCCTTTTGAGTCCGGTTTCAACGGCTTTCTCTCAAATGTTCGTCTCGGCTTTTCTATAGTGCGAATCGCAATGCTTAGCTCATCGTAAAGATCAGGCCTGCTCAGAGTTATTGCGGAAAGCGTCTTTCCTAGCGTTTGTTCATTGCAGAGAGGATAGTCTTCTTCAACGGGCAAATCATTTTCGACATTAGGAGCGAATGTAACAACGTTAATATCAACCAAGAGCTGATGATTCTTGTATAATTTGTCAAAGCCCCTTAATTTCCTCTCGATCAAGTAATAAGCATCCTCTTGCCTTGTTCCATAATCCAAAGGAACAGTCTCTTCTTCTATCAAGTCAAAAGTGACCAAGCCATTTTCGGGCGAAATCAGGAGACAGTCAATCCTGTTTGTTTTTAGCAAGCCTATTGGATAAATAAAGGGGTAACCATAATACAAGTGGCCGGCAATCTCGTCTTGCTCAAGAAAAAAGCCGCTTAACTTCTGGCAAGCCAGCGGCTTGTCGGTATAACCGTTTATAATGTCAATCATGAATCGCCCTCACCGTCCCGTCTGGACTCTTCATTTTCATCGTATTTTCTGCCATTAGATTATTGGCTCTTCATTGCGGTATCTAAAAGCCATACGATCTTAGATTATTGGCTCTTCATTGCGGTCTCTAAAGCCATACGATCTTAGATTATTGGCTCTTCCTTGCGGTCTCTAAAAGCCATACGCAATCTGGCTATTTCTTGCTTTGTTGGGTAAACGAACTCAAACTTGAAATCTTTGCTCTTGACCCTTTCGTATTCCTCAACAAGCCAATCCATGTCTTTCCCAACCCCGACTACGCGAACCCATGCCTTGCTTCGGGTCATGGCTGAATAGAGCCGGTTTCTGATAAGCGCCATGTCATAGTTCGAGTACCAGGAAGTGTCAGCGTCAATCACATAGACCATTGCCGCTTCATGTGATCTTGCTTGGTAAAGGTTGCAAATGACAACAGATTCACTGCTCCAGAATGAATTTTCAGTGTTGTAAATTGCAAAAAAATCACTGCTCCAGAATGCGTTTTGAGGAGTGTTTATGCCAACTGAGTGACTCCTTATCCTTGTGTTGCGCAACTTGCTTTCTATTTCTTTAGTGCTCGCAAACGCCGATAGCGCATCAGGAACAATAATCATAATGTCCTGAATTCGCAATTCGTCTTCTTTCACGTTGCGCATTATCTCTTCGAATACCCAACTGTCAAGCTCTTCCTTTGATTTGAACGACTTGAAAACAATTTGGTCATCAATGTCAGGCTGCTTAATTTCCGGTTCTACTGGACGTCTTCCAATAACAACACGCTCTCCATAGTCCAGGCGTCCATCAAGGAGTTCATAGCCCAAGGAGTTCCACATCTGCATATTCTCAAACATTTGTGTCAAGCTGTCCTGGCCCGATGGGGGCTTGCGATATATCCCAAAAGCCAATGCATGCGCGGCTGACAGTATAGCCGGAGGCTTTCTATAGCATCCATCAAGCGCCATTCCTGTAATGCGGTCGCAACCGACAGTTGGATAAAGGCTATTGTCTCCTGCGCAAAAGTATCCTTCTGGCGACTGAACTGGTTGTGTTCGAAAATTCTGCAGTTCATCATAAGCAAATACGAGTCTTTTGGGTTTTTTAAGCATCGCATAACACATGCGAAAAAAATTGGCAGGGAAGTCATGGGCTTCATCCATGAGTATTATGTCAAAGACTTCTTTGCTTTGATCAGAGATTTCCAGCATTGCCCTATCGCAAGCTTCTCCAAACGGATCAAACATTCCCAAGTCTCTCTTGGCATTAGCATATTCATAATGGGCAAGGTGATTGATAGCGGTAAAGATGCCGTACATTCCCTCATCTTCATTTTTGCCATTTTCAAGGCCCCACGATTGGCAAACCTTTATATTGTCCCAATTTGTCTCCAAGCCAGTTTGATCGCGGTAAAAACTCTCGATAGCTTTTAGAGAATCGTTTCTTGCTGAAATCGTATTGAATGTAACCCCTATTTTCCATTCAGGGTGACAGGCGTGAATATATGCCGCCTTCAAGGCCAAAACAGTTGACTTTCCCGAACCTGAAAGACCTTGCATGTACTGCACGCCGTCTATTATCTCTGTCACTACCCTGATCTGGTTTTGGTCAAGAACCATTGTGCGCGATTTTTCCAAGTTGCGGCAATGCGCTCCTTTGGAATCCGGTTTTAATATTTGTCTAACAATATCTGTTCGTCTGGAAATTTCAATAGTGCGGATCGCAATGCTTAACTTCTCGTAAAGCTCAGGTCTGCTAAACGTTATTGAAGATAGCGCCATTCCCAATGTCTGCTCGTTGCATATAACTGGCAAGTCATTATCGATATTTGGAGCAAACGCAATGACTTCAATATTAACTACGAGCTTATGCTTCTTGTAAAATCCGCCAAAACCAATTAACTTCAACTCGATAAAATTATAAATTTCCTCTTGCTTCGCAACGAGCTTCGCAACGAGATCCGGAGGAACAGTTTCTTCCTCTATCAGGTTAAAAGCAACCAAGCCTTTTTCGGGAGAAATCAGAAGGCAGTCAATCCTGTTTGTTTTAGGCAAGCCTGTAGGGTAAATGAAAGGGTAACCATAATACAAGTGCCCATTAATCTCTTCATGCTCAAGAAAAAAGCCGCTCAACTTCTGGCAAGCCATTGGCTTGCCAGTATAGCCATTTATAATATCAACCATGTCAATCGCCTTTCGGATAAGAAATGATTTTTCTCGCGAGCAATTATGCTATTAAAGCTCTCATGCGTGCTAATATCATTAAGTATTTCGCCTTCATTAGCCGCTTTCGCCCAAGTTTTTTTCTTTGTCATATCTCTGCCGCAGTTCTTCCAAAGGTTCAGCAACATCCAGCTATTCTCCGGCCTCCCTGAAAACCTTGCGCAACTTGCTGAGCTGTTGTCTGGTTGGGTATACGAAATCAAACAGGAAGCCTTTGCTCTTTATCCTCTCATATTCTTCTACAAGACCGTCCATGTCTTCGCCGAAGCCGACTACCCGAACCCATGCCGTGCTTTTGGTCATGGCTACGTAAAGGAAATTCCTGACCAGCGCGGCATCATACTTTGTGAAGAATTTGGAGTGAGCCTCCACGACATAGACCATTGGCGCTACATGTGACCTTGCTTCGAAGAGGCTGGAAATCGCAACCGCTTCTTTGCTCCAAAGCTCGTCTTCATCATCGTTTAGGCCAACCACGTGATATGGTATCATTTCATCATTTAGCATGTTTCGCATTTTTGCAGAGCCATAATAAAGCAGTTGCAATCCTGGAACTACAACCATTATGTCCCGAGCTTGTATTCCATTTATTATCATGTTTCGCTTTATTTCCTGAACCACCCAAGTATCATGCTCTTCCTGTGATTTGAACGACTTGAAGACTATTTGATCATCAATGCGCTTGTCGTCGAGTTGCACTGGCGGCTGCTTTCCCATGACAACATGATTGCCGTAGTCCAGGCATCCTTCAAGCACTTCATACCCAAATTCATTCCAGGCCTCGATATTCTCAAACATCTGCACCAAGTTAATTTCGCCCCTCGGCGGTTTGCGATATATGCCTAATGCTAATGCATGCGCCATCGACAGAATGGCGGGAGGCCTTTCATAGCACCTATCAAGCGTTATGTCTGCACTGTCTTCGCGAACACCCGCAACAGGCTTGCCAAAGATGTCTTCATGTGGCAGCATAGGCGCTCTGGAACCCTGCATATCGTCGTAAGCGTATACCAGTCTCTTGGGTTCTCGAAGCATGGCGTGACACATGCGCAGAAAGCTTTCAGGAAACTCCTGGGCTTCGTCTAAGATTATAATATCAAATATTTCTTTGCTTTTGTAGTCAACATCATAAAGCGCCCTTTCGCAAGCTTCACCAAACAGTTCAGTTAAGCCCAGTTCTTTTTCAGCGCTATCGTGATCATAAAACTTAGCGGAGTTGACAGACGTAAAGATTTGATACATGCCTTCCGTTTCATTTTTGCCTTTTTTGCTTCCCCATGCCATGCAAATCGTTATATTATCCCAATTTGGAATCAAACCAGTTTGCTTCCGGTAAAACAAATTGATTTCGCTTCGATAACGTTCTCTTGATGAAAAAGCGCAAAATGTTACCCCTATCTTCCATTCTGGGTGGCAGGCATGAATATAGGCCGCTTTCAAAGCCAAAACAGTAGACTTGCCAGCTCCCGAAAGACCGCGTATGCGTTGCACACCTTCTACCGTCTCCAACGCGGCCTTGATCTGGACATGATCAAGCACGAAAACTGGCTTTTTCTCTAACTCAGCGCAATACGCACCTTTGCAACCTGGCATCACTGGCTTTCTCTCAATCACCCGAACATATTTTCCAATAGTTCGAACCGCTATGCTTATTTCGTCGCAAAGCTCCGGTTTGCTCAGCGACATGTCTCCAAGCGTCGCTCCCAATGTCTGCTCATTGCAGAGCGGATGGTCTTCTTCAGGAAGCAACTCCGCATCGGCATTAGGAGCGAATGTGACAATGTTTATATCCACCGCAAGCTTGCGCTTCCTCAACAAACTTCCAAAGCTTTTCAGGTTCCACTCGATCATTTGGTAAATCTCATCTTGCTTTGCGGCGTAATCCGAAGGAACAGTTTCCTGTTCTATCAAGTTGAAGGCAACGAAACCTTTTTCAGGCGAGATCAGCAAGCAGTCAATCAAATTTCCCTTTGTCATTGCTAATGGATAGATAAAAGGGTACCCTACATACAAGCAGCCGGAGATCCCGTCATTATTGAGAAAAAAGGCTTTTAACTTTTGGCATGCCACTGGTTTGCCAGTATAGCCATTTATGATTTTGACTGCCATAGCGTCACCTCGCTTTTGCTTTAGAGCATATAACTTAATTGGAGTCGTTTATAACTTGCGTGCGTGCCAATATATTATAACATTAAGATTAGCCTTGGTCAATAGTTGTTGCGGGAGAATCATTACATTAGTTTACTCTTGCGAATCCTCCGTGCCTTCGGCATTCTTTGAACTTTCGATATTCACCGAGGCTCCAGAATCCTCTAAATCGTCTGAATCGTCTGAATCTTCTGACTCTCCAGAATCCTCTAAATCGTCTGAATCCTCCGAATCTTCATAATCCTCCGAATCTTCATAATCCTCTGAATCGTCATAATTCTCTGGTTCTTCAGGCAAAAAGGTTTTTTCTTTATAATACATCCACCATTTCAGGTTATGAAATGCCAATCCATCCAATTCCGTCTTGTCTAGCCGTATAAAATCCAATGTATTTGCTAACATTTTCTTAAGGTAAAAAACATCTGAAGCGGCTGGCGTTTCTCTGGCTTCCCTGAAAACTGCGCGCAAAGTGTTGTATCGGTTTGGGTATATGAAATCAAGCTTAAAGCCCTTGCTCTTGATCCTTTCATATTCTTCGACTAGGCTATCCATTTCTTCTCCAACGCCAACCACGCGAACCCATGCCTTGCTTCGGGACATGGCTGAATACAGCAAATTTCTCGTTCTCGCAATGTCAATCATTGAATAGCAGGATTGGTGAGCCGCAAGGACATAGACCATTGGCGCTTCACTCGACCTTGCTTTTAAGAGGCTGAAAAACACTACAGAGTCCTCGCTCCAGATCTCGTCATTCGGATTTTCTTTGCTAGCCAAGCGACAGGAGATCCCATCAGCTAATAGCTTTTCTCGCACTGCTGCAGCGACATCATCTGATAGCTTCGTCTTAGGGACTATCACCATGATATCCCGAGCTCGCATTCCATCTTCTGTCAAATTGCTTTTTATTTTTTTGACTACCCAGGCATCCTGTTCCTCTTCTGACTTGAACGACTTGAAAACCATTTTGTCATCAATGTCAGAAAGCTTGTCTAGCCAGTCTGTTGGAGCTCTTACCAAAACAACATGCTTGCCGTAATCTAAGCATCCGTCGAGGACTTCGTACCCCAAGCTGCTCCACATATGAATGTTCTCAAACATCTGAACAATGTTGCTCTCGCCCTTTGGGCGCTCTCGGCATATCCCAAGGGCTAGCGCATGCGCAGTCGACAATATAGCGGGAGGCCTTTCGTAACACCCATCAAGCACTATATCCGCTCTGTCTTGATAAATGCCCCCAACAGGCATGCCGTTATCTCCATATCCAAAGATATCCTCTGGCGGCGGCAAAGGTTGCGGCTCGAGATTTTGCATTTCATCATAAGCGTATACGAATCTTTTCGGAGCTCGAAGCATTGTGTAGCACATCCGCATGAAGCTTGCAGGAAAGTCCTGAGCTTCATCAATGATTATCATATCAAATATTTCCTCGCCCTCATAGCCAGTATTATATAGCGCTCTCTCACAAACGCTCTTCAGAGATTCATCGCCCGATTTGGCCTTTGACACATCACAAAACTTGGCAGACCCGTTAAGGGTCGTAAAGATTAGATACATGCCCACGTCTTCATTTTTATCGTACCAATTTTCATTCACTTCCCACTGCTTATAGCCATCCTTTATGCTTCCCCACGCCTTGCAAATAGTAATGTTATTCCAATTCGGCAACGAACCCGTTTGATCCCGATAGAAAAAGCTGATGGCGTTTTGGCAACGCTCTCTTGAAGATAAAGTGCTGTATGTAATCCCTATCTTCCAATCCGGATGGCATGCATGAATATAGGCTACTTTCAAAGCCAAAACAGTTGTCTTGCCAGAGCCTGAAAGACCGCGAATGCGTTGCGTTCCGTCTACCGTCTCCATCACTGACCTGATCTGGTTGTGATCAAGAACTAGCGAAGACCTTTTCTCTAGCTCAATGCAATGCGCGCCTTTCGAATCAGGTTCCAATGGCTTTCTCTCAACCATCCGCGCAGGTTTTCCAATAGTTCGAACCGCTATGCTTATATCGTCATACAGCTCTGGTTTGCTTAGCGACATTTTTGCTAGCGCCGCGCCCAACGTCTGCTCATTGCAAAGGCAATAGCCGTCTTCTCCCTGCAAATCAGCGGCGGCGTTTGGAGCGAACGTAATAATGTTAACATCCACAAACTTGCGCTTCTTTAACATTTCCCTATTGCTCTTCAGGTTGCCTTCAATCACTTGGCAGACTTCCTCTTGCTTTGCGGCGTAATCCGGAGGTACCTCTTTTCCCTCTATCAAGTTGAAAGCTACCAAGCCTTTTTCGGGCGAAACCAGGAGACAGTCAATGTTGTTCGCGTTTGACAAGCCCAATGGATACATGAAAGGATATCCCACATACAAATATCCAGAAATCTCTTCTTGCCCAAGAAAAAAGCCGCTCAACTTCTGCCAAGCCTTCGGCTTGTCAGTTGCGCCGTTTATGATCTCAATGCTCAAAGCATCACCTCCAGTTTTTCGCAATCAATCTTCGTCCAGAACAAGATCCAGTCGATGCTCGCTTTTTTCTTCTTTGAGATGAATCCAATCCTTTAGCAAATAGAATCGTTCCAAATCATCCCATTTGATTTTATTGTTTCTGATCTGCTCCACTGTGCCAGCTGCAATCATTTTAAGATGCCAAGGTTCAACAAAAGCTGGCTCTTCCCCAGCTTCCTTAAAAACTGATCGCAAATAGCTTTGCTGTTGCCTGGTCGGGTATACGAAATCAAACGTAAAGCCTTTGCTCTTGATCCTCTCATATTCGCGGAAAAGGCCATCCATCTCCTTTCCAAAACCGATAACGCGAACACATGCGGTGCTTCTGGTCATGGCAGAGTAAAGCAAATTTCTAGCCATCGCAGTGTCGTGCCTCGAATAAAACGTAGTATGCGCATCAACGACATAGACCATTGGCGCTTCGTTTGATCTGGCTTTCAAGAGGCTGCAAATCGGAACAGATTCTTCTTTCCAGAACACCCCGTCCCAGAATTCATTTCTCGCAAAGCCTTCGCCGACCAAGTGGCTCTTTATCCCTTCCTGGCTAAGCTTGCTTCTAATCACCTCAGTGCCTGCCTCTATCATGAACCGCTCCGGAACTACAACCATTATGTCCTGAGCTTGCAGCCCGCCCTCTGTCAGGTTTCGCTTTATCTCTTGAACCACCCAGGCATCGTGCTCTTCCTTCGATTTGAACGACTTGAAGACTATCTGAGAATCAATTTCTTGATCAATCCGGTCTATCGAGGGCCTTCCCATAACAACACGCTTGCCATAGTCCAAGCAGCCGTCAAGTACTTTATACCCCAAATCGCTCCACATCTGGATATTCTCAAACATTTGCACCAAGTTGCTCTCGCCATTTTGGGGTTCGCGGTATATCCCAAAAGCCAATGCATGCGCCGCCGACAGCATGGCAGGAGGCCTGTCATAGCATCCATCAAGCACTATGTCCGAATACGGTTCAACAGACGCGCTGCTATCATTACTTCCAAAGGCATCTTCGGGTGTCATCAAAGGCAACAGTCGAAAATTTTGCAATTCATCATAAGCGAAGACCAGTCTTTTGGGATACCGCAGCATTGAGTAGCAGAGCCGAATAAAACTTTCCGGAAAGTCATGGCTTTCATCTATTATTATTAGGTCAAATATTACCTTATTCTCGTGGTAAGTATTATTAACAATCATTTCACAGCTAGCTTTGAAGTTGTCTGATGGTCCCAATTGAGTTTTGTCCTTTAAATACTTATCAACATAATAGAAGTTGCTTGAACAGGCAATTTCAAACATCCCCGCGTTTTCATTTTTGCCTTTTTTAACGCCCCAAGCCTGACATACTATCAGATTTTTCCAATTAGGTTTCAAACCCGTTAAGCTGCAATAAAAGTGCTCGATTGTGTTTAAGTAGAAGCTTCTTGCTGAAAGTGTGCTGTAAGTAACCCCTATCCTCCATTCAGGATGGCATGCATGGACATATGCCGCTTTCAAAGCCAGAACAGTAGACTTGCCAGATCCCGAAAGGCCGCGAATGCGCTGCACCCCTTCCGCTTTCTCTATCACAGCCCTGATCTGGTTGTGATCAAGCGCAAGTTCAACCACCTTGTCTCGCACAAGTATCCCGATAGTTCGAACCGCTATGCTTATCTCCTCATATAACTCTGGTCTGCCAAAGGATATGTTTGCAAGCGTCGTTTCCAATGTCCGCTCATTGCAGAGCGGATAGTCTTCTCCAGCAAACAATTCTTTTTCTGAATTCGGAGCGAACGTGACAATATTTATATCAACAACAAGCTGACGATTCTTTACCAATTTCTCATTGCTTCTCAAGTTCCACTCAATCACTTGGTGAATCTCGTCTTGCTTTGCGGCATAATCCGGCTTAACAGTTTCTTCTTCAACCAGGTTGAATGCAACCAAGCCTTTCTCGGGCGAAATCAGCAAACCGTCAATCGTGTTGATTTTGGACATTCCTATCGGGTAAATAAATGGATACCCAATGTATAAGAAGCCTGAGATCTCGCTATTCCCAATAAAATACTCCTTCAGCTTCTGGCAAGCCAGCGGCTTGTCAGTGTAGCCGTTGATAATTTTGACCGGCATTGCACCACCTCCTCTTGTTATTCAACTCGTTTTATTTATAATTCGCGTGCGTGCCTATAAAATCATATTTCTTATAGCTTTGCTTCCCTATCAAGCCAGTCTCTTAGAACCCCCTTCTGCTCTTCATCCAACTCAATCTTTCCTTGCCTTATCAACTCCACAGCCTCACCAATAACTTTTTCCGGCTCCAAACGCTCTGCGCCAAGTTCTTGTCCTGCCTCCCTATAAACCAACCTCAGCTTGCTGAGCTCTTTTCTGGTTGGGTATACAAAGTCAAACTTAAAGCCTTTGCTCTTTATCCTCTCGAACTCTTCTACAAGGCTATCCATCTCTTGACCGAAACCAGCAACGCGAACCCATGCCCGGCTTCGGGTAATGGCCGCATAGAGGAAATTTCTGTTCATTGCAGCGTCATACCTCGTGTAGAATGCGTTGTGAGCCTCAACGACATAGACCATTGGCGCTTCATTTGACCTTGCCTTTAAAATGCCGCAAATCGCAACTGATTCCCCGTTCCAAAATTTGTCATCTGATTCGTCTTCCCCGACCACATGAAATGGTATCTTTTCATCGCTTAGCATGCCTCGCATTTCCGCAGAGCCTGTATATGCCAGCTGCATCGCAGGAACTACAACCATGATGTCCCGAGCTTGCGTTCCATCTTCTGTCAAGTTCCGCTTTATCTCTTGAACCACCCAGGCATCCTGTTCTTCCAGTGATTCGAATGACTTGAAGACTATTTGGTCATCAATCTGCTTGTCGTTGAGCCGCTCTATTGGATGCCTTCCCATAACAACATGCTTGCCGTAGTCCAAGCATCCATCAAGGACTTTATACCCCAAGGCGTTCCACATATGGATGCTCTCAAACATCTGAACCATGTTATTCTTGCCCTTTGGGTGTTCTCGGTATATCCCAAGAGCTAGCGCATGCGCAGTCGACAGTATAGCGGGAGGCCTTTCGTAGCACCCATCAAGCACTATGTCTGCATAAACTTCAAGCATGCCGTTATCCCCATCACCAAAAATTTCTTCGGGCTTCGGTAAAGGCGGCCTTGAACTTTGCAATTCATCGTAAGCGTAAACGAGTCTTTTGGGGGCTCGAAGCATTGCGTAGCACATTCGCGTAAAGCTTTGAGGAAACTCCTGGGCTTCGTCTATGATCAAAATATCAAATACTTCTTTGCTTTTGTAG
>JAISWZ010000430.1 GCA_031270945.1 Clostridiales bacterium | reverse complement strand
AACAGGGCTATTCCTCTTAAGCTGGGAGAGATCAATAAGTACAGGGAGAGGTTTAAAGAGAAGAAGGCTGAGCCGATACTGGCGGTTCTTGGAATGACGTATTCCATGCCTGAAACGCATTATTGCGAGGCTAAGCCATTGCGACTATGGTTGGAGAAACGAAATGAATTTTGATTGAAATTAGCCCGCCTTCGAAGCAAGGCGGGCGCTTCGGCTTAAGATAAATAAATTCCTAAACTTATATGGCCTTACATTTCAGAGAGGGGCGTGCGGTTATTGGGACTGAGCCTTACAGGATGCTTGCGACGCCATATTGCGAGGTTAAGACTTTGGAGATGTGGGAATCGGAGCTGAGAGCATATCCCAAAATTCCTTAAGGGGCGAAGGAAAAATCCTGCGAAGGCTTCAACGCGAATTTTTCCGAGCCCTAAAATTAATTTTGGGATATGCTCTTAAGCAGCAATAGGTCGAAAGACCATTTGCTGAAAAGCGTGCCGTGGGATCAGATTTTGGTTGAATATTGCGGGTTAGTAAATTTATCGCTTGAAAATACAGAGTGGATGTGATATGATGGAGTAGAAAGTAGATTTATGCTTACAGGCGTGCTTTGGCGCGTTGATCTGCCAGTCAGGCCCAGGTTTCGGATTAGGGAACGAAAGAGCTGGAGGAAAATTTATGGAGAAATTCCGGAAAGCCTATTACGACATCGAAGCAAATTTGGACCTTAGGTTTCAGCCTGTCATTATTCTGCAGGGTTTGCGCGGAACTGGGAAGACTGCGATTCTCAAGCAGCTGGCGTGGAAACAGGGCGGATATTACATAAACTTCAAGGAAACAAAGGTTGATGAGGCTGGGTACCTGGATATCTTAAAGCGCGAGGAAAAGCTTATCCTCATGGACGAGATCTGTTGGCTAGAAAATTATGACAGCCTATTGCGCACTTTGCCGCACGACTTGGCAGTGGCTGGAAAGCAGGCTGTAATTACGAGTTGCTCATACGGAGCGCTCAAGCAGTTGAGCAATAAAGGTCTAGGAGGCGGGCGTTCGCATGTAGTGGAGCTATTCCCGCTTTCGTTTGAAGAGTATTTGTACTTCTCGGGACGGATAAGCGAGTACGGAGAGGATTACGAACCGTCAGCGCAGGACGTTGAAGATTTCTACGGGCTGGTCGGAGTGCCGGATGGCCTGGCTTTTGAGCTGAATGACGATTACTTTCTCCAGGCATTTGCCGATGACGAAGCAGCAACCGCTGACCACCGCCGCGTGGGGCGGGACATTTTGCTGACGCGGGAACAGTATGCGGCCGCTTCAGGAATCATCGCTAAGACGTTGTCAGATTTGGTCTCTTCCAATTTGTCCATGTCCCAGTCGTTAATCGGTCAGGCCGAGAGAATGAATGAGATTGAAAAATACGTAGGGGTCGAAAACCTGGCCAGGATACTGGCTTTTTTATTCAACACCGGATTTCTGCTCGTGGACTTGAAGACAAACGAGAGAGAAAGTCAAATTTCTGACAAGATTGTTCGCGAGCTTCTGGAAATTGGAAACATTGGATGGCTTGAAGATTTCTTGACAAGATTTGAATTTAGCGTTATAAGCCCGTTGCTTTATACAATAGGGTTTAACAAAGAGCTCCATGCAATAGGGTTTCACAAAGAGCTTCAAGGCCTTGAAGACGCGCCAGCCATTAAAGAAAAGCTGTCTGGGATTCTATGCAAGCTCGCGATGAAGTCGGAAGCGGTATACCAGAGAGAGTATGATGTTTATCACGATTCTTACAAGTACCTTAGAGCATATTCCAAAATTAATTTTCACTTAGCCACTGACGGATATGCACTTAGGGACAGGATTGAGGTTGACATCAATGATGGAAATTTGCTGCTTGAAGTCGCCCAAATCCATAAGACAAGGGAAGAATGCCATGTGGACAAGGCTTTTATGTTCTATCAGAAGATCAGGGTTTTGACAGATGAGCCTGGAGCATGGGAGGACAATGGGATTTTCCATAGGATAGGCTATCCCAAGGCGTTGCTGATGATGTCGAACGGAAGCTTGTTTAAGCTAGAGGCGCGAAAGGTTGTTGACACTTGCCCAATTCAATACTCATTTTGAAGAGCGGTTTTGCTTTAGGGGCAAGGACGCTCCTCGGATAACAAGCGGTACGCCCCCCTTCTAAAATATTGAAGCGCACACATGCCAGTGCTATAATAGTTCTGAAAGGCAATTCAAAAGCCTTTGTAAAGGCTTAGTGCATATCCCAAAATTCCAAAAAAGGCGAGGGAAAAGGCATGCGATGCTTTCACGCGTGGCTTTTCCCTCGCCATGAAATTAATTTTGGGATATGCTCTTAGGGCTATGCCCTTGGAAAAGAGGCGCCTATGTTTGAGCTTTGCGATAGATCTCTAGTCTCTGGCTTTCTTGACACAAACTCGGGTCGGATAGTAAACGGAGACGGGAAGCCAATCATCCTGGCTGGATGGAACATCGGGAACTGGCTTCTGCCGGAAGGGTACATGTGGCTTTCCGGAGAAGGAAACAGGTTTGACAGGCCAAGGAGAATAGAGCAAGTGATACGGGAGCTTGCCGGAAGCGAGTATGCGGCGGGGTTCTGGAAGAAGTTCAGGGACAGGTTCATAACGGAGAAGGATATAGCGCATATAGCGGAGCTGGGCTTCAACTCGATCAGGATACCCATAAACTGGCGGGTTATCTTGAAGGATGAGCCAGGGATCCAGTGGGAAGAAGACGGGTTCAAGCTAATCGAGCAGTGCTTGGATTGGTGCGAGAAGCACAGGCTTTACGCGTTCCTGGATCTGCATGGAGCGCCAGGAGGGCAGACTGGAGCAAACATTGATGACTCGGTAGATGACCTCCCAAGGCTATTCATTGATGAAGACTCTTGGGAAAAAGGGATCGAGATCTGGAGAGAGCTGGCCAGAAGGTTCGGGGATCGGTGGATCGTCGGAGGTTACGACTTGCTGAATGAGCCCTTGAAGCCTGGGCTTGGCGATGACATGAGCCTGAACCCGTACCTGAGCAAGCTTTGCGAGTTCTATGCTGAAAGCGCCAAGGCAATAAGGGAGATTGACAAAAAGCACTTGCTGACCATAGAGGGGAGCAACTGGGCGACAAACACCAATGTTTTCTGCCAAAAGTACGATGAGAAAGTTATTCAGCACTTCCATAGGTATGCAGTGGTGCCGTCAGTGGAATCGTTCCGGTGCTACCAGGAAGTCGCTGAAGGCTTTGGAGAGCCGCTCTGGCTTGGGGAGTCTGGAGAAAACAAGGCTGAATGGTTTGCCGCGTTATACCCCTTAAGCGTATCTCTTGGCATTGGCTACTGCATGTGGACATGGAAGCGGATGGAAGGCGATTGCTCCGCTCTGAGCGTTGCGAAGCCTGAAGGCTGGGACGAGATCATAGGATACACCCACGGAGGCAAGAAGCCTGATTACAGGAAAGTCCAAAAGATCTTGGATACTTACCTGGATAATATGCTGTTTGAAAGCTGCAAGGAAAACGAGGTCATCTCCAACAGTGCGCTTAGACGTCCTGGGTTTACGCTTAGGGCTACCGACTTTGACTTGGAAGGGCACAGCAATGCCTACGACAAGGGAAACCCGTTTGGCTACCAAGTCCATTCAGGGATGGAACTCGTGATGTCGCCTATAGCTGGAGAAACAAAGAAGGGGTTTGGGTTTGACTCGGCATGGGACATGTTTTCCCTTCGCTTGAGCAAAGGCGAGTTTGCGTCATACACGGTCAATTCCAAGGAGAGGTTTTTCTTTAGCATAGAAGCCGAAGGTGAGGCTGAGCTTGCCGTACGCTTCCAAAGCAGTGATCAGAAAGTCTTGATAGGCAAAGAAGGCCGGACCTCAAAGCTGGAGTTTGATCCTGGGATGGGGCCGCTGCGGATTGAAGCGGTCTCTGGGTCGGCGCTGCTGCATAGGCTGATATTTGGGAAGGCCTGAGGGATAAGAAGAGCCAGAACTGAGAGCGGTTCTGGCTCTCGCTTTGATAGCAAGCAATATACCAGATTATTTTCATAATAGCTTTACTTTTCCCTCAAATGTGCTAAAATAAAATATACAGGCACAAGAGCATATCCCCAAATTAAATTTATGGCTTGTGAAAGTCACGCGTTAAAGCATCGCGATGACTTTCACTGCGCCTTTTTTGGAATTTTTGGATATGCTCTAAGCCCTGCTGACGAGAATTAGAAATATAGAATTGCCAGCGGAGCGGCCTGACGGGTTTCATATCGCTAAAGACAGGAGGCGGATAATGGTAATAGAGGCTACTGAACCGATTCTTGTTGATTTTGAGAAAGTGTGCAACAAAGCGAAAACCGCGCCATTTGGCTACACTCACAGGGGCGGGTTTGCGAAGCCATTCTTCTATGAGACAAACAGCATTCTCACTTGGCCTGAGCCTGGAACGAAGCCCAACTGGTTCTCGGAGCAGTATATCTACCTGAGCACTATAGTAGTGGCAGGATTGGCTTCCGGGATCCTGGAGCGCAGAAGCGGGAAGGTTAGGGTGACCGAGAACTACGACAAGTACCTGGCGCTTGGGCCGCAGTCCAAGTTCTTCTGCCTTTTGTACTCCTGGTACTTTAGAGGCGCTCCTTGGATGGGATACATCTGGAACTATGAGCCGATAGCCAGCCCTGTGACCATCGACTTCTGCATGGACTACATGTGGAAATGGGAAGCGTCAGAGCTGTCCTTTGATGAGCTCAAGAAAGATCTGAAGGACAGATTTTCCCTCATGGAAAGCGGGCGCAGCCACCACCCGGGCAACAGATCCATCATCAACATGCTTAACGGATACTGGCGTCCGCTAACCGCGCTGGCCAGCTTTGGAATCGTTGACTCCATGGAGATAGAATCGAAGAACCCTCCAGGATCCTACTTCAACAAGAAGGTTGTTCCCTATGATTCAGAGGTCATCGTGAAAAAGATGCGGGTGACCCAAAGAGGGAAAGAGATCGTGGAAAGCTTGAGAGGTCGGCTCTGCTCAGCCATTGAGCCGTTCATTTTCTTTCATGGATCGCATTCCGATTTTGAGTCCCTCATATTCGAAGAAGGCTTGGAAGACTGGGATGACATGGAATACGAGAAGCTTATCGACATCAAGAACAAGGATCCCTACATACAGCCGTTATTAGAGCTGTTCAAAGACGCTGACATGGATGCCGTAAGCGAGATCTGTCCTGATGACAGCGTATACACGTTTGAAGTCACTGTCACAAGCGTGGACGACCCTTCAAACAAGGCATTAGTCAGGCTTAGAAACTATGAGTATTTCAGCACTCTCCACAATCTGATTCAAGAAGCCTTTGAACTCGACAACGATCACCTTTACTATTTCAAGCTTAGAAACACGGACTACCTTACGCATGAGTACGTTGACGAAGGATTCTATGCCGGGTACGCAAGGCTGGATCGCTACCTCTTTGACGGGATGGAGTTCATGTACAGGTTTGACTTCGGCGACCAGCTGGACTTTGATCTGAGGGCCAGGCGGATCGAGCATGACGATAGCGGCTGCTATGTGTACAAAGCCGGAGAGCCGATAGAGCATTACTGAGTTTCAAAAGGCGAAAAGCCCTAGCAATGGCTTACAGGCTGGAATTGGCTCGTGGTTGAGCCAGTTCCAGCTTTGCTTGAGAATAGAATGGCATAAACTAGGATGGTTAGAAAAACCAAGCGACTTAATAACTTTTTTTGGGATATGAACTTAGTAAATTTAGAATTAAGGTGATCAATTGTTACATGTATGGGTTGGAACTTGCAACTGCCTAAATACGCATATTGATGATTTGCACTTTGCGCTGTTCGATGACAATTGGTTTGACGATCCATTTATAAGGGAAATGATTGAGGATTTATGCGAAGTGAGATTTGTAGGTGACAGGACTGTTGAATATATAGAAAAATTTGATAGC
>JAISWZ010000312.1 GCA_031270945.1 Clostridiales bacterium | reverse complement strand
CCTGAGCAAAATGAGCTGTTTGAGGCCTCCCGCAGAACTCCAAGCAGAGGAACGCAGAGCAGCTCAATAAAGCCGGGTTCCCAGCAGACAACCCGCCCCGTAAATGGCGGCAAGCCTATGTCTCAAACGACAGAGCCCGCGCGAGGCGCAAAGCCTTCATCCCAAACAACAGAGCCCGTGCGCGGCACAAGAAAGCCGTCATCGCAAACGACAGAGCCTATATACAGAAGGCGGGCGGATCAGGACACAGTGTTGGAAGGCTCCGGCAAGCCCATTTGGGATCAAACGACCCAAATTGAGGGGGATCAGGAGACTCAGCTGGATTCAAGTTCTGATGGCGAGTATCAGGACACTGAGCTATACGACTCAGAGAAAGAGACTGAAGTCGACAGCTCAAGGAAGCCTAAAACTCCCGCTTACAGGCCTCCGACTTCAGCCCCCACGGCCCCCACAGCGCCAAGCGACAATTACGGGGTTCCGGAAATAGATTGGAGGCTGTCTGACATTTACAGCCTTGGGGTCACCATCTTCCATATCGCTACAGGGGAGAGGCCTCCAAAGGTGCCGCAGGATAAGTCGCTGTTCAAAAAGCGCGGAAAATTCAGCGAGGGCTTCGTATATGTAGTTGACCAGTCAACAAAATACTATCCCCGTGATCGCTTCCCAAGCGCAACGGTCCTTGTCCAGGCAATATCCAACATCTACAGGTATGACAACTCTTACAAGAGATATCATGCCAGGCAAGTGGCGGCTGGATTAATCATTCCATTGGCGTTTGCCGCGTTTGGCGCGTCTGCCGCATTCGGAAGCTTTACGATGGCGCAAGAGAAGGAAGAGGTTTTTTTCTCTCAGGTCTACGAGATTGAGACCGCAGCTGACCCAGAAGAGCCGTACAATGTTGCTCTTGCGATGAACGAAAACAGAATCGACCCATACTTGGCAATGGCAAAGCGTCTCTGGAGCGACGGAGACCTAGGCGCATGCCGCGATTACATAGAAGCAAACATTGCGCGAATAGCTGAGTTTCAAGACAGTCCAACAGAGGAAGCCAAGTTCGGAGACATTTACATTATTCTAGGCAACTGCTACTACTACCAGAGCTCTGACTACGCTGCCGCCAGGGCAACCTTTGAGATAGCGGTTTCCAGGATCAAGGACAATGCCGCTTTATACAGGGATTACGGCATATCCCTGGCAAGGCTGGGCTTGATTCCGGACGCGGAGAGAGCTATTGAAAAGGCCCAGGTTCTTGGGCTTGAGTCAGACTCCTTGAACCTTCTAAACGGCGAGCTGGCGTATGCAAAGAATGATTACGAAAGCGCTCTGGGCTACTTTGAGAAAGCCGCAGTTTCTACAGACAGCTACACTGCGTTCCGGGCGATCATGACAACGGATGACATATACAAGGCGCTAGGGCAGCCAGCCGACTCGGTTGCGGTTTTGGAAGGATCATTCACCCGGATCCCGGCAGCCATGATACCGCAAATGACAGAGCGTCTAGCTATCGCTTACCAGCAGTCCGGAGACTACACCAACGCGATCAGGCTGTTTGAGGAGCTGGTGAAAAACGGGATCCCTCAGTTCAACATCATGAATTCCTTGGGGGTGCTCCTGCAGTACAACAAGGAATACGACCGCTCCGCTGAAGTTTTTGAAAAGATGGCGACAGAGTTCCCCAACGACTACAGAGTCCCGATGCGACAGGCCCTTATGACGGCTGATAGGCAGTCTCAGCTGGACAATGACTCAAGGGATTACTCAAAGGTCAAGGAGCACTACGACAAGGCCGCTTCCCTCTACGCGGCTAACGTCAAGCCAGGCCAGACGGATCCTGAAATGCAGCAGCTGGAAGTGATTATGGAGCAGCTTCGAATTGGCAATTGGATTGAATAAGAAAATAAAAAAATTTAATAAAAAATAAAAAGATTTATAAAAAACACAAGAGATTTAAAAAAAAAATATAAAATAAGGAGGATAGCATGACAATTGGAGAGACATTCTTTTACGCAGGCATAGGCGGCATGGCAGCAGTTGCGGTTATTGGCATAATATCCGTATTTCTGCTCTCGGGAACACGCAAGAAGCTGAACAAGAAGTTCAATGAGGAGTACGGGATGAATAACAGCATATCGCAAAGATAGAAAATAAAAAAGCACAAAAAACAACAAAATAAAAAACACACAAAAAAACAAAAAATCAAAAAAACAAAAAAACCAAAAGCCAAAAAAATAAAAAACCAAAAACATCAAAATTTCGCGCAAGAAGTTATTATTATGGCGTGAGCGGAAAGGCTTGCTGACGAACTGTCTATCAATCCGTCCGTAAGCTTCGCTCACGCCATAGAATATGGAGCCTAAACTTCATGAAAAAGAAAATCCTGATCGCCCTGATAATCGCAGTCCTTTCCGGTGGCGGGATTGCTGGGGCAATTCTGTACCGAGGGCAGGCTGTCCAGGCCATAAATTCAACCCCTCTTGACCTGGGCGAGAAATACCTGGCGGATCTCAACTACGCGCAAGCGACGGTCGCCTTTGAGCGAGCTATCGCGGTAGAGCCCAACAACGCTGAAGCGTACCTGGCTTTGGCAAAGGCGTACCAGTACATGGGGGATCAAGAAAATGCCAGGGTTACTCTTGAGACTGGCCAAGAAAAGACCAACAGCTCTGTCATAAAGCGCGTTATGGCTAACCTGGATGCTCAAACCCCAACCCCTGTGCCAAAGTCGTCTCCTGCGGTTGCATACGTTGCTATCGGAGGGGCCAGCTATCCGGTTGACGCGGTAGAGCTGGATTTGCGAGAGATGGGCTTGAAGGACGCGGATCTGGAAAAGTTAAAAGAATTCAAAAGCCTGGAGAGGCTGGACATATCCAGGAACGAGATAACGGATGTCACCGCTTTGGGAGAGATAAAAAGCTTGGAGAGGCTTTTCGCGTCTTACAACCAGATTAAGGACGTAACTCCTTTGGGAAGCCTTGATAACCTGGAGTATGTCAGCCTTCGAGCGAACCAGATTGAAAAGGCTGACCCTTTGCTGGGGTTAGGGAAAATAAAATACCTGCACTTGTCAGAAAACAAGATCACAGACTTGCCTAGCGTAGGCGACAGCTTGCTCCTGCTTTACCTAGCTGGCAACAGCATGCAAAACACCGACAGCATAACCGGAAAAAGCCTGCTGCACTTGGATGTCAGCGGAAATCCGGCGTCGGCAGGGAGAGGGTGAGCGGCTTGGAAAATTTGAACTTTTTTCTCCTGGCGGCGGCCGTATTCGTCCTGTTTGCGGCCATAGACATTGCTACGGCGATACTTTTGAAGATAAAAAGAGACTTGTTCAGAAACATCAGCCTTATAGTCATATTAGCCCTTGCGGTTGGAAGCGGGATTATAGGCTTTAGGTCTTTTTTGGAAAGCGACAAGATTTCCAAAAATGAGCTTTACAGCGCCTACAGCTACCTTCAGGATGGAAACTCAGAGAAGGCGGCGGAGCACGCCATGAAAAGCGATAGCCCCCATTCTGAGATAGTGCTTCTTTTGTCCGACTGTCTTCGTGGAAGCTACGCCAGCGCCTTTATAAACTCCAGCGACTTGATGGAAAGCGGAAGCCTGAGCAAGGAATTGCATGCCCAAGCGGAGGCGGTAAACCTTCTGGCCAGGAAGATGACAGGGCTTGAGGGAGCGTCACCGTCAACGGCGGAGGCCGAAACCGAGGTCAAGAAGATCGGATACGACAGCTTCGCCCTTTTGAAGATGAGCGAGGAAAACGAGGTTGAGTTCCTGTCAGGGTACACAAGGGAGCGGATGCTTGACTCCGGGGACTTCCGGCAGACGGACTCTGAGACTTTGAGCAAGATGCTTTTGGAATCGCCAAATGACAAGGAACTTATGAAATATTCAGTCAAGTACTACAGCTTGATGGGAAAAGCTGACAAAGCCTCCGAGATCGCTTTGGAGCTTGTGGAGGATGACAGAAGCGTCGAAAACCTGGCGCTATACACTGATGTCATGGCGGAGAAGCTCGCAAACGAAGGGCTCTCCGATGACGACAAAGAGATTGACACTATAGTGCAAGAGGCGGAAAAAGCCGAAAAGACAGCGGCATCTCTTGACGAAGGGAACCCCAGGCGCGACAGCAACCTGGAAAAGTCAAAGGAGCTCTTGGAGCAAGCCAAAGGGGTCAAAGCCAAGAGGATCATCAACTGGCTAAAGGCTAAGTCTCCTGTCCTTGGGGACAGCACAGGCATTGTGAACCTTCAGCTGTCAAGGCTTTATGTGGCGGCTGGAGACAAGGAGAAGGCAAAGAAGATTTTGGTAAGGCTGATGGAGCGCAGGGAAAACCTGTCTGATGAATCTCAGATAAAAACCGCCATAAATGATCTTGCGGATGTTTATTACAGCAGCGACGCCTCTGACAGCGACATGACAGCGGCCATAGCGGAACTGATGAGCGCTGACGCGTTTCTCCCGGATTCGGGGCTAAGCCGAGGCTACTCTGTCTTTGTCAGGGACTTTTTGAAATATGAGCGGATATCGATATTCGTTTCAAGCGTAAACTCAAAGAACTACCCAACAGTCCGGGCTTACCTTAACGTCAACGGAATCGCTGACGGTGTTGAGAGCCTGGCCAACGACTTCAAGCCTGAGGATTTCCTGTTCACAGACAACGGCTATGATGTCAAAGACGTAAAGCTTATTGAGGACGACGCCCAGAGCGTTGTAACAATAGCCCTTGTGATAGACGGAAGCGGAAGCATGGGAGGCAGCAGGATAGAAAACGCCAAGAAGGCTGTGGAGTCTTGCATCGCCAACATGGATCCGGAAACCCAAGAGATTTCAATCATCTTATACAGTTTTTACGGAAGCATCCTGACTCCATTGACAAACGACAGGACCAAGCTGTACGCTGGAGCGGCGCAGATAAGCGCAGAGGGCGGCACAGACATATCAACGGGCTTGATTGCTGGTCTTGAGTCTCTTGAAAACGCGCAAGGATCAAAGGCTATCATACTCATGACAGACGGCGAGGACGGCAGCCAGGAAAAAATGCCCGCCTCCATAGAGGCTGCGAAAAACGCTAATGTTGCGGTGTTCACTGTCAGCACAGGCGGAGGAAACCGTGAGTACATGGAAGACATAGCTACCCAGACTGGCGGCAGCTACATGGAAGCCGTGACAGACGAAGAACTTGTGAGAGTGTATACGGCATTGCAAAGCTATATAGTGAACAACTACTGCTTCGAGTACACAGTTGTTACAGACACAGAGGCAAACCCCAGGGATCTGTCGGTTGGATTGAAGCAGTACGAAGCTTACAGCTACAGAACCTATGTCCATAGCGGACTGATAATGACCAAAGACGGATGCTACATGGTAAGAGGCGAATCAGGAGGCTTGAGGCTCCTTTACGCTGAGCCCTCGGTCGTATCAAAGGTTGACGCCGCTTTGGGAGTCCCCATCTTCATAAGCGCCAAAGGCGCAGCAAACGGCGCCCAGGTCTTTGTCAACGACAAGGAGTATCCTGCCAAGGCAGTCGAAAACACCGCCATAGCCTTTACGCTGACCGGAAACTTCAAGCCGGGGCCGCTGAAAGTGACAGTTAAATTGCCAAGCGGATCATCCCGCACCACCCAGAGCCTGCTGTCCATTAGCGAAGAGCCGGCTGAAAACACCTGGCTCGGCCAGACGATTTTTCTGGGGGACAGCAACTATATTTACGCTGACCTGATCCAGAGAACAAACGATACCACCTTTAAGCTTTCAGGAAACGTTACCTTGAACGATTTCTTGAGAACTGACAAGCCCGTTGATCTGATGGGCAACGGGTTTTCGGATAGCGGAAGGCTTTCCGTCAAAAACGGATCTATCGCAAGCACAGGATCTGCATACGCTGACTTTTCTGAAGGAGAAGACAACTACGGGCAGATGGCCCTTGGCGGATCTTACTTGAAAGCCCTTGACGTGTTCAACTTCACCTTTGACGAAAAAAGCATTTGGTCGAGTTACGGGTCAACGATGATCAAGCTTCCGGGGTTTGGAGAAGTCCAGGCTGGCATATCGTTTGACGGAACAGAAGTTAGGTACCAGGTGATGGGGAACTACAAGCTTGCGGAACTTGACGCCAACTTAAACTTCGCCCTAAACGGCAAGCCCCTGGCGGCGAGCGTTGATGGCGAGGCCTTTGCCGCAGTGCTGGGATACCAGCTTCCAGAATACAGAGAAGGTGGCTTCTACGGTCTTGGAACAGCGACAGGCAATGACATGATAGCTGTTCTCAAAAAGGACTTTCTAAGCCTAACAGGATCCGGACGTGTCTCTGGACATATTGGAATGCTTGAAATGAATGACGCCAATCTAGCCATTGATACATCCAAGCCCGCCTTCTTTGAGATAACTGGAAACGCCAAATATACCCTGCCCATAAGCCTGGGAACCGGAGAGGCAACTCTCACAATCACTTCAAAGCGCTGGCTGCCTGATGGGGTCAACTATGACACGCCAGGTCTTCTCTTAGACGCGAAGGACTTGAGCAAAGGCTTTGAAACCCAAACCCCAGCAGATCTTGTCGGCAAGGCGAAGGTTTCTTATTCGTTCGCGGATTGGGACGGTTCTTTTGGCTGGCTCTTGAGGCTTCTGACCTCTGATCTGGCACTGGAGGGCGAAACAGTCCAGTTCCGCAGCGGCCAGAACTCCCGGGACGCTACGATTAAGGCCATAGGCGCGGACGAAAGCGAATGGGCCATGTTTACGCAAAGCAACCTTGTCATCCCCATTCACGACCTTGATGAAATCTCCCTTTTTGGAACGTCCATGGGCGGCGAATTGGGCGGAACGATTACAGTAACCCAAAACCAGCTGAATATAAGCCTTGACGTAGACGGGCATATCGACAACGATTACTTTGGCGTCAAGCATGACGGTAAAGGAAGCCTGCAGGTTCTCCTAAACAAAAGCAACAGGCCTGACAGCAACCTGAGGGTGCTCCTTGACTTGGGAGGGGAAACCCTCGAATACCAAGCAACTGCTTCAGGCAATATTCTGCCCCTTAATGGATTTGCGCAATACCAGGAGGAATGATGACTATGAAACGCCTTATAGCACTATCTCTCCTGGCCCTGGCCTTCATGGCGCAATTCGCTTACGCCGCGCCGGCCACCAGCTCCAGCAGGGAGATTAGAGTCTATTTGCACACGGAATACCCGGACTGCGTGTTCTTTATAAAATGGGAGAACGCAGATAAGCAGGCCTCGGCTGTGCTCACAGATCCGGATGGCACGGTCTTTCCTTTGACAAATGAGAATACCACCTACGGAAAAGGAAGCATAGCCATTTCGGCGGGCGCAGCCAAACGCGGCTACTGGAACGTTACCCTGACTGGAGATGGGCTGGGCGCGGCTAGCGTCAGCGGAGGCGGGAAGTTCCAAGGCGGAGGCGAGATAAAAAGCTTTAACGCCGAGGTCGTTGGAGAAAACCTGAACTTCGACTGGGATATCGAAGCCCTTCTGGACTCCTTTGCCGTAACAATCTACTATAACCAAGGAGCGCAAAACACCACTGTCTACAATAGCAACAAGGCACCGAAAAAAGGCTCCGCCTCCGTAGCCCTTAACAATATCATCACCGGCCTTTACAACTTCACGATCCAGATTTTTGACGGAAACCGCCAGCAGTCGCTCTCAATAGGAACGCCCATATACATCAAGCAGCCCAAAGCGCCAGAAAAGCTCCAAAACATTAGAACCGGAAGCATAAACGGCGAGATGTTCGCCACCTGGGACATGCCGCTTCAAGGCTATTGCGAGATCAAGCTCTACGATCCAGTTACCCTGGACGTGCTTTCGACTGAGCAGACGAGCCAAGGCTTCTATGCCATACGCCAGGATCTGCAAAGGGTCAAGCTCTCGGTTGCCTTGTTGGAATCAAATTTTCATGGCGATTTTGACGTCTATGAGCTGTCAAAAACCGTCCCCTCCGGCTCAGTCTCTTTCCCCGATTACACCAGCACCAGGGAAAGCTTTGTCAGCCTCAACTTTGATTGTGGATCTGGCGAGACAGGCGGGCTCTACCTGGATGGCACCCTCATAGCTGATGACCAGCCGTCAGGCCCCTATGATCTGTTCCTCTCAGAAGGGGAGCATGAAGCCGTAGCCTATATCAAAGACCAGAATGGCAACATGAAGACGTTCGCAAAAACCATCATCGTAGATAAGACTCCGCCGCAGATAAGCCTGAGCAATAAAGACGAGGTCAAGACAAACTCCCAAAGCCTCGTTGTGGACGGCAAGACCGAGCCAAACGCCGTGATAGCCATAAATGGGGTAGAGCAGGAGCTTGGAGACGGAATCTTCATGGCGAAGCTGGCCCTAAAGAATGGCGTCAACCCTATCTCTGTCACAGCCTATGACGCCGCCGGGAACAAGGGCGTAAAGACCATCACCGCCGAAAAGTCCGGATCAAGAACCCTCCTGCCCATCATCCCGCTTCCCATTCTCTTAACCATCTGGTATGTCTACCTGAACATCAAGGGGAAGGGGGCGAAGGATAAATGAAAAGGCCAATCTTTTTGATCCTGGCTTTCCTAACCCTATTGTCAATCATCGCTTCAATCATAATGATTGGCGCCGTCACAGGCGATGACCTCCTCTACATGGATTCAACCCTTGGCATGATCTACTCGGTGAGCTACCGCTGGGTCATCCTCGCAAGCGTTGCATTCATAATCGCTTGGATAGCCATAATAGCAAATAGGCGCAAAATCTTTGGCAACAAGGTCAAGCCTCTGGATAGGGAAGCCGCAGAAGCGGAGAAGGC
>JAISWZ010000289.1 GCA_031270945.1 Clostridiales bacterium | reverse complement strand
ACACCTTCCTTTCACATTCCGGGTTCCGGCACTTGAACGAGTGGGCCTTCACATTGAGCTCGCATCCGACGCTCAAGAAAGGCACCTCCTGGATTAGCCTGGTGAATGGCGCATGGCGGCTATCGCTTTCAACGCCGCACAAAGGGCATTCCACCTTTGTCTTGAGCGACTCGATTGAGACAACCACTGTTTCGTCATTCACGCTAGCGTCTGTGACATGGTAGTCGCTCCCGTAAAAATACTTGCACAGCTTGTCGTGCATGCAAAATTACCTCCAAGCAAGAAAATAAACCCCGCAACTATTTTCGCATATTTCGGACGATTAATCAATACACAGAAAGACGAATATTTGCCGCATCACTTAATCAGAGAGGCTGCCGACAGATGGAATACGTCTTCAGGCTTGATCCTGCACCATTTCCATTGCCCTTGGAATCACTGCCTCTTTGCGCGAGATCGCCAACCACAAAAAAGCAACCTGGAATTTGAATTCCAGGTTGCTGTTAAACAATTTGACTTTTGAGAGGCAAATGGATATTAATGTAATCTGTAGTCCAAAAGATTGATCTCAAAAAAATGCGATTTATAAAAGAAAAAGGCGATCCGTTCGGAAAAAATCTCAACATTTTTTCATTTCATTTAGCTTCCGTGAACTTGCGGAAGAACCTAAGAGCGTCCTTTCCCTCGCATTCCGAAAGCTCTTCAAGAAGATCAAGCAAGTCAGCCTCCACGCTATCAGGGTTTGAGCCTTCAGCTTCATTGTAGCAAAACGTCTTGAACTCCCCAGGACGTTCGTTGGTTTGAATATATAGGCGCTCATCATATGTTCCGTTTGTCAGAAAATAATGCACCTCTTTGATCAGATTCAAAGATATAGGGACTTTGAGGGCTATTGCATTCCTCAAAATCTCAAAGCACATTTTCTGGTTCCTTGTCTCAATGAGAGCCTTGAGGTCTCCTGAAAAGTTCAGGACTCGTCCGGTTTCAAAGATTTCCTGTGTGTTAGCCCAAGTGATCTCGTCGTTCTCAAGCTTGCCCGAGTTATAGGCAAATAGGGCCTTGAATTTCTCGAACCTGAGGTCACGGTCTTCCTTTGTGGAAACGTTAAAGCTTGCCCATTGGGTTAGGGCTTCTTGATACTTATCCATAAGCGCCTCTCTCTGTTTCGCGTAATTTTGCTGCAAGAATTGCCAAGTATATTATAGCATGTATCTATGCCAATGATCAAATGGAACATCACTTTTTTATCAAGTTTTTTAAGCGAGCTAGTGCATGTCCCTCCTAGCGCCCTCTGTGATTATTCTTGTCCTAAAGTTATGCCTCTCTCTATTGCACACAAGCTTTACAAAAACTTTACAAAACTCTTTCATTTCCTGTTGGAATTGGTTATAATCTTTGCGGAAAGAGTGACGTGTTTTTACAGCGCAAGCGCCGCTGGGGTTTTTGCGGCGCTGAAGGTCTTGTCTTGCGGTTTGCTCTTCCAGAATTTGCTTCAAGCCAGTTCAGGCTATGAAGCTCAAACAAAATGCGGATAAAAGGTTATTGGGTGGAAATGATCTTTAAAGGGGAGCGTTTGCGTACTCAAAATTTTGGGGTATGCCACAAGCCGCTTGAAGCCAAGAACCGGAAAAGTCAGAAGCGTAGATCAATTTAAAGGCAAAAAATCCTTAGATGCTACTCGGATTTTCCAAGCCTATTTGGTGTATGCGAGGCCTAGCCGGGATATCCTCAAGCCGCTGGAAAGGATCTAGACATGAGCATAGGGTTTGGCGAGTTTTTGGCTGAAATGGGCGGCAACCCGCTGGTGGCGCTGACAGTGATCCTGACTTTGGGCGTTGTGCTGGTCAATGGCTGGACTGACGCGCCAAACGCCATAGCCACCTGCGTCTCAACGCGAGCGATGAGCGCTCACTCGGCCATAGCCATGGCTGCCGTCTTCAACTTCCTTGGGGTTCTGGTTATGACTATGATAAACCAGAAGGTGGCCATGACCATCTACAACATGGTTGATTTCGGATCCAATGCGGGAGAGGCAACCATTGCGCTATGCGCCGCTCTGTTTGCCATTGTGGCATGGGCGGTGACTGCCTGGAAGTTCGGGATACCAACCAGCGAAAGCCATGCTTTGATAGCGGGGCTAACCGGATCGGCCATATCCCTGCACGGAGGCTTATCTGCCGTAAACGGAGCGGAATGGGCAAAGGTGCTCTACGGCTTGGTTCTGTCGTCAATGCTTGGGTTTGGCGCTGGATTCGGCGCTGTAAGGCTGATAGAAGCCATTTTTAAAAAGCGTGACAGGCTCAAGACTCTGTCAGGGTTCAAGAAAGCCCAGATCTTTGGAGGAGCTTTCATGGCGTTCATGCATGGCGCCCAGGATGGGCAAAAGTTCATGGGCATCTTCCTTCTGGGAATATTCCTGGCTCGGGGCAACACTGACGCTACAGGATTCAACATTCCCATCTGGCTCATGGCTCTATGCTCTCTAGTAATGGGGCTTGGAACTTCCATAGGCGGGTATCGCATTATCAAGTCTGTAGGTATGGACATGGTAAAGCTGAAAACCTACCAGGGGTTTGCCGCAGACGTAGCCGCCGCTGGATGCCTTCTTTTGTCTTCTATTACAGGCATTCCCGTGAGCACCACTCATACAAAAACCACTGCCATCATGGGAGTGGGCGCGTCCAAGAGAATGTCAGCGGTCAACTGGGCTGTTGTAAGAGACATGATACTTGCCTGGGTTCTGACATTTCCGGGATGCGGGCTTCTGGGATACCTGATGGTAAAGCTTTTCATGCACTTGCTGTAGGAGGCTCTTATGGGTAAATCCGAAAAGTTCGACTATTTCGACTACTTCGCAAAAGCGGGCCAGTTCGCGCTTCAAGCGGCTGAGCACTTGAAAGAGACCCTGGATCACTTCGATCCCAATAACATCAAGAAGCGCATGGAAGAGATCCATGTGATAGAAAACGATTCTGACAACGCTAACCATACCATGCTGAAGCACTTGACCCACGAGTTCATGACGCCTATCGAGCTTGAGGACATAGTTGCGCTATCCGGGGAACTGGATGACTTGGTAGACTCGCTGGATGACATCACCCAGCACATGTACATGTACGGCTTGCTCGAAGCCACGCAAGAAATGAAGGAGTTCTCTGGCCTTATCATAAGGTCTGTCTCGACCCTCCTGGAGGCTCTCAAGGAGTTTAGGACCTTCCGCAAGTCCAAGGAGCTCAGGCAGCTTCTCATAGAGATCAACAACATTGAGTCTGAAGGCGATAAGCTCTACTCTACCTCCATGAGACGGCAGTTCTTGGAGAACAGCGACTACAAGACCCTCATTGGTAACACCAGGATCTATGAGATGCTGGAGGCCTGTCTTGATGACTGCGAGGATGTAGCGGATGTCATCGAAGGGATCATTATGAAGAACACGTAAGAGCGATTGTGTCATGACTGAGGGTTGCTTGAGGGCAAAAAGCTTTCTCTCAACCTAGAAGCTGTGTGAAAAGAGCAGTTCGTTTCGAACATCAAACCAGGATGATAAAATGTCTTTCTAAGCCAGAAGGGTTTGCGCAAAGCGCAAGCCCTTCTCAGTATGATTAGCCGTTATATGGCAATCATTGCATATGGCTGAAGACATTAAGATAGCATTAAATGTACAATAATTACAAAAACTCATTCCTAATTCCATGTTCACGACCTTCTGACCGCACTATAATTATAACTAAAGAAAGGCGAGAAAACCGTATCGATTTATCGCTTATGCATATAGGGCCAATCGTTGCGGAAAGTTGAGCGTAGTCAATTGTCTTCTTGCCCTTCTTTTGGGTGGTTGCGCCATCTTGGAAATAAAGCAAATGATTTCGGCTGAATTCAAGGCTTTGAGAGCTTCAAAAGTGCTCGAAAGGTTGCAGTTCGGGCATTTAGAGCCACATTGGAAAAAAGTACACCTTTTTCCCACCGCAAAAAAGGCGCAAAAAAAGGTCACGCCATTTTGAGGCGCGACCGGGAGACCGCTTAAATCAAGGATCTTAAAAAATCAAAAGGCCTACGATTTCACATTGGAAAAAGGTGTACTTTTATTCCACTTTTGGAGTAGAAAAAGCTTGATTCTACGGGATTGTTTGAGGTGAGAAAATTGATTTAAAAGTGAAAAAACTCAAGGTTTTCACGGGATCAAATGATGCGTTGCAACTAGCGCTCTGGAAGGTGGCATATGCAGTCATTTATTGAAGTTTTCAAAGAGCGGAACGCCTGGCTCCAGCGCACTGGGATGAATGGCCCAACGCTAGAAATTATTGGCGCTCC
>JAISWZ010000147.1 GCA_031270945.1 Clostridiales bacterium | reverse complement strand
ATACTATTTATAAATGGCCAGGGCAGGGATAACGCGAATGTCCTTGAAAAGTTCGTCACGTCAAACGGAAGGGACAAAGCCGGAGAACCATCAACATTGACCATTTACGAATTCAACATCTTTGCTGTCTTCGATTTGATCAAGGCATCAAAGTCTCTTGAAGATGTCTCGCCGATGCTTAGGGTTTTTGCTAATTGTTGGGTGAAAGCGCATCGCGAAGAGCTATTCCTTGAAAGTGTAAAGGATATTACAGATAGCTACGCAAGGGTAGTCATTGATAACCTGGTTGATATTATGAGAACATTAAAAGGTGACCGGAACCTGTTGAGCTCGTTGGAAGAAGCAGCAAAAACAGATGAAGATTTCTTTGAATTTTCGGAGGAGATGACAAATTTGCCCGAAGAAGCGCTATTTTATTCCGCGCAGATACAGCATAACTTTGTTGAAGGTCAGATGAAAGAGCGTATTAGGAATGCCATTGAATTTCACCAAGATAATGAACCCGTTGAAAAGTCAAAGCGCCTCCACTTGCCGCTTGATTTCGTTGATAAGCTCAAACCCGTCAAAACTTTTAAAGGAGGCAAAAACCTCTATTATAATTACATGCTAGAAAAATTCAAATTCGCCAGGGGAAAGCTGGATACGGGAGCTTCAATAGAAGATATTGTAGCGGAGACAGGCCTTTCTACGGAAGCTGTAACTTCGCTCCAAAGATACAGCGATGATGAATCAATTGAGCGCAAATTGGATGAGCTTGTGCATTGGAACTGGAATAACCTTTACAACAAAGACAACGATGATGAGCAAGATGAAGAATAGGTTGAATACGATAAATATCTTAGCACCCCTCCTGCCTTTCCAACAGTCATGATGTAGACGACGCTTATATTTAGCAAGAACGCAACTAATAATCAAATCAAGGAGGATTATTCATGACAAATAATCTCAGAAGTTATTTGATTAACTACGAAAAAAAAGTGGCAGGAGTTCTGGATATAAATTCAGATTCTGATGTACCTTTTGCAATCCTTTTTACTAATAAAGAAGATGAAGTAGTTAACGATATATATGAAAAGCACGGAGAGATCAGGAGAGAAATAGTAGCGGAAGTTTATGGCGAGAGATATTCATTAAACGTTGCTAATGGCAAATCCGTGGTGATGTCTAGACAAGCAGCAGCAGAAGAGGTTAGCCATGGCGAAAACAGTATGGGATAAGGATGTTCAAGAGAGTTGTCTTTGCATAAAAATTTCCCCTACGATGATGTCATGCAAGGCTTTTTGCCTGACTCAGGCATTCAGTCTTGCGCGGCTTCATGCCACACGTGGGGCAGAAGTTCTGGGGGCTTTCGGGTTCCTGTAAGGCGAAACCTTGTAAACAGCACTCGCTTAGCAGCTTTTGGAGGGTGTATGTGGCTCGGTTCAGTATAAGTCATGAAACAGGGTGCGACTAAATTGCAAGTTTTTTCGTTATTCGAAAAATGTATCCGCATCGGTATGAGATTTTTAGTATCACTTAAAATGCTATTATTAGGAGGCTAACTATAATGGATACAACCTCTGGTATTCCTTGCGACATGGATTATATTTTTAATTTGTTAGAAGAAAAATTAGGCTCTGAGCTGGTTAAGATCGAGTTCAGAAATATAACTATATTTAGGCCTCGTGTATTTATCATGGTTACTGTAAAAACTCCAAGGTCATTTGACGATTTCACCGCAGAAAATTATGATCTTTGGGAAAAGCTCTGTGAATATGAGTGCAATAATGGAGTTCTATTTGGATATATAATGGGGACTAAAATAAACTGCAATTATATTCCTAGGAAAAAGTTTAAAGATATACCTATTGTTCCGACAAGCCTATATGCTGACGAACGTCAATTGACAGATGAAGATTTCTTTGAATTTTCGGAGGAGATGACAAATTTGCCCGAAGAAGCGCTATTCTATTCCGCCCAGAAGCAACATGACATTGTAGAAGCTCAGATGAAAGAGCGTATTAGGAATGCCATTGAATTTCACCAAGATAATGAACCCATTGTACTCTCAAAGCGCCTCCACTTGCCGCTTGATTTCGTTGTTAAGCTCAAACCCGTCAAAACTTTTAAAGAAGGCAAAAACCTCTATTTCAATTACATGCTAGAAAAGTTCAAATTCGCCAGGGGAAAGCTGGATACGGGAGCTTCAATAAAAGATATTGTAGCGGAAACAGGCCTTTCTACGGAGGCTGTAACTTCGCTCCAAAGATACAGTGATGATGAATCAATTGAGCGCAAATTGGATGAGCTTGTGCATTGGAACTGGAATAACCTTTACAACAAAGACAACGATGATGAGCGAGATGAAGAATAGGTTGAATGCAATGACGAAGATGTAGACGGGCCAGCGCCAGCCTTCAGACTGGCGCTTGGTTTTTCTTGCGTCTATGCCAACAACCCTAAATCACCGCAGAAAGAGCTTTCAGTGACGATCTCCGGCAATGCTTGTTGGTGCAAGCGGATTTAATCGAATTTTTCAGCCCAGTAAAGTGTCGAAATATTGATAAAACATGAAATAATCAAATCCTCCCCAATAACTGTGCCAGAAGCCCACCAGCCCCTCTCCACATAGCCCCACTCCCAACTCCCCCAGAGCAAAGCAAAGGCCAAGGCGTCTGACTACGCCTTGGCCTTATATGTCAAAGAAGAGCTAGCCGTTAGGGCCCGGCAACTCCAGGGAGATTTCGAAAATAGGGCGGTTTACGCCTGAGCGAACCTTTTGCCGTACGCTTCGGCTTCTGCCTCGTCGGGGGTTTCTTGCACTGTCAAGCCGTCATCGAAGAGAGTTGCGCCAGCGGCTACTACCCTGTCCTGCCAATCGCGCATCCATTGCCCGTCTCCCCAGCCGTAAGAGCCAAAGAGGGCAATTTTCTTGCCTTTAAGCTTTCCTTCGATGGAAGAGAAGAATGGATCGAACTCGCTCTCTTCAAGAACTTCGACACCCATTGAGGGGCAGCCGAACGCTATCTTGTCAAATGCAAGCACCTGAGAAGCGCTTGCCTTAGATACTGGGATGAGGGTTGTTGCCTCGCCATTGGCCTTGAGGCCTTTCTCGATAGCCTTAGCCATCGCTTCAGTGTTGCCGGTGCCGCTCCAGTATACAATTGCTGCTTTTCCCATTGATATTGTCCTCCTCGCAGTCCCCCGCCGGGGAGCGGCGGGGGTTTGATCTACATCATGCGTCTGGCAGGGCATGGCTGACAGACAGCGATGATCCATGGGTTGGAGGCGGTGAGCTACATCGCAACCGAAGCCAATGCTTCAGCCGCGCTGTTGATGCCGCCGTTTTTAACTAACTCCTCAAGCTTTTTCCTGCACCAGGAATATTCCTTGAACAGGGCGGTTGATTTCTCAACATCTCCGTACACTTTCCAGAAGCCGCAGAGCTTGAAGCCTTTCCCCTTGTTCTCAATGAAGCCTATGACGTCTTCCGGCGGATAGCCAAGGAAGAAGCCTACTTCATGAGGGAAGGAGCCTGGCATTAGAAACCTCTTCCGAAGACGGAATAGGTAGGAGGTCAGACTGGAACAGGAATCATAACCCTCTTTGTCCAAAGCGTCCTTGGCTACGCAAAGTGCCTCTTTTAAGAGAGACTGATCGTAAGCGAAGACGAGTTGGTTCCGAAGATGCCCGCATGAGCCATCGCTCCGGTTTAGGATTATGAAGCGCAGGCCGCTCCAGTTGTAGAATGCTCGACCGTCCCAATTCGCAGGTTTTGCGAAAAGCGCGGCTGGCTTCTTGCCGAAAATTACTGGCCCGATGTGGGCCGCTGTCGCGGCGTCAATAACTGGGTTATCCATTGCGCCCTCCTGTGTTTGTATTCGTTAGGCATGGCTAACTATTGGTTCTTGTCATCAGTGCTTTCTGCATTGTCGTCAGTACTTTCTATATTGTCGTTAGCAACCACTCACTGATTAATAGTATACCACGTCTTTGGCATTATTGTTACTCTTCACAGACAAATTCTATTCGGTTTAGGCATAAGGCTGCGTTTAGCCCGATTAGGCGAGCCGAAGATTGTAGCTTTGCTCGTTTTGTGCCGTGAATTAGCAGGATTTTAGCGGTTTTATTTAGTTTCTGCGGTTATATGCGTACGAATCGAACGCG
>JAISWZ010000127.1 GCA_031270945.1 Clostridiales bacterium | reverse complement strand
TTCGCCAAGGCCGCCAGGGCGGCGGCGCTTGACATGAGGGAGGATTTGTTATGCCTAAGGATTTAAGCATCCGAAAGGTTCTGGTGATCGGCTCGGGGCCCATAATAATTGGGCAGGCTGCCGAGTTTGACTACTCAGGCACCCAGGCCTGCCAAGCGCTTCGCGAGGAAGGCGTCGAGGTCGTGCTGATCAACTCCAACCCCGCCACCATTATGACTGACATAGGAATGGCGCACTACACCTATATAGATCCATTGACAGCGGACTTCGCCGAGAAAGTGATAATCAAGGAGAGGCCAGACTCGATAATAGCGGGAATGGGCGGGCAGACCGGCCTGAACCTGTCCTGCGAGCTTTACGACAGGGGAATTCTTGAGAAGTACGGGGTGCGGGTTATAGGCACCTCCATTGAGTCCATAAAGGAAGGCGAGGACAGGGACAGCTTCAAGAAGCTAATGGAGCGCACCAGCCAGCCAATAGTTGAAAGCGACATCGTGACAAATGTCGAGGCGGGGCTTGCCTTTGCCGAAACTATTGGATACCCTGTCATAGTCAGGCCTGCCTATACTTTGGGCGGCACTGGAGGGGGAATAGCCGAGGACGCAGCCCAGCTCCGGGAAATTTTGACCCAGGGCCTCCACCTTAGCAGGGTAGGCCAGGCTTTAATCGAAAGAAGCATCAAGGGCTGGAAAGAGATTGAGTATGAGGTGGTAAGGGACTCCTTCGGCAACTGCATAACCGTCTGCTCAATGGAAAACGTGGATCCGGTGGGAGTGCACACAGGAGACTCCATAGTGGTGGCGCCTGCCCAAACCCTGAGCGACAAGGAATACCAGCTCCTGAGGCACGCCGCCATTACTATCATAAACGACGCGAAGATAATAGGCGGCTGCAACATACAGTTCGCCTTGGATCCAAAGAGCTTCCAGTACGCGGTCATAGAGATAAACCCAAGGGTTAGCAGGTCTTCCGCGCTTGCGTCAAAGGCCACCGGATACCCGATAGCCAAAGTAGGCGCAAAGATAGCCCTAGGCTACAACTTGGATGAGATAAGAAACGCGGTTACAGGAAAGACCTTCGCCTGCTTTGAGCCGGCTGTTGACTACGTGGTCATGAAGATCCCCAAGTGGCCATTTGACAAGTTCCTGAAGGCGAAAAGAACCCTTGGCACAAAGATGATGGCTACAGGCGAGGTCATGGCCATAGGCAACAGCTTTGAGCAGGCGTTTCTAAAAGGCATAAGATCATTAGAAATCGGCCAGTACTCGCTGGAGAGAAAGTCATCCAAAAAGAAGTCAATCGAAGAGCTCAAGCGGACAATCCAGTTTCCGGATGACGAGCGCATATTCGACCTGGCGGAGCTCTTGAGGCGCAGGTACCGGGTTGACAAGGTCTGCGAGATAACAGGCATGGACGCCTTTTTCATTAGCAAGTTGAAAAATATCGTAGACTGGGAAGAAGAGCTGAAAGCGACCAGGTTTGCGGACCTGGACGAAGAATCTTTAAGGTTTTACAAGTCAAAGGGCTTTTCAGACAAAGCCATTGCGGACTTCCTGAAGGTCAGCCCTCCCAAGATCTACGGGCTACGCAAGCAGTGGGGGATAATCCCCTCATACAAGATGGTGGACACCTGCGCGGGAGAGTTCGCGGCTGTCAGCCCATACTACTATTCAACCTATGACAGCGAGGACGAGGTTGAGGTGTCAACCAAGAAAAAGGTCTTGGTCATAGGCTCAGGCCCCATAAGAATAGGCCAGGGGATAGAGTTTGACTACTGCAGCGTCCATTCCGTGCTGTCATTAAAGAAGGCCGGGATAGAGACCATTATAGTCAACAACAACCCGGAGACGGTCAGCACCGACTTTGACACTTCAGACAAGCTTTACTTCGAGCCCCTGACAGAGGAAGACGTCTTGAACGTCGTAGAGAAAGAGAAGCCGGACGGCGTTATACTCCAGTTCGGAGGTCAGACGGCGATAAAGCTCGCCAACTTCTTTAGGGAGATGGACATCTCTATCTACGGCACCAAGCCCGAGCAGATCGACGCCGCAGAAGACAGAGAAAAGTTTGACGCGATACTTGAAAAGCTGTCTATCCTAAGACCCAAAGGCAAGGCGGTCTGGAGCGTCGAAGAAGGCCTTTCCGCCGCCGCGAACCTGGGCTTTCCGCTACTGGTCAGGCCAAGCTACGTCTTGGGCGGGCAGGGGATGGAGATAACATACGATGAAGCCAGGCTTCATGAGTACCTGAAAAACGCCTTTGAAAAAGACATCAAGAACCCGGTTTTGATCGACTCCTACCTGGAGGGCCTGGAGCTTGAGGTCGACGCCATCTGCGACGGATCCGACATCTTCATCCCAGGCATAATGGAGCATCTGGAGCGGGCTGGCGTCCATTCAGGGGATTCCATCTCAATCTATCCCCCGCAGATCGTCTCAGCTAGCTCAAAGAGCAGGATAGTCGAGATCACAAGGCAGATCTCCCTTGAGCTTGAGGTGATTGGAATGATAAACATCCAGTTCATCGAGTTCAAAGGCGAGATTTATGTAATAGAAGTAAACCCCAGATCCTCCCGCACTGTTCCCTACATCAGCAAAGTGACCGGAGTCCCTATAGTGGATCTGGCAACCAGGGTCATGCTAGGCGAAAAGCTGGCTGACATAGGCTGGGGCGTAGGCCTTTATCCGGAATGCAAGGTCGTGGCGGTCAAAGTGCCGGTTTTCTCAACCGAAAAGCTCCCTCTAGTCGAGGTCTCCCTAGGCCCCGAAATGCGATCCACAGGAGAGGTGCTTGGAGTCGGCTACAACCTGCAGGAAGCCCTTTTCAAAGGCTTCGCGGCCGCCGGCATAAACATCCCCGGCGCTGGCAGCCTTATCCTGGCCACAATCAGAAAGCGCGACCAGAAAGACTTCCTGAAGCTGGCCGCCAGGTTCTACAAGAAAGGCTGCAAGTTCATAGCCACTGAAGGCACAAGCCTTGAGCTCCTGAACCAGGGCATACGTGTCATGCCCGTGAAGAAGATCCCGGAAGGCGTCCCGAACGTCCTGGACATAATAAGAAGCGGCCTGGTGGATCTAATTATAGACATTCCCAGCAAAGGCAACGACATCAACAGCGACGGCTTCAAAATCCGCCGCGCCGCCGCCGAATGCGGCGTGAATGTTATGACTTCACTGGATACGGTCAAGGCGCTTCTTGATGTGATGGATTCAGGCCTTAAAACCGAAAAGGTGGATGTTGTCCCGATTGGCAAATACTAAGGCGCGCAGTGTCCGCCGCCGGGAGGCGCGTCCTTTGCGCCGACAGTCTTTTCAGGCATAGTGAAGCGCCTGTGGCGCTTCACTATGCCGCTGGGAGGCGCGCCCTTTGCGCCGACACAATCACCGACACGCGTAAGAGGTGCGATGTTCGCTTCTGGGAGGCCGTCACTTAAGGCGCATGGAAGCGCCGCTGGGAGGCGCGTCCTTTGCGCCGACATGATCGCCGACACTATCACTGACACGCGTAGAGGTGCGACGCCCCGGTTCTATTTAAGGTGCGATAAGTATATCGACATCATTCGCCAGGCCAACAAAACTCGTTCTTCAAACTTATTTCGGCCTGTAAAAAAAGATGCGCAAGGCGGATCCCGGCGGTTCCCAGCGGAACCCGCGTATCTAACTAAAATAAAAAGTTGCAAGAACTTTTCTCCGCCGGCTTAGGCGGCCCAAAGCCGGCGGATCAGAAATCGAGAGCGAGAAGAACAGCGCTTTTCGCTCTTGCGGAGGCTTGAAACAGCCACAAGGACAGCGGCATGTGCCGCATATAGGGCGGAGGCTTTGCCCATGAGAATGTTTAGCGCGGAAGTGTTTGCGAACAAGCCGGTAGCCAATGGCGTATGGGAAATGCGGATCCAGGCGCCAGCGGATGTTTTGGCGGAGTCTTCGCCAGGGCAGTTCCTGCATGTTTCAGTTGGAGACGAGAGGCATGTTCTTCCAAGGCCTCTTAGCATATGCAGGATAGACAAGGGCGCTGGTAGGATCAGACTGGTTTATAGGGTAGTTGGCGCCGGAACAGCTTATTTCGCCAAAATGAAGCCAGGAGAATCCCTGAAGGCAATGGGCCCGTGCGGAAACGGGTTCTTTCTTGAAGTAGGGGAGAAGGCTCTTCTGGTCGGAGGCGGCGTCGGAATACCTCCGCTCCTGTTTTTGGCGGAGAAGCTCAAAGAGGAGAACCCGGGAGCGTTTATAACGGCTGTCCTGGGGTACAGGTCAACATCCTTTTTGAAAGAGGAATTCACAAAGGCCTGCGATGAGGTTTTCATATGCTCTGATGACGGAAGCGAGGGATTCCTGGGGAATTCCGCTGACTTCCTCCAGTTTAAGCTGGCTGGATCCTCCAGGGCTAAGGGGATCATATCCCAAGAGACGGTGATGTTCTCTTGCGGGCCTAGGGAAATGCTTAAGCGCATAGCGGGATTCGCCATGCTCCAGCAGATGCCTTGCCAGGTTTCTGTTGAGGAGAGGATGGCCTGCGGCGCTGGAGTCTGCCTTGGCTGCCCGGTGAAGGTCAAGAGCGGAGACGGCTGGAAGAACATGAGGGTTTGCAAGGATGGCCCGGTTTTCCAAGCGGGGGAGATAATATGGTGAACCTTAGCGTCGAGATAGCTGGCGTAAAGCTCAAGAACCCGGTTATGCCCGCGTCTGGCACTTTCGGAAGCGGAATGATGTACTCCCAGTTCATAGACCTCTCGAAGCTTGGCGCCGTGGTTGTAAAAGGCGTTTCCCTGGCACCTTGGGACGGGAACCCAGCATGCCGGGTGGCTGAAGCCACAAGCGGCATGCTGAACTCCATAGGGCTCCAAAATCCGGGCGCGGAAGCGTTTTTGGACACGGATCTGCCGTTTCTCAAGAGGTTTGGAACGAAAGTGATCGTGAACATATGCGGGCATTCCATTGAAGAGTATGAGGCTGTAGCCCAGCGCTTCAAGGCTGAGCCAGTGGACATGCTGGAGCTGAACATATCCTGCCCCAACGTGGCGCAGGGGGGAATAGCCTTCGGAACAGACGCCAAGCTTGTGGAGAAGTGCGTGTCGGCTGTGAAGCTCAAAAGCCGCCAGCCTGTGATAGCCAAGCTCAGCCCGAATGTGACCGACATAACAGAGATAGCAAGGGCGGCAGAGGCTGGAGGCGCTGACGCGATATCCCTGGTGAACACCCTGCTTGGGATGAAGATAGACATCAAGAAAAGGGCGCCTGTGCTTGGAAATGCCTACGGAGGCCTTTCCGGCCCCGCAATCATGCCAGTGGCAGTAAGGATGACCCATCAAGTGTCAAGAGCCGTGAAGCTTCCCATAATAGGCATGGGAGGCATAGCCAGCGCAGAGGACGCGGTGGAGTTCATGATGGCCGGCGCGACAGCGATAGCGGTTGGCACCGCAAACTTCAAGAACCCTAAAGTCATGATTGATATTATAAAAGGGATCGAAGATTTCATGAAAGAAACTGGCGTGGATGACGTAAATGACTTTAGGAAGATGCTGAGTTAGGATAAGAAAATAAATAAAAAAATAAAACAAAAAAACTAAAAAAACCAAAACCCGGGCGGGCTCAAGCGTGCAAGCCTGGCAAATAAATAAAAAAGGGGCGATCTCATTGCCACAAAGCGCTGAGGAAATATTGAACCCCTGCGGGGCGCTGCTGGAGGGGCATTTTCTCCTCACATCCGGCAGGCATTCGGACAAGTATGTGCAGTGCGCGAAAGTCTTCCAGCATCCTGCTTACACGGAGGCGCTGAGCGAAAAGCTGGCGGCGCAGTTTGAGGGAGAGAGGATTGACGTGGTTGTAGGCCCGGCCATGGGCGGAATGATACTGGCGTATGAGCTGGCAAGAAAGCTTGGGGCCAGGAGCCTGTTCACCGAGCGCGTGGACGGCGCCATGGTTTTGCGAAGAGGGTTCGCCATAGAAAAGGGCGAGCGCGTCATTGTCGCTGAAGACGTCATTACAACTGGCGGAACAGTAAGAGAGCTTCTGGACATTGTAAGAGCGACCGATGGGGAGCTGGCCGGCGTTTGCGTCCTTGTGGATCGCAGCATGGGCGCCATAGATTTTGGAACCAAGCTCAGCGCGGCTTATGTCGCAGATGTCAAAAGCTGGGATCCATCAGAGTGCCCGCTATGCAAAGCGGGAGCGCCTCAGGCGTACAAGCCTGGGAGCAGAACAGCGCCAAAGGGGAGCAATCAATGATGACGAAAAGAGCTTTGATAAGCGTATCGGACAAAACTGGCGCAGTGTGGCTTGCCCAGGAGCTGGCCGCTCTTGGGCACGAGATAGTGTCAACTGGAGGCACCTTAAAAGCCCTTACGGAGGCGGGAGTAAGCGCCGTCAACATTTCAGCAGTCACCGGATTTCCGGAATGCCTGGATGGAAGGCTTAAAACTCTTCACCCGGCTGTCCACGGAGGGATACTTGCTGTTAGGGACAATGAAGGGCACATGCGGGAGCTTGAGGAAAACGGAATAGGTCTCATTGACATAGTTGCCGTAAACCTTTACCCGTTCAAGAAGACTATTGAAAACAAAGATGTGTCTCTTGAGGAAGCGATAGAGAACATCGACATTGGCGGGCCTACCATGCTTCGCGCGGCCGCCAAGAACTGGCGCTTTGTGAGCGCTGTGTGCGATCCAAGCGACTATGCCGAGCTTGTCGCCCAGCTAAAGGAAAACGGAACCCCATCTCAGGAGTTCAGGCTTAGGTTGGCCGCTAAGGTTTTCATGCACACAGCGGACTATGACGCCGCCATTGCGGGATATGTAAAAGGGCAAGCGGGCTTTGGCATTCTCACTGACACGCTGACGCTTTCATTCGAAAAGCTGCAAGGGCTTCGCTATGGCGAGAACCCCCACCAGCAAGCGGCCTTTTACAAGTCTTCAACCAAGCCCGCTGATGGCAGCTTGACTTCAGCAAAGCAGCTGCACGGAAAAGAGCTCTCGTTTAACAACATAAACGACACCCATGGCGCGCTTGAGCTTCTGAGAGAGTTTGATGAGCCTACTGTTGTGGCCTGCAAGCACTCCAACCCCTGCGGAGTTGGAAGCGGCTTGACAATCCATGAGGCTTGCGTGAAGGCTTGCCAGTCTGACCCCGTATCAGTCTTTGGCGGCATCATTGTCGCAAACCGGGAGGTAGACGAGCCTACCGCGCTTGAGATAAGCAAAATTTTCATAGAGATCGTGCTTGCGCCCAGCTTTTCTGAAGAGGCGCTTAAAATACTCACCCGCAAGAAGGGTATCAGGCTTTTGGAGCTAAAAGACATCAACAGGCCATCGCCTAGCGACATGCTGGACATCAAAGCCGTGTCAGGCGGGATCCTTGTCCAGGAGGCAAACGCCAAGCTTATTCCGGAAGACTATAGCGTTGCCACAGATCAGGCCCCAACGGATTCCGAGATGGAAGACCTGATATTCGCCTGGAAGATCGTAAAGCACACCAAGAGCAACGGCATAGCCATAGCAAAGGGCAAGCAGTCGGTTGGCATAGGCCCTGGCCAGGTGAACCGCATTTGGGCCACCAAGCAGGCGATTGAGCACGGCGCCGAAAACCTGGGCCCTGATTCTTTAAAAGGCGCAGCGCTGGCTTCAGACGCGTTCTTCCCATTCCCAGATTGCGCCGAGGCGGCAGCGGCGGCGGGCATTACAGCCATAATCCAGCCAGGCGGATCGGTAAACGACAAGCTTTCGATAGAGAAGTGCAATGAGTCAGGAATCGCAATGATATTTACCGGGATGAGGCATTTCAGGCATTAAGATGGCAGGCGGGAGCGTCTATTGCAGTAGGGCGGATAGGCGCTTCAAGAGCGAATAGAGTAAGAGAGGTTTAGGCGCTAGCCAGCGCCTAAACCTCTTACGAGAAGCAACGGGCGCTTGGGTTTTGAGAGCGCGTAGAGCCAAGCTCGAACGAGGGGGGCGCTGCCCCAGCGCCCCTGGAGTTTGGATATTCCCAAAACACTGAAAAGTATTGGAATAAGTGAATGTTCTGGCTTGCGCCCTTTAAAAGGCGTTTTTCAAAAGGCAATAATTCTCGTTTGAGTATAAATATCTTGACAATGTGGAGCGTTGTGATATAATCGGAATAAGATATAGCATACAAAAGTTGCTGGGAATATAGGTAATGTGCTGCATTCATGTACACAACACACAATCTCCACACAATCACCACATAATCCGCTCGATTGGGTGACCGGAGGTTGCGCAAACGCGACTTAAATGACGTATAAAGTTGGTTTTACAGTGCAGCTGCCGCAAAAAGTCTAAAAAAACTTTCACAGAACCTGCATTAATATTTGGAAAATGGCCTAAAATATATTAGAATTCTGGCCCTGCTGGCAATAATGCTTTGGTTGCGGCGAATGTGAATGATTTGAATTATGTATATGAGCAAAAAGAACTGAACAGAGAATTGCATTCGATGAGAACAATGCGATCAGCCTATATCACCTGAACTATACTGACAGCTAGCGCGTAGGACGGGCAAAAACATCTCTCCAGCAATGTGGCGAGACGAAAGAGAATATATATTGACTCACTAACGTTAGTTATTAGCTAATGATTGATAGCAACATTTGAGCGAAAAGATTTGAATTATTGGCGCGAGTTGACGGCTTATCGCAAGCGAAAACGAAGTTTTTGTTTCTATATATTTTCGCTCGCGGATAGCTGATAAGGGGGGATTCCTTGGAGGGAAAAAACTTTCAAACGGGCTGCGCTTGATGCGGCGCGGCTTATAAACGGGCTTTCAGCAAAGGCATATCCAGATTTCTAGAGTTTCGCGGCATGGCGTTTGCCCTGACTGGGCGACACCGATTTTTTTGAAAAGAGCAGCCAGGGATATGCAACAGGGTTCACACGGCATCCAGCAAAAGAAGAATACATATATTATCGAGAAGCGCCAAAAGCATGTCGCAAAGCGCGCGTATCTTGGAGCACGGAAATCCGCGCAAAGCGTTTTTCCTGCGCCTTTTTGGGACGCGCGCTTGGCGCCTGACTATTCGTGGCAGCCTTTTCGGGGGCGCATCAAGCCTTTGCGCTTGCGCCTTGTGTGGAGCGGCACAAAAGGAGGCAAATATGTTTATAGAGTTTCAATACTCATTTATGATGCAGCTTATCTTGCTTTGCGTCTCATTGGCGGAGCAGATAGCCATCTCTTACTTCTCGCTGAGGATCATCCTTTCACTTAAGGATGAAGCTGCGGACAACAGAAAAGTTTTTTCCATTGCTGTTTGCTTCGGCATTTGCGCTGACATTTGGATCTATGGGATATATCTGCTGCAAGGCGCCAGAGTGTTCCCGGAGCCTCAGTACCTGCTTGTGACAACGTACAACCCGGTTTTCGCCATTCTCAGGTACGAGGTGGCGCACAGGATGCTGGGGCTGAAGAAGACGAAGCTGTTGAGGGTTGTTTTCCACGCCTACCTGTACACGCTCTTTGAGACGAACCTGAACAGGCTGGAAGGCTCGATATTGTTCACCCAGTCTGGGGGCAAGTACAACTATCTCGTGGGCGCTTGGCAGGAAATTTGCGGCTTTACCATTTTGGTAATTTCTTCTATAATTCTCCTAAAACTCATCGAAAGAAACACTTGGGTGAGAAGGATATACAGAGAGCCTGAGAGTCTCAAGCTCGCGATGATATTAAGCGGCACAGCCCTCGCCGTGTTCGCGCTTATGGTCGCCGTGCCCGCTTACATGGACAACGACGCGCTTGCAAACGCTGTGCTATCGCTTATTCTTTTGCTGGTTTCCTCTTCTTATATTCTGTGGCCAGCGCTCAGCGTAGAAATGAGCCTGTCGGAAGAGAGGGGGCGCCAGGTGGACTCGCTGAATGCCTCGATTGAAAATTTCAACAGCATCAAGCATGACATTTACAATGTCCTGGCAACTTATTCCGGATATTTGGAAGTCGGGGACATGGAAAAGCTGAAAAAATATCACGCCAAAGTGTCCAACTACACCATAAACGCCGGACAGCATTTGGAGATCAGCAAGAAGATGGACAGAAATCCCTTGCTGGCTACGCTCTTGATGAGAAAGGCAGATTACGCGAAAGCTCAGGATGTCAAAATCCAAATTCAGATCCAGGCTGACATAGGGGAGCTGGGAATCGACGACTTGGAGCTGTGCAGGGTGCTTTCGTGCATTTCTGACAACGCCATCGAAGCGGCGTCAAAATCTGCCAGGAAAAGCGTTATGATAGCAATCACCAACAACCACCAAAACTCATCCAAAACAATAACGGTAGCCAACAGCACGCCTGAGCCTGTAGACATCAGCAAGATTACAACGCTTGGGCTCAGCACGAAGGAAGGGCACATGGGAATAGGCGTGAATAACGCGATAAAGATCGCCAACAGCTTGGAGAGCTGCCACCTGGAGTTCAAGTATTATGACTACGAATTAACAGCATCTCTTGACATAAAGAACAGGCCAGTTGTGCAGCACAAGACAATATTTGGCACTGCCTTTTCTGGAAGCAGATACAAATCGGCGCCAGTGAAAAAATACTAACGAATATTCATTGAAAATGCGTCCATTTGTGAAGGATTGCGCCCGCGAGCGGAAACATCGGGAAAAATATTTCTTGGTTTTACGCTCGCGAGCGCAAGGATAGCAAAGTTCTTCAAGAAAGCCACGCAAGCGCAACCGCACTTCTTTTCGCTCGCTGGCGCATCCCAGGATTTTGGGATATCCCCTTGGAATAGGATAAAGCTTCTTGATCTAAGGTCTTGCAAAGTCTGCCATAATGTTATATGATGATTACAAGTCAACTCTCTTTCGCAGGGGGCTAGGCGCGCCTGTTCAGCCTGCGCCGCCGCTGTGCTGGATCTGACTGGAGGCGCAGTTCTTTTCTCAGGCCGATATATACTTGTGAGCGAATAGCTCGCGAGCGCTTTAGAGCGTGTCAAAGATCTAAAAATATGCGCCGCTATCGCTCGTGAGCAGCATTCGGCTTGAGCGGAAAACCGCAGACGCTAGCAGGCCCAGCAAAAGCTGAACAGGGCAAAAGAGAGGCGCCAGCGCTAAAAATCCGCAACGCTCGCATCGCGCGACCCGGAAAAGAAAGTCGGAAAAAAGGCTTTAAAGCCGAAACCAAATCGGGACGCGCAAGCCTTGCGCTCCGCACGCCTAGGCGCTGCGGGCTGACGGGATTTTAAGCATTGGACAGGCTAGTCATTTAAGTTGACGGGGCAGATCCCCGCCAAGATGGGAGCAGAGCATGGCATTTATCAAAAACTCTGACATGCATATTTACAAGATTCTCGGATCGGAATACCAGCTTCCATTGGATGGAGACATCATGAAGACCAAAGAGATGATTCTCATGCGGTCGACAGTCTTATTCGCCCAGAGGGGCTACTACAGCGTTCCAGTTAAGGACATCGCCACTGAGATAGGCATAAAGCCAGCTTCCCTCTACAACCATTTCGAGTCCAAAGAGAAGCTGTGGGAAGCGGTGCTTGAGCAGACAAGAAGGCTCTACCTGCTTTACTTCAGCCAGCTGGACCTGGAGCTGGAGAAGGAATGCAAGTCCTTTGAGTCGGCTTTGGAGATCATGTTCATTGAGCCGGTGAAGATGGAAAACGCCTTTACCAGCTTCGCGTTTAGCCTCATCATGTCCTCGCAGTTTGGCGATGAGGGGTGCTGGAACATCTACAAAGAGACGTTCGTCGAGTATTCCCTGTCCTTCTTTGACAAATGGTTCAGCCGCTGCATAGACAGAGGCTACATTGAGCCATTCGACATCAGGACCGTCTCGATCGGCTTATTGTACCACTCGCTGATGGGAGTCAACATCTCCGTCCAGAAGCTTATGGGCAGGGACGTCCCCTATGAGCACGCGGAAGCTATGACAGCCTACAAAGAGTTCGTCTTGATGGCATTGAAGAGCAAAATCAAGAAGTAATCAAGAAATAGGCACATGCATGGGCCCTTTGCTTGCGGATTGGCGCTGAGCCTGTCGGGGGATGGCGAGCGAGGGCTTGCAAAATGCCATGGAAATATACGGGAATTCAGCGAGACGAATAAAGGCGGAGGCTTCTGGTTCAGCGGGGCCCCACAAGAACGAGGGCATTCCGGCATGCCCTGCGGTTTCCTGAAAATCCATTGAAACATAAGCCTGTTTCTTTCTAGTTCCCAAGCTTGCAGCCCACCAGTTTTCTGGCGGGCTGTTTGTTATGCATTTTTTTTATTTTATTAAAGCGGCTGATGCGAGCCTGCCGTTTTAATCCTAGCAAATCTACGTTATCGCGGCGGCCTCATTGGTCGCCTTTATGAACTCTTCCAGCTTAGCCAAAGCCGCGCCTGAGTCTATCAAGCCGTGGGCTGTTCTCACGCATTCCCTGAGGGTCATGGACTTTGAGTGCATGTAAAGGCAGAAGGCGGAGTTCAAAGCTACAACATCGCGTTTCGGGCCCTTTTCCCCGGAAAGGACGTTTCTTGCGATCACAGCGTTTTCCTGCGGGTTTCCGCCGGTCAGATCCTGGGGCTGGCAGCGCTCCAGGCCGAACTGCTCTGGGGATATGAAGCAGCTCCCAAGCTTTCCGCCAGAAACCTCGCAAATGGTGGTTGCGCCTGTAAGGGTTATCTCGTCCAAGCCGTCCCTGCCGTGAACAACTATCGCTCTTTTAACTCCCAGGTTTGCGAGGACGCGGGCCAAAGGCTCAACTAGCTCTTCGCCGTAAACGCCTAAAAGCTGCATGGTTGCGCCAGCCGGGTTGGCCAGCGGCCCTAAAATATTGAAGATGGTTCTGACCCCAAGCTCTCTTCTCACTGGCGCCACATGCTTCATGGCCTGGTGGTAGACGCTTGCGAGCATGAAGCACATGCCGGTCTTTTTGAGAACTTCCTCAGCCTGGCTAGGCCCCAGGTTGATATTCGCGCCCAAAGCTTCAAGGACGTCAGCGCTTCCGCACTTGCTGGAAACGCTCCGGTTTCCGTGCTTGGCCACTTTGACGCCTCCAGCCGCCGCCACGAACGCGGAGATGGTTGAGATGTTGAAAGTGAACATGCCGTCTCCGCCTGTCCCTACGATGTCAAGGACATCTTCGCCTGGGGTGAGCTTCGCGCACTTTTCTCTCATGACTGTGGCGCATGCCGTTATCTCTTCTATGGTTTCGCCCTTCTGGCGCATGGCGGCCAAGAATGCCCCCATCTGCGCTGGAGTGGCTCTTCCCTCCATCATCTCCATCATGACCTCGCGGGCTTCTTCTCTTTCTAGGCCCCTGCCTGACAGCATGGCGGATATGGCTTCCTTAATCATTCTCTTCGCCCCCCTCAGTGATTGACAAGAAGTTGGAGACAATGATCTGGCCGTTTTTGGTCAGTATCGACTCCGGATGGAACTGGAGGCCATAGGTCTCATAATCCCTGTGCTTGACTCCCATGATTTCGCCTTCGTAGTCTTCGGCTATGATCAAGAGCTCGTCAGGGAGCGTTCCGCGCTTTGCCGCTAGGGAGTGGTAGCGGCCCGCTTCTATTATCGGAGGAAGCCCGTGGAACAATGGGCTTCCGTTTGCGATGTGGATAGAGCTGGACTTGCCGTGAACCAGCTTTGCCGCGTAGGTTATCTGCGCCCCGAAAGCCTCGCAAATCGCCTGGTGCCCAAGACAGATGCCAAGAATCGGCACCTTGCCTGAGAAGCGGAGTATGGCTTCCTCGCATACCCCAGCGTCCTTGGGCCTTCCTGGCCCCGGGGATATTATTATGCTTGACGGGTTCAGCTTTTCGATCCCGTCTAAAGCGATCTCGTCGTTTCTGGCTACAACTATGTCAGGGCAGACTATTCCTGCCGCTTGGTACAGGTTGTAAGTGAAGCTGTCGTAGTTGTCTATGATTAGAATCACTTTCCCGCCCCCTCTGCGACTTTGAGCGCCTCAATCATGGCCTTCGCCTTGCTGGCGCACTCTTCGTACTCTTTTTCCGGCACGCTGTCGTAAACGATCCCGGCGCCTGCCTGTACATGCACCACTCCGTCTTTCAGGACAGCCATGCGTATGCCTATGCAGAGATCCATGCTTCCGGCGAAGTCAATGTAGCCTACAGCGCCTCCATATACTCCCCGCCTGAATCCTTCAAGCTCCGTGATTATCTCCGCCGCCCGCTTCTTTGGCGCCCCTGAGAGCGTTCCAGCTGGCAGCGCGGCCAAGACAACATCCAGCGCCTCAACGCCTTCCTTGGCCTCTCCTGTAACCCTGGACGCTATGTGGCATACATGGGACAGCTTTTTTATCTTAAGGTGCTCAGGCACTGTAACGGTTCCAAACTTGCAGACCTTGCCAAGATCGTTTCTTCCTAGATCCACCAGCATCTGGTGCTCAGCCAGCTCTTTCTCGTCATGAAGAAGCTCTTCTATGGCCTTGGCCTCTTCATCCGCCGACTCAGGCCGCTTGCACGTCCCAGCCAATGGGTAAGTGCTGGCGATCCCGTCTTTCAAAGAGACAAGTGTTTCAGGAGAAGCCCCGGCCAGCTGGAGATCCGTGAACTTCAGGTAAAACATGTATGACGAAGGGTTTATCGTGCGAAGCGCCCTGTAAGCCGGAAGCAGGCTGTCGCCAAAGGGCGAGGAGAAGCGCAGGGACGGCACCACTTGAAAGATGTCTCCTTCAAATATGTGCTTTTTCGCCTTCTCAACCTTTTCCATGAACTCTTCCTTGGTTGCCGAAGCCTTGAATGACACAGGCACTGAGGGCTTTCTGGCCGCTTCCTTGAACTGCGCCATAGCCGCGTACTCCAGATCCTTCAGGTCAGCCACGCCTTCCATGTAGTTTTGCTCCAGGTCGCCTGTTGATATGTTTGTTATCAAAATCATTTTCTGTCTCAAGTTGTCAAAGGCTATAACCTTGCCAAAGCGCAGCAGCCTGAAGTCGTCAAAGCCTACGTCATCGCTCTCCGCCAGCTTCAGCGTGGGCTCGGAGTGGCCAAACATCTCATACGCGAAATATCCTACAAAACCTCCGGCAAAGGGCGGCAAGGTCGCTATCTTCGGGCTTGCGCACTCTTTCAGGACTTTTCTCAAGTACTCAACCGGCTTGCATTCCACGGTCTCAACGCTTGCCCCGCGAATGACCGAAACCCTGTTCCCCTTTGCTCTAAGCTCCATGTCAGGGGAGCAGCCGATAAAGGTGTAGCGGCCCCAGTTTTCTCCTCCCGGAGCGCTTTCCAGCATGCATGCCTCTTGGCCGCAAGCCAGGATAGACTTCAAAACCTCTACGGGGGTCCTCAGGTCAGCGTAAAGCTCCATCGAAATGGGGATCAAAGCATGCCCAGGCGCAATGCGCCGCGCTTCTTCCAAAGTAGGGCTAATCATCATAATCCTCCTTAGGGGCGTATTTTAAAAAATCAAGCTAAAAACAGATCAAAAAAGCCCGCCCCTGGCGTATATATGCCAAGGACGGGCTAATATGCCCGCGGTGCCACCTTGATTCATGGCCGAAGCCATGCGCTTTTATCGGGGCACAAGCATGCCCCTGGCGTCTTACGCGCGCCTTGCGTCGCGGAATACTAAAGGGTTTCCCCCCGTTGACCACGCCCTCAGCGATCCATTTGATGCGCCGCCTGCGTCGGGATCCCAGCATCCCCGGCTCTCTGTGGCTGCGTGTCGCATCTTTACCTTCGCCTCGTCGGTTTGAATATCTTGATTTATCTTAGCAAATGATCAGGCCGCTGTCAAGCGCCAAATTTGATTTTTTCCTGACCAATTTTTGGCTGGGCGATTTGCGTTGTCCCGAGAAAGCAAAGAGGCGGTTTCCCAAGAGCGCCACCAAAGGCCAGCAAGTCCAAAACCCGATTTTTGAGATTTTCGATCTGATCCTGCTGTTATAGCTATCGGCCAGAAAGCTTAAAAGGCTTAGTTATGATTTTGCTGTTGCAATCATGGACCGATAAAACACGAACGGCTTGATTACAAGGCTTGTCCGTTGGCTCTTTTTGCCCTTATTGCCTTTGATACCAGTTCTATTCAAAGCCTTGATTTATGGCCTTCTGAGAATTCTCTCAAGCGCGCCTAGATCATGTAGTACCACTCTTTCTCCCCAGACAGCTCAGTCGTGTGCGGCCTCTCGTTCTTTACGTACCTCAGCTCCGGGCTCTTGATGCTGACCTTTGTCTTTTCGGGAACGCTGCTGATCAGAAAGGCGTTTGAGCCTATGACGACGCCCTCTCCGATTACAGTGCTGCCGCCAAGTATCGAAGCCCCAGCGTAAATGGTGACATGATCCTCTATCACAGGGTGCCGCCTTGTCCCCTTAAGCATCTGCCCGCCTTGGGTGGAAAGGGCGCCAAGAGTTACCCCTTGGTAGATCTTCACGTAGTTGCCTATGACTGTGGTTTCGCCAACAACAACCCCGGTTCCGTGATCAATGAAGAAATGGTGCCCTATTGTAGCTCCTGGGTGGATGTCTATCCCAGTAAGGCTGTGGGCATGCTCGGTCATCATCCTGGGTATCAAGGGAACGCCCAGAAGGTAGAGCTCGTGGGCCATCCGGCTTACCAGGACAGCGTAAAGGCCAGGGTATGACAAGACGATCTCCCCCGTGCTGTACGCAGCCGGATCCCCTGCAAAGGCCGATTCTACATCTGTAGCCAAGATAGCCCTGAGCCCTGGCAGCCTCTTCAGGAAAGTCCAGGTGATCTCCTTGGCGTTGTCGCTTGGGGCGCTCTCGTCATCATCCAGGTCGTACAGAGCTTTTGCGATCTGCTTCTCCAGCTGGTGCGAGAGATCCTCCAGCAGGCTCCCGATAAAGTAGTCGGCGGTTTCCCCCTTCAGCCTCTTTGAGCCGAAAAATCCGCCAAACATGAGCGACTGAAGCTTGTCCAGTATATCTATGACAGCCGCCTTGTCAATGGAGCCTTTCGCGTCCTTCCGCACAATCTTCGTGTGCTCGTCGTAGCTGGTCGAGAACGCTGTAACCAGGTCTTGAAATCTTTTGTCCATATGCCCCTCCTGGTTTTGCCGATGCGGCAAAACGAAATCATATAAAACATGTAGGTTATCCAAGTATAGCGGTGATTGCTAGGGTTGTCAATAGGGGCGTCACAAGATGCCAAAAAAGGTCTATATAAATTTTGGGATCGCTCAAGCGCGAGCGAAAATGCCAATAAAATTTAATGGCGCGGGTGCGGAACCGCCTTTCGAGAATGAGCGGCTTGAGCTTGAAATTTAAAGCAAAAGCCTAAGTCATGGCATAAGCCAAAGTCATGGCATAAGCAACCAAGGCTAAAAAGTTGCTGATGAATCATAATAAGGGCATACGTTTATACGCAAGGAGCTTGGCGCTTGGAGGGGTTATCATGGAGGTTGAGCCGTTTTGGGACATCTGCGCTGGCGTAAGCGCTATGGATGGCATAGCGGAAGCCGCCTTATGCAAGGATGGTGAAAGCATATCGTTTAGGGAGTACGGGAAAGATCAGGCAGACATATTTGAAATGGTTTCATGGCTTTCGTGCTATGGCTGCCAGATAGCGGTTGCCAAAGGAGATCCGGACTTTCTCCTGGAGCTTGTTTCGGCCTTTGAAAAAGCCCTGATCATTCCCGTGGTGGCAAGCGCTGAGCAATTGGGGGATTGCCCAAGCAATATAAAAGAGGCCAACTGGATGGCCAAGCTTTTGTCTGAAGGCTCGTTGAACCCGCCTTTGACAGAGGACATGCATAGATGCGCCAGGGGCCTTGCCAGGCATCGGAGAAGCGCTGTGGAGTCTGCGCAGGCTTGGTCGGATGATCTGCAAGAGTTCCTGGAAGGCCAAAACATCAGGTTTGGCGAGTTCTTTCCAGACATCTCCGTAAAACCGGTCAGGTCGCTTATTGAGCTTGCCTTGAGCGGAAAGAAGTTCACTGTGCGCGATGTGGCTGAGCTTTGCCCCCCGGAGCAGGTGAAGGCAAAGGAGATTATTTGGCGGATGCTCAAGAAGCCCTTCTCGGTGACAGCCAGAAGATGCGTGGCAGGCGCCTTGCGGGGAATGGAGATAAGCGCTCAGATACTTGAGTACAGCACGTTTGAGCTTGAAAAGATCGTTCCGGCGTACGCTGAATTCGCCAGGGGAAATTTGACGCTTGTGTCCTGAGGCTTGATTTTTTTTAATGGATTAAGCTCAAGTTGGGCGTATCTAATGCAAGCATAGCGATGGAGTTTTGCGGCAAAATCATAATAACACTGATTCAAGAAAATGGCCACTCCGAGCTTTGTGTTCCCATTAAAAGACAGCCCAGCGCGAGATGCTCTCGCGCTGGGCTTTTTTGTGGTTTCACCTGAATGCATCAAAGATGGGCTTTCTATATTTGCTTTGATTAGATTGGCCATGAAGCCGCTTCAGCTCTTACGACCTCCCATTTGCCGCAAAAATTACGTCGTTATAGAACCACTCATTCCCCTCCAAGTCAGTGAACGCCTTGCTGTCGTCAATCTCTGAGGAAGAGGCGTCCCAGCCCAGCATACGGTTAAGGACGACAACCGCCTCAGCTCTGGTTATATTGGCGTCTGGCTTGAAGGATCCGTCGCTGTAGCCGCTGATCCAGCCGTGGCTAAAGGCGGATTGGATGGCAGGGTATGCCCAGTGGCCTGAGTTGACGTCAAAAAACTCCAGGGATTCAGAATCGTCCAGCTCATCGAACTTGGACGCTATCGCCGCGAACTCCGCCCTGGTTATCAGGTTCTCGCCCTTGAACGTATTGTCAGGGTAGCCTGATATTATTCCAGTTGAGGTCAAGAAACCTACAGCATCGGAGTACCACTGTCCTTCAGGGACATCAACGAGGCTGGATTGCGACTCGTCCCATTCCCCTTCGGATATGGCGTTGAACAGCGATGCCGCCTCATACCTTGTGATCTGCTTGCTGGGCAGGAAGGTGCCGTTAGGATAGCCATTGATGTATCCGTCAAGGCGAGCGGTGTCAAGCGTGGGCCTGGAAGTCCTGGCCAGAGGAGAGGCTGCTTGGGTTGGCGACTTTTCCGCGCTTGACTTGGGGGTAGGCGTAGCCGACTCCTTTGGGCCAGGCGTAGCCGTCGCCTTGGGAGTGCCCGTCGCTTTCGGAGTGCCCGTAGCTTTTGGCGTAGCCGTAGCCTTAGGAGTAGCCGTTGCCTTAGGCGTAGCCGTCTTCCTGGGAGTAGGGGTGTTGGTAACCTTGACAGCCTCGAAATTGGCAATGACAGTAGTGTCATTCGCTGGCATCTCGAAATACGTGTAGTCGCTTGTTGTGCTGGCGAAGCGGCCTCCGTTTGTTGTTGTCCAGTTCTTGAAGCGGTACCCTTCCATTGATGTCGCGGCGATTGTCACTCGCTCGCCTTCTTGGTAAGATCCGCTTTCGCCGATGTCTATCCCGCCTCCAACAGTGGAGGACAATGTAAGGTAGTAGGTGGCTACGGCCTCAAAGACCGCTGTAATGGTTACGTCGTTGTCTGGCATTTCGAATGTTGTCGCCGTGCTTGTTTCAGCCCAGAACTCGCCCCCGCCTGAAGAGGTCCAGTGCTTGAAGATGTATCCGTCGTTGGGCTCGGCGTCAATTGCTAGCAGTTCTCTCTCTTCATAGTAGCCGTCTTCGCCTTCAACGATCATGCCGCCGGCAGTGGCGGCAATGGTGAGGCGATGCTGCAGGGCCGCCGCTTCAAACACAGCTGTGACTGCAGTATTGGCTGAAGGCATTATGAAAGTGCTGTATTCGCTTTCGTCATCATCAAAGCTTCCGCCGTTTGACGATTCCCATCTCACGAAGCGATACCCGGGCAAAGCTTCGGCTTGGAGGATGACAGCTGTTCCAGACATGCATGTAGCGCTTTCCCCTTTTACAATGCTTCCTCCGCTAGTCGAGCTGACGGTCAGGGTGAAGTTTTGCGAAGCCTCAAATTCCGCTGTGACAGTGGTGCCGTTTCCAGGCATTGTGAAGTTGGTCAAAGCGCTATTGGCGTTTTCAAATGTTCCGCCGTTTGAGCTGCTCCATTTGGCGAAGCGGTAGCCAGGCTCAGGCTCTGCCATCAGCGGGACGATTGACCCTTTGAAGAGCATCATGTTTTCGCCATACGTTATGGTTCCGCCGCTTCCGGCTTTGACTGTGAGCTTGTAGCTGCCGTTTTCCTCAGTTGGGCGCTCCCCGCTGAAGCTGGCGACAAGTTTTGTGTCCTTGGTGACCTTGAAGCGGTACTCCAGATCTGGGCTCACGAGCACGGATTCTGCGTACCAGCCCTTGAATTCGCAGCCGTCAAAGGCGATGGCTGTGATTACGCTGTACTCTCCTTCGGTGTAGGATCCGCCGCCATAGACAGTGCCGCCAAGCTCGTTGTCAACTTCAAGAGAGACAGTGTATATGGCCGCTTGCGCGGCTTCGCCTGAAAGGAGGCTTGCGGGAGCTATGCTTCCAGCGCTTCCCTCAAGCAAGTATTCCGGGCCTGCGGCGCCAGCTTCGAGCGCAGGGATCTTGCCTGAGAAAGCGGCGCCTGCCGTTATGGGAACGTCATAAAAGTTTGCAAGCTTTGAGTTTGACATTGTCTCATAGCTGAACTCGCTTACGGAATAGTCCAGGGTTCCGGCCTTTGTTGCCACTATCTTAGCTTCGTATGACTCGTCAGCAGGAAGGTATATCACCTTCTCGCCGTCAGAGTTGAACTCGGCTTGTATGCTGCCGCTTTCCGCCGCTTTGACGGCATCGTCCACGATGCGGGCCACAAGTTTTCCGGATGAGTCAACAACGTCGACATTGGCGGATCCGTTGATCCTAACCACGCGATAGCTCGCGATGCCAAAGATGTCCTGGCTGTTCGTTGTGTAGTTGGGATCCTGGGACATGAGCCACGCGAAGCAAAGCTCTGGGTAATGGGCAGGCGACAGCTTGTTGATGTTGTAGAAGAGGGTTAGGATGTCGCTCAAGCCTTTGTCGCTGATCGAAGCCAAAATGGCCTCGCTTACAGTTTTAAGGGATGTGCCAAGCGCTGTTGGAACGCCTGCATTGTCGACAACACTTCCAGATTCTTTTGCGCAGTCAAGCAGGAGCTCGCTTATGTGATCCAAGGCGAACTTTTTGCCTTTGGTGATGTAATCCAGCGCTAGAACCGTCTCGTTTTCTTGGATTCTCTCCCCGGCCAGCTTCAAAAAGCTGTCAAATTTCTTGGAGCTTCCAGAATCAAAGGACATGTATTCCAGCACCAGGTTTTGGAACAAGGGCTGGAGCTTTTCCGTGTAATTCGTCCGATCTATTCCGTTTCTTGCGAATGATGCCATGAAGCTGTCCAAGTAGCTGCTCATGGGATTTCCGCCATCTTTTGCAATAGGGACTGATAACGGCTTCAAGCTCGCTTTCTTGGCCTGGAAGGTCTCGGTTATGAGCTTTCCGGTCTCGTCAAAAGAGCCCTTTGAGTTGGGATTGTCAAGGGAGATGAGCTTTTCGGCCATCAAGGCCAGCTGCGCCGCGTAGCTCTTTGAGGTGACAGCCGTCGGGAGCACCTTGTTGTCAGCCCCTTGGTAGGAGAATCCCCAAGAGGCTGGCGAAAACTTTGTTGTTATATCATTAGGATTTATGATGTTATGGATGAATTTGAGGTCTTTAACGGTCTTTTGCGAGGACATGGGCGCTTCAAAGCTGTAGGCGAAAATGCCGCTCTTGTCCAAGGCGATAGAATCGATTCCGCCCTCGTCTCCAAGGCGTATAGCCAGAAGGCTCGCTGTCGCGCCGCCCCTGCTGTAGCCTGTGATCCAGATCTTGACCTCGTCATCAAACTCGTCTTTGTGGCGGCTGATGTAGTCGGACAGAAAGCCGTGAACTTGATCCGCAGCCGATTGGAAGCCAGCGTGTGTTTCGTTTTTTCCTAGCGCAACGTTGGCGGACCATTCTATTTCGTACCCGCCTCCTCGAATCGGCAATGCAATGAGAGTGAAGTTTTCGCCGTTTGCAGATATGCTCTTGTGCGCCGCCACGGCGCCTATTGAGTTTTCTTCAGGCTTTTTCTTGAACGCGTCGTTAGGCTCGATGTTCTTGAACCCTAACTGGGACAAAAGTTCCTGCGCGTTCTTGGACTTGTCAGGGTAATCCGCAGCGCCGCTCTCCATTGCCGACAGCCCAAGGCACAAAGACATGGTTGCCAGCTTTGGATCGTATACGGTCGCTGGCTGCGTGAAGTAGGCGTCGTCATAGTGGTAGATGGCCTGCGTGTCTTGCAGGTCTCCCGCGCGGAAGGAAAACGTGCCTGACCTCTTCGTTGCATCGTTTTCAGCGATGCCGTCAAACCCAGACAGAAGATCATCCACGTTGTCAATGTCATAAAAGCCGGAGTTTTGCAGGTTTTTCATGAAGCTCGAAGCAAAGGCGCCGATTGCGTCGTCATCTATTCTGTGAAAGAATCCCAGGGAATACATGAGGATTCCTCTTGATGACAGACCCTGTGCCTTGGCTACCGCAGCGTTCGCGTTCTGGCTGTAGAACCCGTCTCTTCCGTCATCGGCTATGCCATACGCAGTCCCGTCTTCAACAAGGAACGGTTCGCTTACGCTAGCCGAAGGCAATCCGTCTGAGAAAAGCACGATGTTTTTTAGGGCGCTTTCGTCATTTATGAGATCAAGCGTCCATTCGGCAAATGTCAAGCCAAGCTCAAGGTTTGACCCTCCCGAGGCTGACAGGGAATTGATCCCGCTCTGCAAGTCGGCAAGATCGTCAGTGTAGCTGACAACAAGGCTTGCGCTGTTGTTGAACGCGACTACAGCCACAACGTTTTCCCCGTCATCATCCAAGATGCCCTTGCAAAATTCAATGGCCGCCTTCTTCGCGTTCTTTAGCGGCTCTCCTTCCATTGAGCTCGATATGTCCAAGACAAGCACAGCGCTTCCCTTGGTTTCGGCTTCATCTGTAAACGGGCTGGCCTCTAATGGCCCGGGGGCGCTTATGGAGTCTAGTCCTGGAAACGGTGTTTCATCTTCTATGAGATAGCTTGTCTGGGCGCGAAGAGTGAGGGGTATGACAGCCCCAGCCAAGCAAACTGTGAGGATGAGAGCGAAAATCCGCTTGTGCGGGATTTTGCCCAAAATTGCTTTCATGAGAAGTTCCTCCTTTTGAGCCAATGCTCTGGGAGCATGCAAACGAGCGGTTTTGGAATATGCGCGATTGGCTCTTAGCTCCTGGTTCATGGTCGAGTAGAAGCGCAGTTCAGAAGGCGTCAACCCAGTGTTCAAGGGCAAAACAAAGGGCTATTGAGATGTGGGTTAGTGAATATATTAATAAAGTGAGCGAAAAGAGCAGTTCTTTTCGCTCACAAGTGTAACCCGTAAAATCAAGATCGAATTAAGGCTTGCCGTTTTCCTAAAAAATCAGCTTTTCATCATGACTTCCCGTTTGCCGCGAAAATCACGTCTTTATAAAACCACTCATTCCCTTGCAAGTCAGTGAATGCCTTGCTGCTGCCAAGGGCAGAGGAAGCCGCGTCCCAGCCAAGCATTCGGTTAAGGACGATAACCGCCTCAGCCCTGGTTATGTTGGCGTCGGGCTTGAAGGAGCCGTCGCTGTAGCCGCTGATCCAGCCGTGGCCAAAGGCGCTCTTGATGGCGGGGTATGCCCAGTGGCCTGAGTTTACGTCTGTGAATGCGAGGGTTCCGGAATCGGCGGCAGCTTCGAACTTGGACGCTATCGCGGCGAACTCGGCTCTTGTTATCAAGTTCTCGCCCCTGAATGTCTTGTCAGGGTAGCCGGATACGATTCCGCTTGAAGTCAGGAATCCCACGGCATTGGAGTACCACTGGCCTGCGGGGACGTCTATGAGGCTTGATGGCGCTTCGTTCCATTCTCCTGCCGATATGGCATTGAACAGCGACGCCGCCTCATACCTTGTGATCTGCTTGCTGGGCATGAAGGTGCCGTTAGGATAGCCATTGATGTACCCGTCAAGGCGGGTCTTGTCAAGCGAGGGCTTGTCCTGGGACAGCGGTGATGGCGCTTGGGTTGGCGATTTTCCTGAAGTTGCGTTTGGAGATGGAGATGCCGTCGCTTTAGGCGTTGCCGTTGCTTTTGGAGATGCCGTCGCTTTTGGAGTTGCCGTTTTCTTGGGAGTCGGAGTCTCTTTGTCTGATTCAAAGTTGGCTATGACAGTGGTGCCGTTGCCAGGCATCTCGAAATAGGTGGAATCACTTGAAGCGTCAGCGAACCTGCCTCCGCTTGTTGATGTCCAGCTCTTGAAGCGGTACCCGCTTTGGGCCACAGCCGAGATGGCCACTCTTTCGCCTTCTTTGTAAGAGCCGCTTTCGCCAAGGGTCACATGCCCTCCTGCCGTAGAGGTCAGGGTAAGCTGGTTTGTGGCTATAGGCTCAAAGATGGCGGTAACGCTGACATTGTTGTCAGGCATGGAGAAGGTGGTCTGGGAATTTGTCTCGTCTTCAAAAGATCCGCCGTTTGATGAGATCCAGGTCTTGAAGATGTATCCGGCCAGAGGTTCCGCCGCTATGGATATTAGCTCGGCTGCGTCCGCTGGGCCGTTATCGCCTAAAGTCACAAGGCCGCCAGCTGTGGCGGATATTGCGAAGTCATGCTTCTCAGCCTTTTCAAAGACAGCGGTGACTGTCGTGTCAACCGAGGGCATCGCAAACACTGTTGCGAAGCTTTCAGGATCCTCGAAATATCCGCCGTTTGAAGTTTCCCATCTGGCAAAGCGGTAGCCGGTTGAAGGAGTGGCTTCAAGGCTGATATCTGTGCCTGACAAATATTTGGCGCTTGAGCCTTGGGTTACAGATCCGCCAGAAGTGGAGCTGACGCTCAGGCTATAGTCTTGCGGAAGCTCAAATGTAGCTGTGACAGTCGTGTCACGGGAAGGCATTGTGAAGTTGGTGAAAGCGTCATAAGGATTCTCAAAGGTTCCACCGTTTGAGCTGATCCACTTGCTGAAGCGGTACCCTGACTCAGGCTCAGCAACAAGCGGTACGCTTGAGCCCTTGAAAAGCTTCATGTCTTCTCCGAAAGTTATTGTTCCGCCGCTTCCGGCGGTGACTGACAAGGTGTAGTTGCCTGTGTCCTCAGTTGGGCGCTCGCCGCTGAAGCTTGCGGTGAGGGTCGTTTCCTTGGTGACTCTGAAGCGGTACTCAAGATCGGTGCTTGCAAGCGTTCCGGACTCATACCAGCCGTCGAACTCGCAGCCGTCAAAGGGGATTGCTGACGCTACGCAAAACTCGCCTTCGGTATAAGAGCCGCCGCCGTTGACGGTGCCGCCAAGCTCGTTGTCTGTTTCAAGCTGGATTGTGTATACAGCTTCTTGCGCGGCTTCGCCTGAAAGCATCGTGGTTGGGGATATGGCAGAGAACGCGCCTTCCAAGGAATAGTCAACGCTTGAGCCCTCTCCAGTGCTTTCCGCGTCAGATTCCGAAAACTGGGGGATCTCGCCTGAGAAAGTGGCGCCTTCAGTAATAGGAATGTCGTAGTAATTTACCAGCTTGGCGTTGGCCATGGAGTCGTAGCTGAACTCTCCGACAGAGTAATTCAGGGTTCCGGCCTCTGTCGCCACGATCTTTGTTTCGTATGTTTCATCCGCCGGAAGATAGATCACTTTTTCTCCGTCAGAGTTGAACTCGGCTATTATGGAGCTGCCTTCCACCTCTTGGACAACATCGTCAATGATTCGGGCCACCAGGTTTCCTGAGGAGTCAAATACGTCTACATCAACAGGGCAGTTGATGCGGACCACGCGGTAGCTGGAAATGGCGAAGATGTCCTGCGCGCCAGAGGTGTAGTTGGGATCCTGGGACATGAGCCAGGCAAGGCAAAGCTCTGGGTAATGGGCTGGAACAAGCGAGTCCAGGTTGTAGAGAAGGGTCAAAAGATCGTCAAAGCCGCTGTTTATGATTGAAAGCAGAACCATTCTGACCATCGTGTCAAAAAGCTCGCCTAAGGCCGTCGGAACATTGCCGCTCATGAAAATGCCGCTGCCTGCCTCGTCAGCGCATTCCATCAAGATGTCTGATATGTATGTCACGGTATTGTTCTTGCCCGAGGTCACATATGTCAGAATGATGCTGACCAGGTTGTCTTCTACTGCCTTAACTGATAAATCCAGGAACTTCACCAGCCTGTCGTAAGTCTCGGGTGAATTTCCCATGTAGTCGGGGTGTGACATGAATTCGATAGCCATTCTCTGGAACAAGCCCTCAAGGTTGTCCGTGTAGTTCGATCTCCCTTTTCCGCCTAAGGCAAGGCATGTGATGAAATCGTCAAGAAAGGCGCTCATGGCCTTGTTGTCGTTTTGCACAATGGAAAGGGAAAAGAGCTTCAGCCCAAGCTTCTTGGCTTGGAAGGACTCCAGCATGTGCTTGCCGTCTTTCAGAGAAAGCCTGACGAAAGGCGTGTCCAGCTCCTTGAACTTCTCTGTCATCTTAGCCGCTTGGGACTTGTAGTTCCAGGATGTGCTCGCTGTCGGGATGACCTTGTTGTCAGTTCCGGCGCGGGTAAACCCCCAGACTTTAGGAGCGACCTTTGTGACTATGTCATTTGGGTTTATGATGTTGTGAATGTTTGGATGAAGCCCGGTTGCGAAAATCTGCAAGCCCAATGGAGGCTCGAAGCAGTAGGCGAAAATGTTGGTCTTTGAGAGCTTCAGGCTCGCTATGCCGCCATTGTCCCCGATTGTGCTTGCCAGAATGTTCGTGGTTATGCCGCCTCGGCTGTAGCCCACGATCCAGAGCTTCACCTGCTCGGAAAACTCCTCTTTGTGGCGCTCGATGTAATCGGACAAAAACGCGTGGACTTGGTTTGCCGCAGACTGGAAGCCAGCGTGGTTTCCCGTCTTTCCAATCTCCATGTTGCTGGCCCACTCATCCTCGTACCCGCCTCCGCGCATGGCAAGGGTTACTACAGTAAAAGTTTTTCCGTTTGAGAGAATGTTCTTGTAAGCGGCCACAGCGCCAATAGAGTCGTATGTGGGCTTGACCGTGAAGGCTTCGTTTGGCTCTATCCCCTTGAACCCTATCTGCCCAAGAAGATCCTGAGCGTTCTGTGACTTGTCTGGATAGTCGGCGTAGTTGCTGGACATGGCGGACATCTCAAGGCAAAGGGACATAGTTGCTAGCTTTGGATCATAGTTGTTGGCAGACTGCTCAAAGTAAGCGTCGTCATAATAATACGTCGCTTCAGCGTCCTCCAGGTTTCCGGTGGGAAACGCGAACTTTCCTGACCTCTTGGAAACGGCGCTTTGCACGACCTCGCCAAAACCAAACAAAAGAGAATCCGCGTCAGCTATGTCATAAAAACCAGAGTTTTGCATCTCTTGCATGAGGCTTCCAGCAAAGCCCCTTATTACTGTATCGTCAATGCGAGTAAAAAACCCAAGCGTGTAGATCGAAATGCCATCATTTTGCATAGATTCCGCAAGAACTGCGGCAGGGTTCGCGTTTTGGCTGTAGAAGCCGTTTCTTCCGTCACTCGACTCGCTGTATGCCAGGTCATCCAGGTATGGAGCTGACACTGAGCTGGAAGGCAGTCCGTCAGAAAACAGGATCACGTTTTCTATCGCGTTTTCATCGTCTATCAGTTCAAGGGTCCACTTGGCGTACGTGAGCGCCAGCTCCAGGTTTGAGCCTCCTGAAGCCGTGAGCGCGTTGATCCCCTTTTTCAGCAATGCCAGGTCTGTCGTGTACTCCACGGCCAGGGTTGCGCTGTCGTTAAAAGCGATTACAGCTACGACGTTTTCCCCGTCTTCGCTTACGATGCCTTTGCAGAATTCAATTGCCGCCTTCTTTGCGTTCTTGAGAGGGGTTCCGTCCATGGAGCTTGAAATGTCCAGGACAAGAACCGAGCTTCGCTTTACGCCTTCCTCGCCTGAAAACGGCGATTTTATAGCGCTTGGCGCAGCTACTGTCTCAATGCCCAAAAACGGGATGATTTCTTCTTCGAGATAGCTTGTCTGAGCCCGCAGGCTCAGGGGTATGACAGTCACAGCAAGGCAGATCGCAAGGATCATAGCTGTGAGCCTCTTATGCGGAATCCTGCTAAAAATGTTCTTCATCTGTGTTGCCTCCTTTGTTTGAAGAGCGTATTCCAAAATTGGCTTTAAGGCTTGGAATGCGCGCTAAGCGCCAACAGAGGCATGGAATTCGTTGCCTTTCACGGCTGCGGCGCTTGCTTTGGCGGCAGCGGCGGCTTGGATTTCGTTGCCTTGTTGGCAAGTAAGTGAAAGTGAATAAAAAATATAAATAAAAATAAAAAATAAAAATAATTAACTAACGTCCAGGGCTTTATCCGGAATAGCGCCCCTTGCCTCTACTTTTGCGCCATAGGCTGCAAAGCGGGCTTGCGCACATCATAAGTTAATTTATGGATATGCGCTCTATATCCCTTGTGATCAAGACATGCGGAGATCCTCGCCGCATGACTGGCTTTGCGAGAGGCTTGCCTCTGAGGAGGCTCTGCCTCTGAGGAGGCTCTGCCTCTTATTAAAAAGCTCTGCCTCTAATAAAAAGCTCTGCCTCTTAATAAAAGGCTCTGCCTCTATAAAAGGCCTTGCCTCTAATAAAAGGCTTTGCCGCTATAAAAGGCTCTGCCTCTTTTTTCTTCGCAAAGTCCGTGATTGAATTGCGCTTTCGCGCTGGCACCAAACGTCCAAGAATAAGCTTTTTGCGCATAATTCAAGATTTGCTGTTATGCTTTCGAATTAAGAACAGTTTTATTATCCGTTGAGTTCTTGCTAAATCTAGAGCAATGGCCCCAATTAATCATTGTGCTCAGACGCAAGTTTAGCGGAGATCAGCAAATCTAGCGCTTTATATCGCAAGCTCGCAAGAAGATTTAGCATGTTGGGTGCGCTTTGCAAGCATGCATTGCATTTTAGCCTTATTCTTGACCAGAAAGCGCCATTGTTTGGCTGTTGAGTTTGGCTGCCTCCAACCTCTCGGGAAGCAGGGCTTAGGCATATCCCGGCTAACTAATATTTAGGAAATCTGTCGTCAAAATATCTGGCAAACCTGCCGTTTGCCCGTTGAGGTTAGACGCAAGAATCGTTCACTAGTTAACCCCAGAAGCAAACGCAACTTAACAACGCACAGAGATTTCCTAAATTAATAAATCATGGATATGCCATTGGCATGGGGAAACGCTCGAAGCGCAAAGCGAAAGTCTTTTTTCGCCCAGCGCTTGAGAAGCCAAGCGCCCTAGCGCATCCACGAGCGCTGTCAGAGGAGTCGTTGAATCTAACAACTGATTGAATTATACATACTTGTGCTGTTGATTGTCAAATGGCGGGCTTAAACGTCGAAACATGACGAATGGCTCAACTAAGGCGATTCAGCTTCCTAGCGGTCGCCAGGAACATCAAGCGGATGCTAAGCAATATTTGGAAACATTGATCTGGCGATTATAGCAAGCCTATATTTCGAGAATAACGACAAAATAGCAAAATTTTAGAATTATTTTAAGGGGCAAACGCTAACGCGGAGGGCGCTGAAGTGAAGTGCTTGATACGCTTATGCGCAAAAATTGATCAGACTGGCGAAGGCAATCGCCAAGGGGTATATCGGTCGTTTGCAGGCGGAAAGAAACATGGCGTTAGGATCTTGGCTTTTTGCTTGAAATCAAGCATGAGACGCATAAATCTTGGCTTTTTAGTCAAATCTAAAATATACGGACATGCGCCTGGCCAGGCGGGCGCAAATAACGGGCTGCATGTTTTATGCCTTGGGTTAAAGATTCTAAACCAAAGGCTTTGGATTAACCTTTCATTAATCTTTGATTAACCTTGGATTAAAGATCCTGAGCTGTCGAACCAAAGCCATGGATATCCTGGTTTCCCTAGCGCTTGATAAAAAAAAAGAGAGATCGAAAACCGCTTGACAAAATATCAAAGCATGTTAAAATATTAGCATATCATAAACAAACAGACTATGACGAAAATGAGTAGGCGAAGAAAGCCTTTACAGAGAAGGCGCTTGGGGATTCCCAGCTGCGAGGCGCCAAGGCGGATAACGCTGAACGTGGTTTCTGAGTCTATATGCTGAGATCCAGCATGCGGCAAGCGCGTTATAGCTTCGGGAGGCAGTTGCGCCGGCCCGGCAGAGTGCCCGCCTTAGGCGGGAATAAAGGTGGTACCGCGAGCTTTCGCCCTTTTTTGGGCGAGAGCTTTTTTGATTTGGAAAAACGCTCAGGAGGACAAACGATGAAGAAAGAGATGGAAAAGAACTACAATCCCGGCATTGAGTCAGGCATATATGCCAGATGGCTTGAAAAGGGCTATTTCCATGCTGAGGTAGATGAAAGCAGGACGCCGTATGTCATAATGATGCCCCCAGCCAACATCACAGGCCAGCTTCACGTGGGGCACAGCTTCACTTTCACTATCCAGGACGCGCTCATAAGGTTCAAGCGCATGCAGGGGTTCAACGCCATGTGGCTTCCGGGCACTGATCACGCCAGCATTTCCACCGAGGTCAAGATCGTGGACGCGCTAGCCAAGGAAGGGCTGACAAAAGCCGACCTTGGGCGAGAGAAGTTCCTTGAGAGGGCATGGCAGTGGAAAGATGAGTTTGGAGGAACAATAGTCCGCCAGCTCAAGCTGATGGGAGTGTCCTGCGACTGGGACAGGGAGCGCTTCACAATGGATGAAGGGCTTTCAAACGCGGTTCTTGAGACATTCCTGCACTTGTACAAAAAGGGGCTTGTCTATCGCGGGGAAAAGCTGATCAACTGGTGCCCCAAGTGCCAAACCACGATATCAGACGCTGAGGTTGAGCATGAAGAAAAAGACGGAATGCTCTATTACTTCAAGTATCCCGTGCAAGGCGGCGGGTTCATAGAGTTCGCTACCACAAGGCCTGAAACGATGCTTGGCGACACTGCCATAGCGCTTCACCCAACGGATGAAAGGCTTAAGGAATTCGCCGGAAAGACAGCCCATGTCCCTCCAGTTGACAGGGACATTCCCATAATCGCCGACTCCTACGTGGATCCCAAGTACGGAACCGGCGCTGTCAAGATCACTCCAGCCCATGATCCCAATGACTTTGCTGTCGGAGAGCGCCATAACTTGGAGAGAATCAATATCCTGAATGACGACGGCACCTTGAACGAGAACGCTGGCGCTTACGCCGGCATGGATCGGCTTGAGGCCAGGAAAAAGATAACCCAAGAGTTTAAGGACTTGGGGCTTTTTATAAAAACCGAACCCATAAAGCACAACGTGGGAACCCATGACAGGTGTCATGAAGTCATGGAGCCAATGATAAAGCTGCAGTGGTTTGTCAAAATGGAAGAGCTGGCCAAGCCCGCCCTGGACGTCTACACCAGCGGCAAGCTCCGCATATTCCCGGAGCGGTTTGGCAAGGTCTACACCCATTGGCTCACAGGCATCCGGGACTGGTGCATATCCCGCCAGCTCTGGTGGGGCCACAGGATACCTGTCTATTACTGCGATGAGTGCGGAACAATGCAAGCCGCCTTGGAAACTCCCAAAGCCTGCCCGAATTGCTCCTGCACGTCCTTCACCCAGGATCCAGATACCCTGGACACGTGGTTCAGCTCAGCCCTCTGGCCCTTCTCAACTTTGGGATGGCCCGAAAAGACAAAGGAGCTGGAGTACTTTTACCCTGGCGATGTCCTTGTCACAGGTTACGAGATACTCTTCTTCTGGGTTATCCGGATGGTTTTCTCAGGCATCGAGCTTGTCGGAGAGCAGCCTTTCAAGGATATCATGCTCAATGGCATAGTCAGGGACTCCCAGGGCAGAAAGATGTCAAAGTCCCTGGGCAATGGCGTTGACCCCATCGAGGTCATCGGCAACTGGGGAGCTGACGCCTTGAGGCTCATGCTTGTCACAGGCAACGCCCTTGAAAGCGACACCAGGTTCTACTGGGAGCGCCTTGAAACCTCCCGCAACTTCCTGAACAAGCTTTGGAACGCCAGCAGGTTCCTGCTCATGAACATGGACATCCAGCCAGATCAGCCAGGCGAGCTAACCCCGATGGATCGCTGGATCCTGTCAAGGCTTGGCAAGGTCGCGCAAGACGTCACCGACAGGATAGACGCCTACGATCTGGGCATGGCCGCCCAGATGATCTACGACTTCGTTTGGGACGAATTCTGTGACTGGTACATCGAGATGGTTAAGCCCAGGCTCTACAACCAGGAAGATCCGTCAAGGCCAGCCGCGCTCTGGACGCTCAAGAGAGTCTTGTCAGACTCCCTGAGAATCCTTCACCCCTTTGTTCCCTTCGTCACAGAAGAGATCTTCTTGTCCATACAGGACAAAGAGGAAACGATCATGCTCTCCGAATGGCCCGCATGCGGCGACGCGCTTTCCAGCCCCAAAGACGAAGCCTTGGTTGAGCTCTTGAAAGACGCCGTAAAGGGCGTCAGAAACACCAGGCTTGAGATGGCCGTTCCTCCATCTAAGAAAGTAAAAATTGTCCTGGTCACGGAGAACCCCGAAACCAGGGAGTTTTTCGAAGGCGCCAAAAAAGCCCTAGGCATTCTTGCCGGCGCTAAAGACGTCTCTATCCAGTCCGACAAGTCCGGCATAGGCGATGACGCGGTCTCGGTTGTCATAGCCAGCGCCACAGTCTTCATGCCCTTGGAGGAAATGATAGACAGGGCGAAAGAGATTGAGCGCCTGGAGAAAGAAAAGAAAAGGCTTCTAAAAGAGCTGGACAGGGCGAACACAAAGCTCTCAAACCAAGGCTTTGTCGCCAAAGCGCCAAAAGAGCTTCTTGATGCGGAGAAGGATAAGCTTGCCAAACACCAGGAAATGCTTGCTAAAGTCGAGAGTGAGTTGGCGGGGTTTGCCAAGTAAGAGTGAGCTGGCGGGGCTTGCCAAGCAAGGCTGAGATGGCAGGGCTTGCTAAATAAAAGCTGGCAAAGCGCATGCCAAATTAAAAATTCATGAGAAAGCCGCTTTAGAGCATGCTCCAAAATTCAATAAAAGGCATGCGATGCTTCAATGCGCGGCTTTTCCAGCGCCAAGCCGCTATAGGAATATTGCTGTAAGCGCAGATAATGCATGCGTAAAAAGGCCTCATTTTGGGAAAGACAAAAGAGTATAGCAATGCGCTGAAAAAAGAGCTATACATTCTTAAAGCAGTCTGCCCATGATCAAGGGCGAGCCGCAAAAGTCCCGAAAGCTCCGCTTTGTGTTGTGTCATGAGTGCACATTGCGCAACGAAATTATCGCTCTGCATGAAATCTATATCAATTTTGCATAACAGAACAAGGGAAAAAGGAAAAGAATTAAGCAATTGCGGTATTGAATTAAAGCCTTCGAAGTGATAACATGACTAGAATGGCGGGCTTGCGATAATGGCGCATTAATGCGCCATTATTGCAAGTCTCTCCGGGGCGCGCAGCGCCCCGCAAAGAGATTCTTGCCAGGGCGCCTGCGGCGCCCTGCTAGGGCTCGCCGCGCGCGAGGAGGTGCTGTAGAATGGCTGGAAGCGCTTTCGAGCGCGTAAGGCTTGCGGAGGCGCAAGCTGAAGAGCTTCTCTCCCAGGCTAGGCGCGACGCGGCAAAGATTGCCGCTGACGCCGCCACAGAAGCTGAGCTTCTAGTGGAGAGGGAAATATCCAAGGCTGAAGAGGAAGCCGCAAGGCAGCTGGCCGAGGCTGGTCAGAAAGCTGAGGAATTCTCGAAAACGGCTTGGATTGCCGCTCAAGAGGAAACAAAGGCAATGAAGGATCAAGCCTTGGGGAAAATTGGAGAGGCGGCCGCAAGGATCGTGGCCGCGTTCGCGTAAGGTTAAATTTTCAAGAAAGGGGGGAAGCGCTTGGCCATACTTGGCATGAAGAGCTTCAAGCTTTGCGCAATGCAAAAGGACAGGAAAGCGATCCTTGAGCGCTTGCAAGTGATTGGAGCTGTTGAGACAAAACTGACTGAAGCGGGAGACGGATTTGAAAGGCTTGACTCCAAGAGCGAATACACTGCATTTCTCGCAAACGTGGATAAAGTGTCCCGCGCCCTGGAGATCCTGCAGCAGGCTTCCCCTAGGAAAAAGCCCATGCTTGCCTTCCTTGAGGGAAGGCGGGAAGTGCCTTTTTCTGTCGTGGAGGAAGCGGCGGAGAAAGCGCCGGGCCTTCTTGACCAGGCAAATGGCGTCCTTAAGCTCAAGGCTGAGATTGACGGGGCCAAAAACGAGATTCTCTTGAACGAAGCCCAAGAGTCCCTCTTAATGGGATGGCTGGACTTGCCTGAGCCTGAAGGGTATCCAGGAACAAAACGGGCGGCCGCTTTCATAGGTTCGCTTTCAGGAGAGCACACAGCAGACCAAATTGTCAGCCAGCTCGAAAGCCATCTAGATCCTGAGCAGGCGCAAAGCGTCTACGCGCAGATAGTGCTGGCAAGGCCGGAGCACACAAACTTCTTTCTAATCTCGCTTAGGCGGGACGCGGAAGCTGTAGAGGAAGCCCTTCGCCAGATCGGCTTTTCCAGGCCGCAGGCCACAGACGGCTTGACGCCTGTGAACCGCCGGGAAAGCCTAAGGGCGCAGAGAAAGGCCATGCTTCAAACGATCGAGGAAAATGAGAAAAAGCTCATTGCCCTTGACAGCCTGAGGGACGATTTCGAACGGCTGCAAGACTACTACTCGATGAGGGCGGAAAAGTACCAGGTATTAGAGCAGCTGGCTCTGTCCAGGCACGCTTTCGTTCTTGAAGGATACGTTTTGGAGAAAGACGCGCAAAGGCTAAAAGATGATCTTGAGAGCAACTACACCGCGTCCCTTTCTATAGAAGACCCAGACGGGGAAGCGCCGGTTGCCTTGTCAAACCCCTCTTTCTCAGGCGCCCTGGAAGGGGTTCTGGAGAGCTACAGCATGCCAGGAAAAGGGGAGTTTGATCCAGCTGTCGCAATGAGCGTCTTTTATTACTTCATGTTCGGGCTCATGTTCTCGGATGCCGGGTATGGCCTAATAATGGCCATAGCTTGCGGGTTCTGCCTGAAGAAGTTCAAGAACATGGAGGAAAGCTGGAGAAAGAGCCTAACCATGTTTTTCTGGTGCGGAGTGTCCACCGTCTTCTGGGGCGTCATGTTTTCAAGCTATTTCGGAGACGCGATCAACGTCATAACCTATACGTTCTTCGGCAAGGAAATGGGCATACCGCCACTGTGGTTCCTGCCCATGGAAAATCCCATGAAGCTTCTCATATTCTGCCTTGGTATCGGCCTCGCGCACTTGACTCTGGGCTATGTCCTGAACGGGGTCAAGAAGATAAGGCAGGGAGCGGTTATAGACGCTGTCTGGGATGCGCTTTTGCCAATCACTGTCATATATCCCCTTATAGTCATACTGACTGGATCAGACATGTTCCTGGGGCTTGCGGGTTTCAAGAATGACATCCCGCCTTTGGTCACACAGGTTTGCCTTGCTGTTTCAGGCGCGAGCATGGTTTTTGTCGTGCTCACAGCCGGACGCGAGAGCAAAAGCTGGTTCAAGCGCTTGCTCAAGGGAGTTTACGGTCTTTACAACATACTTGCCGGATGGCTTTCAGACGTGCTTTCCTATTCCAGGCTGCTTGCGCTAGGGCTTGCGACCGGGGTCATAGCGTCGATCATGAATCAGCTTGGCGCCATGGGCGGCAAGAGCGTTTTTGGAGTGCTTCTTTTCATAGTTGTGTTCGCCGCTGGCCAGGCCTTGAACTTCGGCATAAATGTGCTAGGCGCCTATGTCCATTCAAACAGGCTGGAGTACGTTGAGTTCTTCGGCAAGTTTTACGAGGGCGGAGGCCGCAGGTTCAAGCCGTTCGGCGTTCACACGAAATACATTAAAATCGAGGAGGGCAAATTTTGATGGATAAGTTCGGTTTTGTCTTCGCTGTTCTTGGCATGGCCTTGGCGGCGTTCTTGCCTGGTTGGGGCAGCGCTCGCGGAGTGGGTATCGCTGGAGAGGCGGCTGCGGCCGCCGTGTCAGAGGAGCCCAGCCTTTTCAGCAAAGTCTTGCTCCTTCAGCTCCTTCCTGGAACGCAAGGCATCTATGGCCTCCTCATCGGGTTTTTGTCAATGTCATCAATAGGAATACTTTCTGGAAGCGCTGAAATCAGCCTTGCCAAAGGGCTGGCTCTTTTCGGCACATGTGTGCCAATAGCTGTTGTCGGATACTTTTCCGCAGTCAGCCAAGCGAAGGTTTCGGTATCTAGCATAAATTTGGTAGCCAAGCGGCCAGACCAATTCGGAAAGGCCATGCTTTTCCCTGCGATGGTCGAAACGTATGCGATTTTGGCCCTGCTTGTAAGCCTTCTTGCGCTTAACGGCGTAAACGCGCTAAATATTTGACGGGAGGCCCTGCAATGGCAGCAAAAGGCCTTGACAGAATAGTTGAAGAGATACTGGCGCAAGCCAAGAATGAAGCCCAAGCCATAAAGGATGAGGCGCAAGGGAAAGCTGACGCGGCATTAGCCGCCGCGAGAAGCCAAGCCGCCGCCAAAGCGGCCGAAATCCTGGCCCAGGCCAAGAAAAAGGCGTTATTGGTTTCCGAGGCCGCGCAGTCCGGAATAGAGCAAAAGAAAAAGCAGGCGAACCTGGCCGCCAGGCAGGAAGCGCTTGGCAAGGCGCTTGACGCGGCAAAGGCCGAGCTTTTGGCAAAGCCCGCAAAAGAATACTTTGATGTCGTAAAAAAGCTGGCATCAAGCCTTTCCGAGGAAGGCCCAGGCACCATGCTCTTTAATGAAGCGGACTTGAAGCGCCTTCCGAAAGGGTTTGAAGCGGATCTCGCCAAAGCTCTGGGCCCGGGCAAAACCCTTGTGATATCAAAGGAGCCTGCGGGCATTGACGGAGGATTTCTCATAAAGTACGGAGAAAACATCGAAAACTGCTCGTTTGCCGCGCTGTTTAGGCAAAGGCGCGACGAATTCCTGGACTTGGCGAAAGAAGCGCTTTTTTAGGCTGAAATTTAAGAAAGCCAGGCCTTTAACAAAAAAATAGCAAAGCAATAGTTTTTAACAAACAAATCTTTGCCAAGCAATAGCCTTTAATAAAAAAGGAGTGTCGCGATGGCCGAGGACAAATGGGTATACGCCGTCACTAGGATACATATCAACGAGATGAACCTATTGACGCGCAGAGACTTGGAGGCGATGGCGTCTTTCGCAAGCGTCGAGGACGCGCTGAGCCTGCTGGCCGGGAAGGGCTGGGATGTCAAGGCGGCCGCTTCAGGAGGGCTTGAGGCCATAATAGACCGAGAGCTTGAAAAGACATGGGCGCTCATAGCGGAAGCCGCGGGAAATATCGAAGAGCTGTCTGTTTTGAGAAAGCCCCGCGACTTCCACAACCTGAAAGCCGCCATGAAGCTGGCCTTCCTGGGCGAGCCGGAAGGAGGGCAAAATCTTTTTTTGCCTTACGGCACAACGCCTCTTGACAAGATAAAAAAGGCGGTTGAAACTCGGGACTTCTCAAAGCTGCCCCCTGATCTAGGCAAGGCGGGAGCGGACGCTTGGGAGATCCTAAGCCAGACTGGAAGCGGCCAGCTATGCGAGATAACCCTGGACCGAGCCTCGTTGGAGGCGTCATATCAGGACGCGCAGAGTTTCGGATCCCAGTTTCTAGCGAAATGGGCGCGAATGGCAATAGACGCTGCCAACATGAAAGCGTGCGCGCGGGCGTCCAAGCAGGGCAAGACAAAAGGCTTTTTCGAAAGGCTCGTTGCCTCTGGCGGAAGCCTTGACAAGAATTCTTTGATCCAAGCCTCCCTTTCAGGCTTTCATGAACTGCTATCCTATCTTTCAAAGCGAGGCTTTAAGGCGGCCGCAGACGCGCTGTCCTTATCTGGCGCGGCGTTTGAGAAGTGGGCGAATGACGAGCAGATGCGTTTGATAATTCCTATGAAATCCCGGATATCTGGCATCGAGCCGCTTGCGGCTTTCATTCTGGCCAGGGAGAGCGAATTGCGCCAAGCCAGGCTGATCCTGGGGGCAAAGGCCAACAGGCTGCCGGATTCCGCGCTCAAAGAGAGGCTGGGCTTGACTTATGTATAAGATAGCCGTGCTGGGAGACAAAGACAGCGTATACGGCTTCGCGGCCGCCGGCTTGGACGTTTTCTTCGCGGCCAACGATCCCAGGGCGGCAAGGACTCTTAAGGAGCTGGTTGAAGGCGGGTACGCGGTCATATATGTCACGGAGTCCCTGTACGCGTACCTGGACAAAGACATTGAGGCTTACAGGGAGAGGACGCTTCCTGCCATCATCCCTATCCCCGGGGCATCGGGAAACACAGGCTTGGGCATTGCGCGAGTGCGGAAAAGCGTGGAAAGAGCCGTAGGCTCCGACATACTCTTCGGGTCGCCGGATTCAGGAAGGGGAGATTAAGCTTTCTTATGGAAGGGTTGGGAGTAGTCAAAAAAGTGGCTGGCCCTCTGGTGGTCGCCGAGAACATGCGCGGCGCTAACATGTTTGACGTCGTGCGCGTTTCAGACGCCAGGCTGATTGGCGAGATAATAGAGCTTCATGGCGACCAGGCCAGCATTCAGGTTTATGAGGAGACCAGCGGCTTGGCGCCTGGCGCTCCTGTGGAATCCACAGAGATGCCCCTTAGCGTCGAGCTTGGCCCTGGCCTTGCGAGAAGCATTTACGATGGAATACAAAGGCCCCTTGCGGCCATAAAAAAGCAAAGCGGAAGCAGGCTCCAAAGAGGCGTCGAAGCTCCGTCTTTGGATCGGGAAAAGAAATGGGCGTTCACCCCCACAGCCGCTGTTGGAGACATTGTTTCAGGCGGAGACGTGATAGGCGAGGTGCAGGAGACTGACGTGGTTCTTCACAAGATAATGGTTCCGCCACTTTTGTCAGGAGAGATCACCCGCATATCCGAAGGCGAATTTACCGTAGAAGAGCCGATAGCATACTTGGGAGAGACCCCGATCTATCTCATGCAGAGATGGCCTGTCAGAAAAGGCCGCCCGTACAAGCGCAAGCTAAATCCCGACGTTCCGCTTGTAACAGGGCAGAGGGTAATCGATCTCCTGTTTCCAATAGCGAAGGGCGGCACTGCCGCTGTTCCTGGGCCTTTCGGATCAGGAAAGACAGTTGTCCAGCACCAGCTGGCCAAGTGGGCTGACGCAGACATAGTTGTCTATATCGGATGCGGAGAGCGCGGAAACGAAATGACTGACGTGCTTTTGGAGTTCCCGGAGCTAAAGGATCCAAAAAGCGGAAAAAGCTTGATGGAGCGCACGGTTCTCATAGCAAACACTTCAGACATGCCAGTGGCGGCCAGAGAGGCCAGCGTTTACACAGGAATCACAATAGCTGAGTACTACAGGGACATGGGATACTCAGTCGCCCTGATGGCAGACTCAACGTCCCGCTGGGCTGAAGCCATGCGCGAGATGTCAGGCCGCCTTGAAGAGATGCCTGGCGAGGAAGGATACCCTGCGTACCTTTCCAGCAGGCTTGCCCAGTTTTATGAAAGAGCGGGAAGAGTCCTGACCCTGGGATCCGCGAACAGGGAAGGCGCCCTTTCTGTCATTGGAGCTGTTTCGCCCTCTGGAGGAGACATCTCAGAGCCCGTGACCCAGGCTACGCTTCGAATAGTCAAGGTTTTCTGGAGCCTGGATTCAGCCCTGGCATACGCAAGGCACTTCCCGGCCATCAACTGGCTCACCAGCTACTCCTTGTACCTGGATGACATGGGAAGCTGGTTTGACAACCATGTCAAAAAGGACTGGATGGCCAAAAGAGCAAGAGTCATGCTTTTGCTCCAGGAAGAAAGCGAGCTGGACGAGATAGTCAGGCTTGTTGGAATGGACGCCCTTTCCGCCCCGGACAGGCTGAAGCTTGAAGCCGCCAGGAGCATAAGGGAAGACTTCCTGCACCAGGACGCGTTCCATGAGGTTGACACTTACACATCCTTGGAAAAGCAGCACTTGATGGTCTCCTTGGTCTTGAACTACTACGAGATGGCGTCAAACGCGCTGGATGACGGAGTTCCCATAGAGCCCCTTGTCTCGCTCCCCGTAAGGGAAGCCATAGGCAGAATCAAGTATGTCGGCGATGATGGGCTGGAAAGCGCGGTCAAGTCGATATCGAGGCAGCTGGCCAAGGAGATAGGGGATCTCAAAGAAAAGCAGGTGGACCGCTGATGCCAAGAGAATACAAGACAATACAGGAAATAGCGGGCCCTCTGATGGTAGTGCGCGGAGTGTCCGGAGTGGCATACGATGAGCTAGGAGAGATAGAGCTTGCCTCCGGAGAGCTGAGAAGATGCAGGGTGCTTCAGATTGATGGCGGAAACGCCATCGTCCAGCTCTTTGAAAGCTCTGTCGGCATCAACCTGGCGGACTCGAAGGTGCGCTTTTTGGGCAGGAGCATGGAGCTTGGCGTTTCCGAAGACATGCTTTCCCGCGTGTTTGACGGGCTTGGCCGCCCCATTGATGACGGCCCTGAGATACTGCCTGAGTTCAGGCGTGACATCAACGGCTTGCCAATGAACCCCTCCGCCAGAAGCTACCCGCAAGAGTTCATCCAAACCGGGGTCTCCGCCATAGACGGCTTGAACACCCTTGTTCGCGGACAGAAGCTTCCCATATTCTCAGGAAGCGGATTGCCCCATGCCCAGCTGGCCGCGCAGATAGCAAGGCAGGCGAAAGTGAGAAACACAACTGACGCCTTTGCCATAGTCTTTGTCGCCATGGGCATAACGTTTGAGGAATCAAGCTTTTTTATCAGATCATTCCAGGAGTCCGGCGCCATAGGCCGCTCCGTCATGTTTATAAACCTTGCCAATGACCCTGCGGTGGAGCGCATAGCCACTCCAAGAATGGGCCTCACAGCGGCGGAATACCTGGCGTATGACAAAGGGATGCATGTCCTTGTCATACTCACGGATATCACCAACTATGCCGACGCCTTGAGGGAAGTCTCGGCGGCCAGGAAGGAAGTGCCTGGCAGGCGCGGATACCCTGGCTACATGTACACTGACCTGGCGAGCATGTACGAAAGAGCGGGACGCATTGAGGGAAGCCCTGGATCCATAACCATGATCCCGATACTTTCAATGCCTGAAGATGACAAGACGCATCCGATCCCGGATCTCACCGGCTACATCACCGAGGGCCAGATAATACTGGCCAGGGATCTCTACCGCAGAGGGCTCCAGCCTCCCATTGACGTTTTGCCCAGCCTCTCAAGGCTTAAGGACAAAGGCATAGGCGAAGGGAAGACCAGGGCTGATCACGCCAACACAATGAACCAGCTTTTCTCCGCCTATTCCAGAGGCAAAAACGCCAAGGAGCTCATGACTGTTCTTGGAGAGGCCGCATTGACAGAGCTGGATCTCCTTTACGCGAAGTTCGCGGACGAGTTCGAGAAGCGCTATGTCAACCAAGGCTACAACACCAACAGGGACATTGAGGAAACCCTTGAGATAGGCTGGGAGCTTTTGAGGATGCTGCCAAGGAGCGAGCTGAAGCGAATCAGGGACTCGTTTCTGGACCAGTATTATGAGAAGCGCTAGGCTTGCAATAATATAAAAAAGCGCTAGGCTTGCTATTTTATGAGAAGGGCTGAAGCTCATGGCTAGAAAGCAAGTGAATCCAACCCGCATGGAGCTTACCTCCACGAAGCGGAAGCTTATGACCGCGATAAAGGGCCACAAGCTTTTGAAAGACAAGCGCGATGAGCTCATGCGGCAGTTCATTCTGCTGGTCAAGGAGAACAAGGCCCTAAGGGAGGAAGTGGAGGCTGGCCTTAAGCAAGCCGCCTTGAACTTCGCCCTGGCCCGCGCCTCCATGCCAGCCCCTGTGCTTGACACCGGCCTTTTGATAGCCGGCCAGCACGTGGAGCTTGAAGCCAGCCAGAAGAACGTCATGGGCGTCGTGGCGCCAAAGTTTGACTTCAAGACATCAAGCGCCGACGAGTCCAGCATCTATTCCTACGGCCTGAGCTCCACTACGGAAGACTTGGACATAGCGGCTAAGAGCCTCTACGACATGCTTCCAAAGCTTTTGAAGCTGGCTGAGGTTGAGAAGTGCTGCGAGCTCATGTCATTTGAAATAGAAAAAACAAGAAGGCGCGTGAACGCGCTGGAATACATGATGATCCCTGAAATGAGGGAAACGGCCAGGTTCATCACAATGAAGCTGGACGAAAACGAAAGGGCCAACCAGACAAGGCTCATGAAAGTCAAGGATATGATGCTTGAGCAAGAGCACCATTACCAGGAAAGGGCAAACGCCCTCGATGTTTAATATTAAGCCCGCGCGCATGCGCGGGCTTTTTTTGGGTTTTGGTTTTTTGGCTTTGCCGGCAAAGCCGGCAAAGAAAAAAAACCAGAAAAGCGGCCTTTAGAAAAAAATTTACTACATAATTTGTTAAGCATACAGAGATTAAAACCGAGCGCCGCATTTTCCGGGGATGTGGTTCAAGAGCTTGTTGCGGAATGCTTGTGTCGCTGAGCCTGCCTTTTGGCCGAGCCTAGTTAGATTTGCGAGCGGCATATAAATAAGTTTATTCTCGTCAGCTAGCGTTATATAAATTTTGCCAAGAAATTTTTCCGCCAAACGTCCATAAAAGCTTGCGAATTCGTCGGTTTGGAGATAGAAAAAGGGGGAACGAAGAAAAAAATAAGAAATTTAAGAAAAATAAGAGAAGCATAATAAATTTCATAAAAACGGCAATAATAGAAGAATAACACAATAACAATTCATGAGCGCATATTCCAAAAATCCGCAAAAGCGCGGAATGCGGCATCACGATGGTTTTAAAGCCATCTTTGGGATATGCATTAAAGACTGGCGGCTGCGAGCTTGGCTTGGCGCATCGCCAGAGAAAGGAGCGCTTATGGTTCCAGGTTCCTACGAATACAACGAAGAATTGGGCATGATCAAGCTTCGGATAGACGGAGCGAAAAGGCTGGCGACCAGCGAAGGGGTCGTTGACGCGCAAACGTTCTGCGCCTACTTGGAAAAGATCATGGCAGAGGCTGACAGAGTCTCCCTAGATGGAAACCATGCCTTGGGGCAAGGCATGTGCGACGTGGTTATGGTAACGCTGGCGAAGATTGCAACCCTGCCTGAAATGGATGTGGATTTGCAGAACTTCGCGCTGAGGGTCAAGGCGCTCATTGAAAAGATAGTTTCGAGAGTGGCCCCGGCTTCGCAAGAGGCCTCGTTCATCCTCAGGCAGGCCCTGCGTGACGCGTCCAACAAGGCGTTTCTCCGCTGGGAAGAATTCGCCTACTACATGATCCAGTGCCCGGCCAGGCTGGCGACAGCAGAGAGCGTCCGCAAAGTCGAGGTTTTCCTGGACAAGTTCAAGGGGAAGATCATAGAGCAGGCGAAGCAGACCAAGTGGTTTGAAGGGCTGGACAGGCTCGTGAGGTACGAAGCCATTTCATCCCTCAAAGGCGAGGATGCCACAAAAGAGCTGCTTCACGAGAACCTTCAGTATGACGACTTCAGGCTTGCCGTTGTTGACGCGGCTGTCAAGAAAGAGAACTACGCCTATGCCATCGAGCTTTGCGAGGAAAAGCTTGAAACCCTTGATGATCCAGGATACACGCAGATATCGGATCGCCCCCTTTGGTACGCCAGGATTTATGAAGCGGCAGAGCTGTCGGACAACATTGGCAAGATTTTGGAAACAGCAGAAAACCTGGTTCGCTACGACCGGATGGAATACTATGGCCGCGCCAGGGCCAAGCTTACAGCCATGGGAAAGTGGGAAGAAGGAAAGAGAAAGCTTCTTTCTGCCATTGAGGACTCCTGCCCGGAAGAGATGGTTATAAAGCTCCTTGACGGAGAGGACGAATGCTGGAGGCTGGTCAAGTTTTTCCAGAAGAACTGCGAGCGCGTTTTCGAGTATGCCGACAGGCTGTCAATGAAGTATCCAGCCGAGACTTACCAGGCTTGCAAGTCTTACATCAGGAACAAAATGGCCCTTGCGCTCAAGCGCTCCGGCTACAGGGAAGCCTGCGCGTACATCCAGCTCCTGCACAAGATAGGCGGAAGAGACGAAGCCTTCAGCCTGATAACTGAGCTAAAGGCAAAGTATGCCCAAAAGCCGGCGATAGTCGAAGAGCTCACAAGCCTTGCGGCGGTGCTGAATTTCAGTTTTTATTAGGGGCCAGTTCCAAATTTGCATGTGGCGCGGCGAAAGCCATCGGGATGCTTATAAATTTAATCTTGGGATATGTCCTAAAAAATGCTTGCATGCGCCTCAGGCGTTTGGGAAAAAGCGCCGCGTTTTTCGCGGCGCTTTTTTCCTGTGAATTTATGGATGATTTGCCGTAAAAACTCCCTCAAGCCATAAAAGCAAAACTTTGATTAAGCCCTAATATGCCGCCAACCCTTTGCTCTCCAGCCATATGCCTTACTTAGCCAAAGCTCGTTGCCATAAAACATGCATGATTGCTTTGCCGCATCTCTGGAAACTTTGCGCATATTGACTATTTGAAATCGCAAGGCTATTATTTTCATGTAGCCCGCTTGTCCCATTGAGCGTTTCAAATGGCTAGGTGCATCTCGCCAAGACAGGCTATTGCAGAGGTGAAATGATGAAATGATGAAAAAGAAAAGGTTCAGGTATCTCATGGCGGCAGTGCAATCCCTTGCCATTGCGGGCGCTGTGTTTTACGCGCTCCACTTCCAGCTGGCCAGTGACGCCGCCATGAGCTTCCGCTTGGCGTGCGAGGCCTTGAGCCTGCAAGACAAGGCGATAGTGGATATCCAAAGGGGAATCCTGTCTGTGAACGCCACAACAAACATATATTCATCCGACAGCCTGTACTCCATGATCTCTGACAACACATTCGGGATGTACCCGATCACGCCAAGCAAATACCCCCATTTCATCAAGATCAGGACATTGGTCAACAACATCTATCTTAGAAGCAGCCCGTACATAAACGGAATATATGTTTTCTCAGCAAAGGGCACAGCGTTCAGCTTCGGCTCAAGCGCGGATATCCCTGTAAAGAGCCAGTATGAGTGGTACAAGGACAAAGAGGTCTCAAAGAGCTCAGCCTTTCACATTGACTCAGAGCTGTCAACCCAGAGCCAGATCGCGGGAATGCTAATGATTGACGTTAACTCGACATTCTTCAAGCCGTTCGGAAGCTTGGCGGGGGACGGCGCATGGGTTCAGGTCAGCATGGGGGACAGGAAGCTGTTTGAGGCTGGCGGGAGCTCTTTTGAAAACCCGCTGTCCATTAAGATGGAAAAGGACATCGGAGCGTTTCACGCGAAGTACGCCAACGGATCAGGCATGGCTGTAAGCCTGATGTATTCCCTGGGGCTTGGCCTCATGGCTTTCGCGATGACATCCCTTTATCGCATGGTTCTGGTGGCAAGGGAAGAAAAGGAGGATCTTTACAACCACCTGAAGATGGTGGAGATGGATCTGAAGAGGCGGGACGCCCAAATCGACAGCCATTTCTTGTACAACACGCTCAACTGCATTCACTCAATGGCCTATTTGGACGGCGAAACTGGCGTCGCTGACGTGATCATGGCCTTGTCCAACATGTTCAGGTACGTGACAACCAACAGCAGCCTGATTGTCAGCCTGAGGACAGAGCTGGAATACCTGTCAGCCTACATTACGATACAAAGGGCCAGGCTTGGGGAGGGAAGCTTTTCATTTGAGGCGGACGTGCCTGAGCAGCACCTGGATGCCCAAGTGCCAAGGCTGCTTCTTCAGCCCATTGTCGAGAACAGCTTTGTTCACGGGTTCAAGGGCAGAAAGTGCGGCAACGAGCTGTCGCTGAAAATATTTAGCCAAGGCGGGCAGCTTATGATCCAGGTGAGGGACAATGGCAGGGGGTTTGACAGCGGAGATTGCGAGGCTGTTTTGGCTGGGAGAAGCGAAAGCGTCGGATTGGTGAACATTCGGGAAAGGTTGCGCATCTGCTGCAAAGGCGAAGCCAGCCTTGTGCTGGAGAGCCAGCCAGGAAAGTTTGCCCAGGTGACTGTGAAGCTGCCATTGGCGTAGGAATTGGGCGGCAAGAGCGACAGGCTTGGAGGCTTGAAAAATGCTAAAGTACATTGTTGTGGAGGATGAGCCCCTCGCAAGGGAAAGCACAATCATGAAAATGAGCCGGAGCGGGCTTCCCATAGAGCTTGCGGGACAGGCTGAGGATGGCGAGGAAGGGCTGAGATTGCTGGAGAAGTTCAACCCGGATTTAGCGATCATTGACATTTGCATGCCAGAGCATGACGGGCTGGATTTCATGAAAAAGGCAAGGCAGCTGGGCTTTAAGACCAGGCTTATCATAACCTCGGGCTACGCCAGCTTTGACTACGCAAGGGCTGGGATCACGGCTGGAGCTGTCAGCTACCTTTTGAAGCCGTTTTCAGAGCAGGATCTGAAAGACGCAGTGAACGCGGCCATGGGCGATCTGATGGTCGGGGATGACATGAGCGTCATGGAGAAGATCAAGAGCTTTATTGACCAGAACTACAGCCAGAACGTCACTTTGCAGATGCTAAGCGCCCGCTTCAGCTACAACCCGGATTACTTGAGCACATTGTTTTCAAGGGCGATGGGCGTCAACTTCAACGCCTACCTTACCCAGGCCCGCATAGACAAGGCAAAGATCCTGCTTGCGCAAACAGAGATGAGCGTTTCGATGATCTCAAAGAAGGTCGGGTTTCCGGACACAAAGTACTTTTCAAGGGTGTTCAAGCGCTCGACTGGGCTCACGCCCACGGAGTTCACCCAGAACTGCCGCAAGAAGGAGTAGGCAAGAAGG
>JAISWZ010000056.1 GCA_031270945.1 Clostridiales bacterium | reverse complement strand
ACAGTAGATCAATCTTCTGCGAATGACGAAGCGACGATCAAGGCTTGGCTGGCATCAGAGATTAACGCGTTGACTGGCTTCGATGCAATAGGCATTACAATCACCCCAGCTGACATTACAGCAACAGTAACATCAGCAACCGCTGGATCAGTCAGCGCAGTCTTGGGTGTTGACGGCTCATTCGACTTTACGGTAAACGTGAAGAAGGGTGCCGGAACGCCTGCAGACACAGTATCTGTTAGTGGTGTAATAACAGCAACAGCCTATGATCCAACTGGAGACAACAACGCAATATCAACAGCAGTAGGCCTGATCGAAGCAGGAACTTTCACAGTCGAGCAATCTACTGCGAATGACGAAGCAACGATCAAGGCTTGGCTGGCATCAGAGATTAACACGTTGCCAGATTTTGCTACAACAGGCATTACAATCACGACAGCTGACATTACAGCGACAGTAACATCAGCAACCGCTGGATCAGTCAGCGCCGTCTTGGGTGTTGACGGCTCTTTCACTTTCACAGTCAATGTGAAGAAAGGCGCTGGAACGCCTGTAGACACAACATCAGTAAACGGCGCAATTACCGCTACTTCCTACGACACAGCTCCAGACAACAGCGCGATTGCAACAGCAAAAGGCTTGATTGAAGGCGGAACCTACACTGTCGCACAAGTGGCGGCGAATGACGAAGCAGCGATCAAGGCTTGGCTGGTGTCACAGATAAACGCTTTGCCAGGTTTTGCGGCATCGGGAATCGTTATAGAGCAATCTGACATCTACGTTTCCGTCACTCCTGCAACAGAAGGAACAGTTGACGCTATCGCTGGCGCAAACGGCTTTTTCGCCTTCACGGCAAACGTTAAGAAAGGCGCTGGAACTCCTGTAGATACAGCAACTGTGAGCGGCAGCATCATAGCGACGGCATATGAAACGAGTGGCGACAACGCAGATATAGCTGCTGCGAAGAGCTTGATTGAAAGCGGCGCTTATGCTGTAGAGCAGACAGTTGCCAATGACGACAGCTCAATCAAGTCATGGCTCGCTTCAGTGATAAATGGGCTTTCTGGCCTTTCCGCAACTGGAATAGTCATTTCCGAAGCGGACATTGCGATATTGTCTATCACTCCTGCAACAGCGGGAACGGTTGACGCTATCGGAGGCGCAGACGGGTCGTTTAGCTTTACGGTAAACGTAAGAAAAGGCGCAGGAACTCCCGCTGACACAACGCCAAAGAGCGGAGTTATTACAGCGACCGCGTATGATCCAAGCGGAGACAACGCTGATATTAGCGCGGCAAAAGCTCTGATCGAAGGGGAATCGTTCTCCATGGATCAGGTGGATGCCAGCGATGCAGCGGCAGTAAAGGCTTGGCTGGAAGCAACGCTTAACGCTTTGCCCGGACTTGCTGGAATCACTATAGAGGACATTACTGTTGCAGCTCTTACTCCTGCAATAGCGGGAACGCAATCAGCTCCTGCTGGGACTCCAGGCTCATTCCTGTTCACGGCAACATTGAGGAAAGGCGCTGGAACTCCTGAGTCAGTGTCAAAGAGCGGCGCAATAAACGCGACAGCATACGCTGGCAACGCATTGGGGGCTGCCATTACGACCCCGGCAACCCTGAGCTCGAAGTCTTACGACACAATTACTGTCAATCCGGCTTTGGCCGACGTCAATCCTGGCAACCAGCCAATCGAGTACGCTATAGCAGCGCGTGGTGCGTCTGTTTTAGCGAGTGGCTGGCAGACAACTTTGACATTCACAGGCTTGAGCCCTGACACGCCATATGTCGTATGGGCGCGTTCGCAAGCGATAGAAGGCTATGAAACAGGAAATCCAGTATTTAGCTCCGAGATATTTACTGACCCGGCCCCAATCAGCGCTTACACAGTAACGTTCGATCCAAACGGCGGCTCGGTGACTCCATCTTCTTCCGTTACAGGCACTGATGGAAAGCTTTCATCACTCCCGACACCTTCTAGGTCAGGGTATTCATTTGAAGGCTGGTACACCCAGGCAAGCGGCGGATCAAGAGTTGAGCTGAGCAACACATACACAGCTAACGCGACAGTTTACGCGCATTGGACATTGAATAGCAGTGGATCTGGCGATTCGGGCAGCTCTGGCGGATCTGGAGGATCAAGCGGATCCGGCGGATATGCACCTCCGGCAAGCTCAGCGCCTACGCCTCCAGTAAATTCTGCGCCAACGCAGTCGCTCCCAGTTGCGGACGGCAACGTAACAGTGCCTTATACTGAATCCGATGGCGATATCGAAGTGGAAATTCCGGATTCGGTTGTCGAAGACATAATGGTCGGAGCGCAAAGCCCAACAGGAGGAAACACAGCAGTGCTTGATGGGTCAAGCGTTCCAGAAGCGTCGTCGATGACTCTTCAAAGCGACGATATTGAGAAGCTCGCGCCCTTAAGCGTAGAGCTCAAGCTTCCAGCTGGAAGCGTAAAGTTTGATCCAAACGCGATATCATCCTTTGTTTCTAAAGGCCAAAAGATAAAGCTCCTGATGAAGGACGTGGCTCCGAATCTGACCGCTAGCCAAAAGCAAGCGATTGGAATTCGTCCCGTGTTTGAAGTGTCAGTATTTAAAGGGAGCCAGCAGATCAGATCTTTCGGAAACGGAATGCTGGAAGTGTCGCTGCCCTATGTTTTAAGGCCCGGAGAGAAAGCGTACCGCCTTGCAGTGTACCATGTCAGCGCCGACGGAAAGACTGAAAAGATGAAGACAAGATATGACGCTAACGCTAAGAGAGTGATATTTGAGACAAGCCATCTTTCCACGTTCTATATTGGTTACGACGAGTGGATAAACACTTATCCTGACGTCACAGAGAGCGCTTGGTATTACAGCGCTGTCGAATACGTCAGCGAGAGCGGCCTTTTCAGCGGAACAGACAAAGGCTTTGAGCCGGATGTTTCAATGACAAGGGCAATGCTTGTGACTGTCCTCTACAACTACGCGAAGCCTGAGAAAGGCGTTAGCGGAAACGGGTTCTCCGACGTCCCAGAGGGCCAGTGGTATAGCGACCCGATAGCTTGGGCGGCTGCCAATGGCATAGTATCCGGGTACGACGGAAAGTTCAGGCCCAATGATCCAGTAACGCGCCAGGAAACTTTTGTGGTTATGCGTCTATTCGCGCAACACATGGGCAAGGTGTCTTCTGATCTTTGGTCTGGCAATCTCGATTTCGCCGATGCCAACGAAGTGTCAGGCTGGGCTCAAGAGTCCGCCGCCTGGGCAACCTCGAACGGAATAGTTTCAGGAAAGCCCGGCAATATCCTTGATCCCAAAGGAACAGCGACTCGCGCGGAAATGGCGACGATGCTTATGAAGCTCATAGAGAATGTGATTTAACTTTGTGCCGCCCCAACTACCGTTGGGGCGGATTTTTTTTGATTAAAATAGCCAGATATAGCAATGGGATACAGCAATTACCTGTTGACCTGTCCTGGTTTATGGCTTATCATTATATTATAAAAGAATATATTTAAAAGAATATCAGCGCAGAATTCCAATATATTGCGTATCTTCAGGACTTTCAAATAAAGCCTATCTAGGCAGCATCACATTTCAGATCCCGGGAGGCGTTTATGCAAAAGACTGACCCTTTAACATTGCTTGACATTTTGAAGCTTTCAAAAGAGAGACATAGCTCGCGCCAGATTGCCGAGCTTACCGGTTGCTCCAAAACCACCGCCTGCGACGTCCTCAACAAGGCTGAAGCTCTAGGCATCGACTTTGAGAAGGCGGCTGAGATGGGTGGCAACAGTCTGTTTAGCATGATATACCCTCCGAGGAAGGCCAAGCCGATTGACGAGGCGGTCATAAAGAAGCACGAGGAACTTTGCAGGGACTTGCGCCTTAACAGGAAAATCCTCTGGGAGCAGTACATAAAGGAGAACCCTGAGGGCGTGAAATATGGTCAGTTTTGCAAAATAATCAAGCAGCTCGGAGGGAACAAACAACCCAAGCTCCAATATTTGCGAGAAACGCAAGCCAGCAAGTTAGGATGATCTTGCGCAAAAAGGACGGCACCGCAAAACGCGGGGCCGTCCTTTTATAGTGACACTCTCAATCCTTGGAAAATAAAGCCTGTTAAAAACACGTTTGGCATATGCGCTTGGGTCGAGGCTTGGCTTTGGATTTAGCAACTATGCCGTAGAATCGGATGGTTCCGTTGCCCCTGGAGTTGGCGACTGATTGCCAGTTTGAGCAGACGGAGGAGCTGTTGGAGAAGGCGACGGAGGAGCTGTTGAAGAAGGCGACGGAGTAGCTGTTTGAGAAGGCGATGGAGTAGCTGTTTGAGAAGGCAACGGAGTAGCTGTTTGAGAAGGCGACGGAGTAGCTGTTAGAGAAGGCGACTGAGTAGCTGTTGGAACGGGCGACAAAGTAGCTGCTGGAACAGGCGACAAAGTAGCTGTTGTAACAGGCGGCGTGGTAGCCATTCGAGAAGGCGATGGAGATGCTGTCACGCTTGGCTCTGGTTCTTCCACAGGCGTCACCTCGCCATCTCCTTCCTCAAGTGATGTATCGCCATCTCCTTCCTCAAGTGATGTATTGCCATCTCCTTCCTCAAGTGATGTATCGCCATTTCCTTCCTCAGGCAACGGGGGTGTTGGCGACGGCGACGGTGTTGGCGACAAGGTTGGAGTTGAAGTTGGAGTTGCAGTTGGCGTTGCCGTCGCTTCTGGAATCTTTGTTGCGACTGCAATATTTTGTTCGGGACTGTCGCTTGGTGCCAAGGTCCTGGATGCTTCGGAATCCTTTGATGAAAAGGCTCCTGTAAAAACAAGAACTAGAATAGCAATAACCAAGGCAAAGCCTAAAAACACACCAATTGAGGCCACTTGCTTGTTGCTGGATACTTTTACATGTCCTGGCGGCGAGGCCTCTTCTTCAATGCTTTCGACTGGCGGCTCTTTTTTTGAAACATGTTTTGGTTTGCACTTTGCATTCAAGGTCGATTCTGGATCGACGCCGACGCCCAAAGGCTGCAGCTCGCCGCTGTCCTTATCCGTAGTGTCAGGATGCTTGGCGCTTGGCTGCCTGGGCCTCTCGGGCGCGTCAGGATTGGGCACCGGGCTTTTATTTGCAATTTTTGTTAGCGGCCCAGTGCCGTCTTTTACGGTAGCTTCTTCAGAAAACCCTCTTCTGTCATTATACATTAGGTTATTCTTTTGGAATCCTTCATCTTCAATGACGATGCAAGTGACATTGTCCCTGCCGCCATTTTTCAGAGCTTCGTTAATCAGGTTGTCAACGGCTTCCTTCGGGCTTGCGGAAGCGAGCAGGATCGCTTCGATCCTGTCGTCTTCCACCATGTCAGACAAGCCGTCAGAGCAAAGAAGAATCTTGTATTTATCAGTTCTTGGCAAAGGATCGTAGGAGGTGGCGGCTATCGAGACGTCTTCTTCAAAAACTCCCAAATGCCTTGTAAGCGTATGCCTGTCGCGATCTTTTTTGGCCTGCTCTTTTGTGAGAATGTTAAGTTTGACTTTCTGCTCGGTAACTGTGTGATCCTCTGACACTTGCCGCAATTTGCCTTCAATCAGGGCATATATCCTGGAGTCCCCTATGTTGTAAAGCCGGGCTGCGTCTTTCGTGATGACCGCTAAGGCAAGCGTTGTTCCTAGGTGGCTTCGCATCTCGCGAATTCTTCTGCAGATGACATCATTGGCATCGTACACGTATTGATGGACAGCGTTGTCCAAGTTTTCAGGCAAGGCTTCCTTAAGGTAATTTGCGGCTTCTTTGAGCTTTGTTACTGCCGCGAGCGACGCGAACTCGCCTTCCGAGCTTCCGCCTATGCCATCGCATACAGCGAACACGCAGGGGATGCAAGATTCCCCATCTGCCTCAAAAGGCGCGTCTCGATGTTCTTCTTCGAGAAAAGAGCCATCACAGTACAGATTGTCTTCATTATTGCTGCGTATTCGGCCTACATTGGAGCATGCGGCGTAAGCAGCCTTCATTGGCGCCACCTCCATAACGGACTTTCCGCAACACAGCCTAGCGCATATCCCAAAACGTTCGCCAGGACTTTGGCGGTTTGCTTGAACATTGGGCAAACGCTATCCGGTGCCTTTGCGGAGTTTTTGGGATTGCACTTATAATGACGATGCATGATTTAGAAATTTCTTATCGTTAGCGCGACTAGCTTTTGAGAGCATATTCCAAAAATCCAATGGGATACGCTTTGAGGCGTGGCAACGAAAAGAAAATTCCACATTTGAGTGATCGTCAATATAGCGGGCGAGCCGCCACTAAATTCCCATGATAAACACGGCGTTTGGCTATTATGCTGATATTTTGATTATATCATATCATTTAAAGCTTGCATAGATGGTTTCAAGCATTGTTTTCTAATCCTTCGGGATTAAAAGCCAATTTTATTATGGAATTTATTTATCGTTGCCCGCCTTTGGAGCCAGGCGGGCTCGCTTCGAAAACTGAACTCTATAGACTGCCTTTTTTTCTTGCCAGGCGCTTGCCCAAGCGGGGCTTGCCGAAGCCCCGCTCGCGTTTTGGCTCATATCCTAAAATTAATTCTGAGGCGCCGGAAAGCCTGGCGTTGAAGCGTTTAAGTCACTTACTGCTACCTGTGAAAGGCGGGCATGCTTGCGATAAAAAGCGAAACTGGCTTCTTTAGCACAGAAAGAACAGCCATCTGGATCGGCGCCATTATGGCAGCTTGGAGCGCCCTGGCTGGAAGCAAGGCCAAGAACGATAAGTCTGTGATGATGGTCAGCCAAAAGGTGGTTAGAAGCATGGTAATAAGAAGGATGTTGGCTGCCACAGCGATAGCCAAGTGCATCCACCTGCAGGAGCTTCTGTGAAGCGCCAGGCCAAACACGGCGCCAGTCAGCGCGGCAGAGATCGTGAAGCCTGGAAAGTACGCTCCAATCGGAAAAAGGGTGGCGCCTACGATGTCAGCCAGCCCGCCAGCCAAAGCCGCCCACAGAGGGCCAAACAACATTCCGCAGACTGCTATCGGGGCGAAGCCGAAACCGATTTTTACAATGGGAGTCGCTATGGAGCAGAATCTTGAGAGCACCACCTCGACAGCTATCAGAAGCGCTACAGTTACCATGGTTCTGAGATTGGCTTTCATTCATTTCCCTCCTATTGGCCTGGCTAGGGAAAACCCTTGCCGGCTTCCGGCGCCCCTGGCGGGGCCAGGCATTGCCTGTCGCCGGGATGACCACCACAATAGAAGATGAGAACATAGGCTAGAAATGCCGAATGGCTAAAACGTATCCAAAATTTATTAAGAGCATATCCCCAAATTATATCCGAGGTGCCAGAAAAATCCGGCGTTGAAGCATTCGCCAGGATTTTTCCGGCACCAATACGGAATTTCGGGATATGCACTAAGAGCATATCCCAAAATTAATTCCATGGCTTGAAAAAGTCACGCGTTAAAGCATCGCGATGACTTTTTCGGCGCCTTAACGGAATTTTGGGATATGCACTAAGGCATGCAAAAGTCGCATAAATTGCTCTTGAAGCCTGGGCAAACATAAATCCGAGACCAAAAGACGCACTGCCGCCTTTGACAAACTTTTGGATATCGCTATTGGGCTTAAAGCTTTGCGCTAGCGAGATTTAAAGGTACACTCGTTGGTATAACGCTAAAACCCATAATCTGAGCGAATTCGGTATTAATGGATATGCTCCAAATGTGGCAGCGGACGCGAAATGGCACCGCAGAGGCGCTTAAGCATAACCCAAAATTCAATTGGGAATATGCCTACCCCTCTTTCGTCTGGCGGCGACTTCCCATCCGCCAGCACTTAACGCGCCATTCCTACTCTGTCGTTTGTGTTTGAAGCTAGAAAAATTTGCCTTGCCGCCAGTGGCGGCATATCCTTGGCTTGCTGGCGTCGGGCGCACATAGGGAAAGCGTATCCAGCAACTCAACAAAATCCAGGGATCCCGGCTGTCCGCCAGGCCTTCCCTAGAGATTGCTTCGCCCAACTCATTATACCATATCGGGCTGCGAAGTGGCTAGGCATGAAATGCCAGCAAAACCGCTTGCAGGTCGTTATCAGCCTATTGAAAAACCTGCCCGTCTATGTTATCCTTTTCAGGGTATAACCCAAAATTGCTTTGGCTCGCAAAAGTCCGAGATAAGCATAGCTGAAGCCCTCGCAGGTCTTTTGATCGCGAGCCCCATTGATTTGGCTTATGCCCTAGCGCCGCGACGCAGATGCGAAAGGATGGATTAGATTTGGAAAACGTCTTGGAAAAGGTCAAGGAGCGATTTCTTAAGTATGTGCAGATAGACACGCAGTCGAAGGTTGATTCTCCCACTTACCCCTCAACATCCGGGCAATTGGACTTTGCGGCCATTCTCGCGCAGGAGTGCAGGGAGATAGGGCTTTCTGATGTTGTTCTTGAAGAGAAGGGCTACGTGACCGCAACTCTTGAGTCCAATGCGGAAGGCAATCCGCCTGTCATAGGATTCATAGCCCATATGGACACGTCTCCGGAGTCTTCAGGAAAAGGGGTTTCGCCTAAGGTGACGGAGAACTACGATGGCAGCGACATACCGCTGAAGTCAGGCATCTCCCTCTCGCCCAAAGAGTTTCCAGATCTCAAGAAGTACGTTGGGCAGGAGATCATCACTGCTGACGGCGACACTCTCCTGGGAGCGGACGACAAGGCTGGAGTGGCGGAGATAATGGTTGCCATGGAGCACTTGATAGCCCATCCTGAGATAAAGCACGGAAAGATCAGGATCGCCTTCACCCCAGACGAGGAAGTGGGACACGGGATCGAGCACTTTGACGTGGCCAAGTTCAATGCGGATTTTGGGTACACCTTGGACGGAGGAGAGCTTGGGGAGCTTGAAGCCGAAAACTTCAACGCCGCCAGGGCCGTAGTGGAGTTTAAAGGGAAGAGCGTCCATCCCGGAACTGCAAAAGGCATCATGGTAAACGCCGCGCTTCTGGCCGGAGAGCTGATTCACATGCTGCCGCTGGATGAGACGCCAGCCGCCACAGAAGGGTACGAGGGCTTTTACCATGTAGTCTCTGTAGAAGGCGCGGTTGAAAGCGCAAAGGTTGACATCATCCTCAGGGACTTTGATCCGGAAGGGCTTGAGGCGAGAAAGGCCAAGATAAACGAGATTGCCGCAACGCTTAGAGAAATGTGGCCAAAGGCCAAGGTTTCCGTTGCGATATCCAACCAGTACTCGAACATGGCGGAGCCGCTCAAGGACAAGCAGGAAATTGTTGAGCTGGCCGTAAAGGCGATGGAAGAGGCGGGAGTAAAGCCTATCAGAAAAGCCATAAGAGGCGGCACTGACGGCGCCATGCTCTCCTACGCTGGGCTTCCTTGCCCCAACATATTCACTGGCGGCCACAACTTTCATGGCCCTTACGAGTACATCCCTACTCAGTCCATGGTGAAGGCGGTAGAGACGGTAGTGGCCATAAGCAGGCTTGGAGCCAAGCTGTAAGAAATATAAAATAAAAATATTAAAATAGGAGGAGCAACATTGGGTTTATACGCTGAGCTAAAGGAACGGGGGTTCATAGCTCAAACCTCAAATGACGAGGCTGTGGAGAAGCTTCTGGACGGGAAGCCCATAACGTTCTACAACGGATTTGATCCAACCGCCGACAGCCTGACTTGCGGACACTTGGTGCCTGTCATGGGACTGTCTTTCATGCAAAGGGCAGGGCATAGGCCGATTGTCTTGGTCGGAGGGGGAACCGGAATAGTAGGGGATCCCACAGACAAGTCGGAAATGCGCAAGTTGCTCAGCGATGAGGACATCAAGAGAAACTGCGACGGAATGAAGGCGCAGCTGTCAAGCTTCCTGGACTTTGGCGAAGGAAAGGCCATTATGGTCAACAACGCCGAGTGGCTTCTGGAACTGTCATACATCCCGTTCATAAGGGAGTACGGAGTCCACTTCACAGTAAACAAGATGCTGAGCGCAGACGTCTACAAGAAGCGCTACGAGTCCGGGCTCACCTTCTTTGAGTTCAACTACATGATCATGCAGGCCTACGACTTCCTTGAGCTTTACAGGAGGCACGGGTGCGTTCTCCAAGCGGGGGGAAATGACCAGTGGTCAAACATCCTGGCTGGCGCTGACTTGATCAGGAGAGTTGAAAAAGACGCTGGCGCGGAGTGCCTGACATTCCCGCTCCTTCTGACCAGCGAGGGAAAGAAGATGGGCAAGTCCCAGAAGGGCGCCGTCTGGCTCGATCCCGCCAGAACCTCTCCCTACGAGTTCTACCAGTACTGGAGAAACACCTCTGACGCTGACGTTTTCAAGTTCATGAAAATGTTCACGTTCCTGCCCCTGGAGCAAATCAAGGAGCTGGAGGGAAGCAGCCAGAACATCAACAACGCGAAAGAAATCTTGGCATTCGAAGCCACTTCCGTTGTCCATGGCGCTGTAGAAGCGGAGAAGGCCAAATTGGCCGCGAAAGCGCTCTTTGGCGGCGGCGGTCTGGAAGGATCAGTTCCTGAGACCGCTTTGCTGGAAAGCGAGCTGGAGGCTGGAATAAACATCATCTTGCTTCTTGAGAAAGCGGGCCTCATCAAGAGCAGAAGCGAAGGACGCAAACTCGTCGAGCAAGGCGGCATCAAGCTCAACGGACAGAAGGTTGAGTCCATTGATAAGACAGTCACCGCTTCTGACTTTGACAAGGATGTTGCCATGATCCAGAAAGGCAAAAAAGTTTTCCACGCCATAAAGCTGGCGCACTGAGGCGATTGAATGGAGAGCCGATACCGATACCGAAGAGAAATCTTAAGGGCTTAAGAAAAAAGAGGGAATTAGCATTCTCTCTTTTTTTATGCCCTTCGAGTTGCGAAACAGCGAGTATATGCTTTTGTCACAGATTTTGGTATTATTATAAGATGCTTTCTTTTAATAGATCGGGGGGTTTGCTGTGGACGAGCGGTACACTGAAATAAACTCAAAAACCATAGACAGCTGGGTTTCTGGCGGCTGGGAATGGGGGACGCCTGTCACCAAGGAAGTGTGCGATCTGGCAAGGCAAGGGATCTGGGACGTAGTGCTCACTCCCCTGAAGCCGATGCCGCATGAGTGGTTTGAGCCTTTCATCAAAGACAATAGGCTTGATGGCCATAAGCTCCTTGGATTGGCTAGCGGAGGCGGGCAGCAGATGCCCCTGTTCGCGATTGCCGGAGCTGACTGTACAATCCTTGACTACTCGGAAGCCCAGCTCCAGACAGAAAGAGAAGTTGCGGAGCGGGAGGGCTACAGCATCAACATAGTCAGAGCAGACATGACCTTAAAGCTTCCCTTTGATGACAATTCGTTTGACCTAATTTTTCACCCTGTTTCCAACTGCTATGTAGAGGACGTAAGCCATATTTGGAGAGAATGCTTCAGGATCCTTAAGCCAGGAGGCGTCTTGGCGGCCGGCATGGGCAATGGGTACCACTACCTGTTTGATGACATGACAGTCAGCCCTCGCGTTGTTGTAAACAAGCTTCCCTATAACCCTCTGAAGGATCCTGAGATCATGCTAAAGTGCGTCGAAAGCAATAGCGGGCTTCAGTTTAGCCATACGTTCGAAGAGCTGATAGGAGGCCAATTGAAGGCAGGGCTTGTCCTGACTGACGCTTACGAGGATCTTGACAATGATCCGGTGATTGCTTCTGATGGATACCCTGCATATTGGGCAACTCGCGCAGTGAAGCCAAAAATCTAACGGAGGCAAAGATGCGAAAACCGTTAATCGGAGTAACTCCGCTGTGGGATTCAAAAATGTCTAGCATCTGGATGCTTCCAGGATACATGGACGGGCTAGTGAGAGCGGGAGCGCTTCCCTTCATTTTGCCTCTAACCAAGGACAAAGGCCTGTTGCGCCAAGCAGCCTCTGAATTCGATGGACTGCTTTTCACAGGAGGGCAGGACTGCGACCCGTCTTTATATGGAGAGGAAAACCGTAGCTGCCATGAAATCTGCCACATTCGTGACGAGATGGAAAAAATTCTGTTCGAAGAAGCCCTAAAGCTCGATCTGCCCGTGTTTGGCATATGCAGGGGAATCCAGCTTATAAACGCTCTGCTTTTAGGCTCGCTCTGGCAGGACATTCCGACTGAATGCCCGTCTGGTGTAAGCCATAGCGCAGGCCCTCCTTATGGCCAGCCGACCCATAGCGTGAAGCTTTCAGGATGGCTCAAGGACTTGCTTGGCCAAGAGGAGATTAGCGTAAACAGCTACCACCATCAGGGAGTAAAGAAACTCTCTCCAAAGCTCACGTCTTGCGCTGTTTCCCCAGACGGCATAGTTGAAGCTGTTAGAATGCCAGGAAGAAGGTTTGTTGCGGCGGTTCAATGGCACCCGGAGTTCATGCTTGAGGAAGAAAACAGCAAGAAGCTTTTTGAGGCATTTGTTGAGGAAAGCATGCGAAAATGAAGAAGTTGATATAGAACGCGAAACCCCTGCCAGCTATCGCTGGCAGGGGTTTCCGATGTTGAAGGCGAGTGTCAAAAGGCCAGAATGCTTTAATGCTCTTATTCTGAGAATACGTATGGATAGCTGCGATTCTTTACTAATGCTCTTATTCTGAGAATACGTATGGATAGCTGCGATTCTCTAATAAGGAAACCTTTGGATTTGCAAAGATTTTGTCAATGCCTGTTTGAGACAAGCGAAGTACAAAGCCATTCCAGCGGAGACCTTGGGAATTGTTAGTGACACCATTATAATCTCCTCGAATTCTTCCTCCAGCAATAATATATCCATTATCATACAATATGTTTATTGTTGAGGCGTCTAAGTCTTTAAATCCAGCGTATTCATGTGAAGATTTAATCGTTCCGTCATTGTTGTCTACCGTGATTGTAAATATTGATCGTGGAGGTATAGGTGAAAGAGGAAAAGGAACGGGAGTCGGAGTCGGAGCAACCGCTGGAGGTGTGTCAGCGCCAAACCAATCATCGACATAGTTTTCTGTGTAACCGGCAATTACAAGATCCGTTCCGCTAAGCGTTGCGGATGAAAATGTATCAAGGTATTTTTTTTGGGAGTCTCGGACTCCTAAAGCTTTATCCCAGAGGAACTCAAAGGTGTCTGCTCGAACTTTTAAAGCAAAACCTGTTTGATTCGCATGATCTCTTAACTGTTTTGCTTGAACGCCGTCAATTGACATATTAAGTTCTGTAGGCAATGTCTGGCCTATGAGGACTAATTCTGTATCGTTTGCAATCAACATGTCATTGACACTGATCTCTTCTGGAGAATTGCCGCTTAGCAACAATTCCTTTTCGACATTTAACTCGGAATCCAAAAGCAAAACGTAGTCCTTGTCCTTGGTTTTTACTGAAATAATGTTTAGGTCAGAATTCTTTAATATACTGGTTGGTTCTGTTGTATCACCTGAATTCTCATTATAGTCTAACACTGCCATGTGTTCCATATTTCCAGAGGAAGAATACTTGATGACTGCAGTTGTCTTTGCTTCAGTCATGTAGCCTGCAACCAAGAATCCGCCATCGCTTGTTGGTTTTACATGCGTAAAATCCAATCTGCTGTTGGAGACGAGATCCAATTTGTTGCGGAGGTCAACAGTCTTAGACCAGAGAGGCACTCCATTGGGCGAAAACCTAACTAGATAACCTTCGAGCTGGTCGAGAACATGGTGCCCCACAGCGATAATGTCTCTATTCGCAAGCACGTCTAAATCGTTAAACACTCCTTCTGTTTGAGACGCAATGTTCGTATGCCATAAATAATCGCCATCAAGACTATACTTAACTAATAAAGCTTGCTTGATCAATTTGTCTCCATTTCCTGGAAAGTTGTTGGAACCAGTATATCCTGCCGCATATATGCCGCCATTTGCTTTTAGGATTTCATTAAAGCTTTCCCAATAATCGCCGCCAAAGAAATAAGGATCATATGTCGGAGTAGGGGTTGCCCAAAGCCCTTTGGAAACCATTATAGTAAGCAGTATTGTATTTGAATTCTTCTCAAGAAGCTTCACGGTCGCAGTAGAGCCCTCATAGGTGTACTGGAAATGGTCAATGACAATGGTGTTCTCATTTCTGCTTATGACCAGACCATCGCTTTCAATATCGATGTCGTATTTTTCGTAGTCTTTAATCGTGAACACGAAGCTTTCCGTAGTATCATGCCCTAAATCCGTATAAAGATGATTTGGCAAATCCTTTGCCTCCACAGTAACATCATCTGTCTGCGGAGTAGGAGAATCCGTTTTCTTGTGCTCTTTCGTAAATTCGATGTCATTATAGTTGTTATTTTCCCAGTCGCTCAGCGGAAAAGCGTTAGCTACTATGGATTCGTCACCCATAAGCCCAAAAGTGTCCTTGAAGGACTCCTGAATAGGCTCTATTGCAAAGGTGGTTAGATCGTGGATTACAAACTTGCTAGCGTCATTTTTAGCCCGCCCTTGGCTGGAGTCCAGAGTTATCATGCTGTATTGGTAAGTGTTGCCCATTAGGCTGAGAGCTTCCCAATCCTCCGACAAGGTGAACGTAAAGCTTACATCTATCGAAGCGCCAGGCTCCATGTAGAAGTACATGTTGCTAGAAGCGTTGAAATCGCTGTCTGTTGCGCTAAAGTCCACATTTGCGAAGTCTGCGTTATACCCTTTGGCACCTTTGCCTGGCACAAATTTCACTCCCGTGGTGGTTGTAAAGCTGGGCGCCATCCTCAGGCCTATATCGGGTGTTGTGGCGTATTTTTTCCCGTCTCCGTAAGGCACCAGGGCGTCAAACACCAAAGGCGCAATCTCGTACATGTCGCTGGACTTGTCCAGGTCGTAGGGCACAAAGCCGACTTGGGTCAGCTTTTCCCG
>JAISWZ010000053.1 GCA_031270945.1 Clostridiales bacterium | reverse complement strand
CGGCGCCTCGGATATAATTTTGGGATATGCTCTTCCTCAAGCAAAGAGAAGGAGCGAATGATTTGGACGAGCGGGACAACGAGCTGGAGCGGATCCTGCGCGAGAGCGCGGGCGCTGAGGGAAGCCTGATTGAGATCCTGCAGAAGACGCAGGGGATCTACGGCTGGATACCTGAGAAGGCTATAACGAGGATCAGTGAGGTTACTGGAACGAAGCCAGCAAAGATTCTGGGCGTGGTATCGTTCTACAGCCAGTTCAGGCTGAAAGAGGCTGGAAAGCACATGATTATGCTTTGCCAGGGAACCGCTTGCCATGTTAACGGATCTGAGGGGATACTGTCAGCCTTGGAAGACGAGCTGAAAGTTGAGGTAGGAGAGACTACGCCTGACGGGCTATTCACGCTTGAGAGCGTAGCATGCCTGGGTTGCTGCAGCTTATCTCCCGTAATGATGATAGACGGTGTTGCCTATGGAGGGCTGACTCCGGATTCAGCTAGGAAAATTGCGAGGAGCTTGGAGGCTGGGGCTTGATGAGGGTAGTAGTTGGAAAGGGCAGCTGCGGAATAGCCGCTGGCGCTTCTAAGATTTCTGAGCTATTAATGAAGAGGGCCAGAGAGGAGCAGGTTGACGCTGAGATCGGGACTACCGGATGCATTGGCCTTTGCTACCTGGAGCCGCTGGTGACTGTTGAGAAGGACGGGCAATCCGTGATGTACGGACGGGTGGACCAAGCGGCGTGCGAAGAGATTATCAGGGAGCTGCAGGGGGTTGGAGACGCTTCGGCTTGGAAAGTTTCTTCTGCGGATCTTGGGAACCTGCTGGGACAGACCAGGATCGCCTTGCGGAACTGCGGGATTGTTGATCCAGAGGAGATTGACGCGTATATAGAAAAGGGAGGCTACAAAGGGCTTAGGAAGGCCTTGTCGGTCAAGCCTGAAGATGTGATAGAGGAAATTAAGAAGAGCGGGTTGGCCGGAAGAGGCGGAGCTGGATTTCCTACCTGGTTCAAATGGAATGCGGCCAGGAATTCTGCTGGAGAACGGAAGCTGATGATCGTGAACGCTGATGAGGGAGATCCGGGCGCGTTCATGGACAGGTCTGTGATAGAAGGGGATCCGCACTCTCTGATAGAGGGAGTCGCCATAGGCGCGTACGCCATTGGCGCCCACGAGGGACTGGCTTACGTTCGGGCAGAGTATCCGCTGGCTGTTGAGAGGCTGGAGAAAGCTTTAGCCCAGGCTAGAGAGCGAAAGATATTAGGTCAAGACATATTTGGCTCGGGCTTTTCGTTTGACATGAAGATCAAGACAGGGGCGGGAGCGTTTGTCTGCGGAGAGGAAACCGCGCTTATAGCGTCCCTGGAAGGAGAGCGTGGACAGCCGCGGCTGAAGCCGCCGTTTCCGGCGCAGAAGGGCTACTTCGGATTGCCCACGAACATCAACAACGTTGAGACGTACGCGAACGTGCCATGGATTATAGAAAATGGCGGAGAGAAGTTCGCGGCTATGGGAACTGAGGGAAGCAAGGGAACAAAGGTCTTCGCTTTGACAGGAAAGGTTGCCAAGGGCGGGCTTTGCGAGATGCCCATGGGATCTACGATACGCGATGTTGTCTTTGGACCTGGAGGCGGAATAAGAGGAGGGAAGGCATTCAAGGCGGTGCAGATGGGAGGCCCGTCTGGCGGATGCATACCTGCCTCGCTTGACCAGACCATAATAGACTATAAAGCATTGGCGGCTACTGGCGCCATCATGGGATCTGGCGGAATGGTAGTAATGGATGAAACCAGCTGCATGGTTGACATGGCCAGGTTCTTCTTGGATTTCACTTGCAAGGAGTCCTGCGGAAAGTGCGTTCAGTGCAGGATAGGAACGAAGAGGATGCTGGAGACCTTGAACCGGATAGTTGAGGGGAAAGGCGAGGCTGGAGACATAGAGAAGCTTGAAGAGCTAGGTTCATTGGTCAAGGCAGGATCATTGTGCGGGTTAGGGCAATCAGCGCCAAACCCGGTTTTGACCACGATACGGTACTTTAGGGAAGAGTACGAAGAGCACATCCACGAAAAGAAGTGCAGGTCAAAGGCATGCAAGGCTTTGCTGAAATATGTCGTGGATGAATCCAAGTGCGTTGGATGCACTCTGTGCGCCAGGAACTGCCCTGTGAAGGCTATAAAAGGGTCTCCTAGGTCAGCTCATTCAATAGATCAGGAAATTTGCATCAAGTGCGGAAAATGCGTGACAGTGTGCAGGTTCAAGGCGGTGGAGGCGAGGTGATGGCAGAGCTTAAGATAGACGGCGTTAATGTAAAGATCGAAAGCGGAATGACCATTCTTGAGGCGGCAAGGACTGTAGGAATAGAGATACCGGCGTTGTGCTGGGATCCAAGGCTTGAGGCTTATGGATCCTGCGGGATCTGCTCAGTTGAGGCTGTTGGCATGCCAAGGCTTTTAAGGGCTTGCTCAACGCTTGCCCAAGACGGGATGCAAATACTGACGAATTCCGAAAGGGTTAGGGAGAGCAGAAAGGGAACCCTCGAACTTTTGCTTTCTGACCACAGAGGCGACTGCAGACCGCCCTGCATGCTGGCATGCCCAGCAAAGACTGATTGCCAGGGATATGTAGGATTGGCGGCTAATGGCTTGTTTGACGAAGCCTTGAGCTTGATCCGAGAGAAGATTCCGCTTCCAGCGTCAATAGGGCGGGTTTGCCCGCACCCCTGCGAGCAGGAATGCAGGAGGAAGCTGGTTGAAGAGCCTATAGCAATTATGGAGATCAAAAGGACAGTTGCTGACATAGGGCTTGGCTTGGAAAATCTGCCCCCAGTCGGATCTGATACGGGAAAGAAGATCGCGATCCTGGGAGGCGGGCCTGGAGGGCTTTCCGCCGCTTGGTTCTTGAGGCTCAAAGGGCATGAAGTGGCCATATACGATACAATGCCCCAGATGGGCGGAATGCTTCGGTACGGAATACCTGAGTATAGGCTGCCGAAAGCGGTGCTGGACAAGGAGATAAAAAGCGTAGAAGCCCTGGGAGTAAAGCTGGTCAACGACACCAGGGTTGGAGTTGACATCAGCTTTCAAGATCTGCGAGACAAAAGCGACGCTGTCCTGGTTGCCATAGGCGCTTGGAAGTCTTCTAGGATCGGATGCGCTGGAGAAGACATGGACGGCGTAATCGGAGGCATTGAATTCTTGCGAGGGGCGCAGCTTGGAACCTTTGAGTTCAAAGGCGGAACTGTCGCTGTTGTCGGAGGCGGAAACACTGCCATGGACGCTTGCAGGACGGCCGTTCGGCTTGGCGCTGAAAAGGTCTACGTTGTTTACCGCAGGACAAGAAAAGAGATGCCAGCGGATGCGCTGGAGATCGAAGAAGCCATGGAAGAGGGCGTAGAGTTCAAGTTTCTGTATAGCCCGATAGAAATTTTTGGAGAAGACAACAAAGCAAAAGCCATGCGGCTCCAGGTGATGGAGCTGGGAGCGCCAGATGCCAGAGGGAGAAGATCTCCGGTCCCGGTTGAGGGAAAAGAAGAAATCCTAAACGTAGATCTGGTTATTGCGGCGATAGGGCAAAAGACAGAGCTTTCTGGCTTTTCCGAATTGCCTCTTACAAGGTGGAAGACTATAGACGCTGATCCTGACACTTTTCAGACAACGCTTCCTGGGGTTTTCGCGTTTGGAGACGCGGTAAACGAAGGGGCTGGAATAGCGATAGAAGCGATAGCTGACGCGAAGAAAGCAGCTGAATCAGTTGATCAGTTCTTGGCGGGAGCTATTGTTAAAGCAAAGAAAGTGCCTCCGTTTACCATAACGCAAACCAAGACATCCAAAGACTTCGAGGACAAGCCCAAGATCTCAAGAGAAAAAGCTCAAATCGTTTCACCCGAAGCCCGCAAGGCGGGTTTCATGGAAGTGAGCCACGGGATAGACCGGGAACGGGTGATCCTTGAAGCCAAACGATGCCTCGAATGCGGATGCAGCGACTACTTTGAGTGCAAGCTGGCAGTTCTAAGCGCAGAGCATGACGCTAATCCGGACAAGCACAAAGGCGAAAAGAAAAGCAAAAAGATTGACAACAGCAACCCCTACTTTTACCGCAATCCAGAAAAGTGCATCCTCTGCGGCATGTGCGCCAGGGTATGCGATGACCTGGGCATGGGAGTCTTGGGCTTCTTCGGAAGAGGGTTTGGCACTGAAGTCATGCCAGCCTTGGGGCTTCCCTTGCCTGAGGCTGGATGCATCTCCTGCGGAATGTGCATAGCGCTTTGCCCGACTGGAGCGCTGGCTGAAGTCTTGCCAATCGAAAAGGCGGCGCCTTGGGAAGAGACAGAGACAAAAACAATCTGCCCGTTCTGCGGAGTGGGTTGCGAAATATCCGCAAGGACTAAAGGCCAGCTGGCGCTTCGCTGCCTTCCCGCCCCTGGAGGGTTCCTGTGCTCCGCAGGAAGGTTTGGTTTTGGCGAAATTTCAAAAGAGAGAGTTGAAGGCCCGAGCCTGAAGAATTCAGCGGCAACCATAGAAGAAGCCTCAATCGCAACTGCGAAATCCCTTGGAGATTTGATCCAAAAGTATGGAGTGTCAAGCGTAGGTGTTTCTATTTCAGGAACGCTCACGTCAGAAGACGCGAAGCTTGCCGTTGATTACGCAAAAAGCCTGGGAATCCAAAACATCTTCTCTTTTGGAGAAACCGGTGCCGACATCGGAGCGCCGCTTGCCTCTTATGAAGAGCTGGAAACCGCTGACGTCATTCTTGCCGTAGCCGAGGACATAATAAAATCCCATGGAGTGGCAGGATTCAAGATCAGGCAGGCCTACAGGAATGGCGCGAAGATCGTGCTGGCCGGAAAAGGGCTGGCAAGCGATTGGGC
>JAISWZ010000038.1 GCA_031270945.1 Clostridiales bacterium | reverse complement strand
CAAAAAAAGGCCTTTCTGGCAAATCGCCAGAAAGGCCTTGGCATTCTTACTTGGAGCTCCCTGCCGTCTGTGGCTGGGTGTTGTTGATGTAGTAGGTAGCTGGCTTGAGCATGCTCTCGGAGTACTCGACTCCCAAGCCGTAAGCGCCGCCGTGATCCTTGACAATGGTCATGACCTTGTCGTATGTGTCCTTGTTGTTCCAGTCGCGCTGCCACTCGAGCATGATCTGCATCCAGGTGCAGGGGCTTACGCCAGCCTGAACCATGCGCTGGATCGCCATGTCGTGGGCGTCCTCGCTGGCGCCGCCGCAAGCGTCGGCCGCAACGTAGATTTTGTAGCCGTCATGGGTCATTGTGAGCGCCGGGAAGAGCACGCACGCCTCTGTCCAAAGGCCGGCTATGACTATGTTCTTCTTCCCTGTCTGCTTGACGGCGTTCTTGAGGTTCTCGTCCTCCCAGCAGTTGATGAACGTCCTGTCTATCGGGACGGACTCAGGGTAGAGTTCCTGGAGCTTGGAATACATGTAGCCTGAGAATGTCTTGGCGGCCACGGTTGTGAGGATGCAAGGGACATCGAAAGCCTTGCAGGCCTTCGCCAGCCCTAAGACATTGTTTTCAATCATGCTCCGACACGATCCCTGAACGCCAAAGTACATCTGGGGCTGGTGATCGACTATGAGCACAGCTGTCTTTTCGGGGTCGAGCAGTACATTCTGGTAGTTCCGCATATAAAACACGCTCCTTAGGTTTTTTTGTATTTTTTTATTTTTGATTTTTATTATTTTAATTTTTTTAGCTTTTTGCTATTTTTATTATTTTGTATTTATTATCTATTTATTTTACGCCCTTGGCGAATTTTCTAATATTGTCTTTTATTGCTTGATTCGCTTTCACTTGTGAGAAACTTCCGGTTGGAGTGTTCACTTTATGGCAAAAACCAAGCGCCAATCAGGCGTACTGAGTTTATGCCTGATCAAAAATTACGTGTCATTTGCGCGGACGTCCAAACGGCGATTGCCGCTTCTTGGAGATACGCGGTTTATATCCCGAATGCTGGAGGCTTGAGCCATATCCCGATTTTTCAATACCTATTATATCCTATGAAATTTCGGCATACTCTAGCTTAATTCTCCGCTGCAACTTTGGGATATGCAAGTATTATGCGCAAGCGCCGGCAACTTATACGCGCCAATCACTGGCAAAAGAGCGAGACAAGGTGCCTGAAGAAATTTTTTTTATATTTTAAAATTGAAATCGGGGGGAAACACGGCGAAATACAACGTTTTGTGGATGAGGGAAGTGTATGCGGCAAAATTTTGCCAAAAAAAGTATGCAAAGCAACCTTCGCAATCGGCGCATTCTGTGGTATCCTTATAGAGGAAACCAATTCTATATTCAAAATATTGGCCCGCAGGGCTGCGATTGGCAGCGCCTGCGGCGCCTGGAAGATGGACAAGCGGCTTCCCTGTCGCAAGACGCGCATGAAAAAGGGAAACGCAAACAGCGCATATCCCAAAACGCTTAGTGCTGCGCGTTGCTGGCATTCGGTCAGAACCTGGCATGAATAGCAGGATAATGACTCTAAGTAGCGCTAAGAGCAGTGCCAGCAAGTGAAAAGAGCCGCGTTTTTCGCGGGCGGGCAATGCATAAACCCAAAAATCAAGCGCCGGACATACTTGCCGCCAAAGCTCTGGCAAGCCTTGAAATCAATTTGGGGATATGCAAGTATTTTCGCTTTGCGGGATATGCTTCAAGAACTAAAGACGCTTGGCTCCAGCCAAGCGAGATTTGCCGCAAAAGCCGCAAGACCTCGCGGGAGGGTGCTATGGGAAAGACTTTTGGCGAACAGGGATATTATTATAGAAACTTTGACTACGCCTGCAAGGTGTGCCAGGTATCCGAAGAGAGCCAGGCCAGGATAAAGCGGTGCTTCCTGCAAGGGCATATACTCGCCGAAAGCGCTCTGCTAAAGCACTTTAGTGAATGCTCTGAGTTCTATAGCCACATCTTCATCAACCACTACACATACTCCAGAGACAATGACGCGGCGCTTGTCATATACAAGCGCGTGAACCAATTAGGCATGGATTTCATTCTTGATCCGATTCTGCCTAACATCATGAATTTCGGGGAGTTTGCCGCGAGCGTTTTCAGAAGCAAAAGTGAAACGAAAGAAGTGGAGGTCAAGCAGCAGCCTACAACCAGACTCGAGCTTAAGGACAAGATCGAGATAAAAGACTATGGAATCAAGTTTGATTGCGGAAACCGCAACTACTACATAGTGTCCCACGCGAAAGTTGTGCAGTTCGAGTATTCCTACAAGAGCAGCTATGCCGAGGTGCTTGCAAGCCTTGATCGTGACAAGGATAAGGACAAGGATAAGAAAAAGAAGAAGCCGTCAGGCGGATCAGCGGTAAGCTAGCAAAATCTAAAGAAAGCAAGAAAATAAGTAAATAAATAAATAAGTAAGTAAGTAAGTAAGTAAGTAAGAAAGTAAGAAAGTAAGAAAGTAAGATATTCAAAGCCTTTTTGGCAAAAAGAGCTGCTTTTCTCTAGGCAGAGCTCGGGAGCGAATACATCGGGCTTTTAAGTTGTCTGCCTAAGAAGCCAGTCGATCCGCTTTTGGCAGCGATAAGAAAATTGAAAGCATTGTTTTCCCTCGTGGGCACCAGCCGCTGAGAGAAAAACGCGCTAAAGCCCGAAGCAAGCGCTTCGGGCTTTTTGCTTAAAGATTTGGGTTTTGGGTTTGGGGTTTGGTTTTAGGATTTTGGCTTGAATTAAAGGTTTGGGCTTTTGGCTTGGATCAAAAATCAAGGCAAAAAACTTGGCTAATCAAAAGTTTGGTTTGCAATAAAAATCAAGGCCAAGCCTTTGCCTGCATTTAAAGCCTACTCAAAGAAAATCCTCACTACTATGATAATGCCCAGGTACAAAGCCAAAACGCCCATCGCCCAGAAATCCGTCCTGGACATTTTGAGCGTGTTCATGCGCGTTCGATTTATGTCGCCACGGTAGCATCTGGCTTCCATGGCCATGGCCAAGTCATCGGCCCGCCTGAATGAGGAGATGAAAAGCGGGACCAGGAGCGGGATAAGGCTTTTGGCTTTCTTCACCAGGCCTCCCGTGTCAAAGTCAGCGCCCCGGGCGGTCTGAGCCTTCATGATTTTGTCCATTTCTTCTATTAAAGTTGGGATGAAGCGAAGCGCTATGGTCATCATCATCGCTATCTCGTGGGCGGGAAGCCCGATTCTCTTGAAGGGCTTGAGAACTCGCTCCAACGCGTCAGCCAGCTCAAGCGGAGATGTTGTGAGGGTTAGGACTGAAGATGCCATGACAAGCAAGATGAGCCTTGAACCCATAAGCAGGGCCGTAGTTACGCCTTCCAGGTAAATCTTGATAAACCAGGCGCTAAAAAGAAGGGTGTCGCCTGTGGTAAAGAATATATGAAGGCCAGCCGTGAAGAGCATCAAGAAAAGTATGCCTTTGATGCCCTTTACTATGAACTTGATTGGAACCCCGGAGATCGCAACGACAGCTCCCAGGCATATCGCGGCGATGACATAGTTGGCTGGGCCTTTGGCCACGAACAAGCTTGCGATGTACACAAGCACAGCCAGAAGCTTCAAGCGGGGATCCAGCGCGTGAACAGTTGAGTCGGCCGGATAGTACTGTCCTATGGTAATGTTCGCTATCAATTCGATCCCCCTTGGCCTGCTGCCAGCAAGGGCAAAATGGCGGCCTTTGCTTCTTCAACAGTGAAAACGGCCTCTGGGACAGAGAATCCTCTTTGCCGCATCCTTCTCATCAAGTAGGCTGGCTGGGGAACTGCCAGGCCCATTTCAGCCAGTTCATCCGCATGGGAGAAAACTTCGCCAGGAGGCCCTTGGAAGGCTATTTTGCCTTTGTTTGCGACGATCACTCTGTCCACTCTTTCAGCCACCTCTTCCATGCAGTGGGAGACCAGGATGACTGTTATGTTAAGCTCTTCTCTCATTCTTGATATCTGCCCCAGTATCTCGTCCCGGCCTTTGGGATCAAGCCCTGCAGTCGGCTCGTCAAGGATCAGGATCTCAGGCTGCATGGCTAAGACGCCCGCGATCGCGGCTCTTCTCTTTTGGCCTCCGGACAGGTCAAATGGCGACTTTTCGTAGACGTCCTCGCCCAAGCCTACAGCGGCCAGAGCTTTTGAAACCCTCTCCTTTATCTCGCTTTGGGATAATCCCAAGCTTTGAGGGCCAAAGGCCACGTCTTTGAACACTGTCATCTCAAAGAGCTGGTGCTCAGGGTACTGGAAGACCAAGCCCACTCTTTGCCGAACACTTTTGAGCTTGGACTTGTCGCCGTTCACGTCTTCGCCAGAGAGCGTTATCCTCCCTGACGTGGGCTTCATCAAGGCGTTGAAGTGCTGGATTAAAGTTGACTTGCCAGATCCCGTATGCCCGATCAGGCCCGCGAACTCCCCTTTTTTGATTTCAAGCGAAACATCGTCCAGCGCCTTTTTCTCAAACGCCGATCCTTCGTTATATATGAATGTGACATTTTCAGCTTTCATTAAAGCGGGAGCGCTGTCGCCAGAAGGAGAAACGGGAGCGGACTCAACGGATTCGCTGGCCTTGGCCCTCAGGGCTATCGCCTCAAGAGCTTCGTCCATGTCAAGTATTCCTGGAGGCAAAAGAGGCAGACCAAGGCCTTCAAGATCCTTGTTTAGCGCTATAACCAGCTCTGTCGCCTGGGGAGCGTCCAGGCCTAGGCTTCTAAGCCTTTCGGGCTGCTGGAAAACTTCCCGGGGCGGGCCTTCCATCACAATTTTGCCCTCGTCCATAACCACGACCCTATCGGCTTTCGCCGCTTCTTCCATAAAGTGAGTGATGAAGACGATGGTGATGCCTTCCTCCTTGTTCAGTCGCATGACGGTATCCATGACTTCCTTGCGGCCTGAAGGATCAAGCATCGCTGTAGGCTCGTCAAGGACTATGCACTTGGGCTTCATTGCCAGAACCCCCGCTATGGCAACCCTCTGCTTTTGGCCGCCAGACAGGTTGTGGGGGGCGCTTTTCTTGTACTCGGACATGTTGACTGCGGCAAGTGACTCAGAGACTCTCTCTCTTATCTCGCTTGGCTCAACTCCCAGGTTCTCCGGGCCGAAGGCTACGTCTTCCTCTACTAAAGTGGCTATGATCTGGTTGTCGGGGTTTTGGAAAACCATTCCCGCTGACTGCCTTATGCCCCATACATTCTTCTCGTCCAGGGAATCGAGCCCGTTTATCAGGATCGTGCCCTCAGATGGAAGCAGGAGCGCGTTTATGTGCTTGGCGAGCGTTGACTTGCCCGAGCCGTTTCTGCCTAGGATAGCCAGGAACTCGCCTTTCTTCACGCTAATATCTAACTGGTCGAGGGCCGGCTTCGGCGTCTCTCCCTCTTCTTGGGCGCTGTAGAAAAACTTCAGGCCCTTTCCTTTCACCATCCTGCCTGCCCCTCCCTGAAAGCTGAAACCTTCACAAGCGAAGCGGCTTTTTCAGCTCTATGCAAAGCCTCGGCTGCTGTTTTTCCCGTCGCGGTGACGTGCCCCATCTTTCTTCCTGGAACGCTCGCCTCTTTGCCGTATATGTGAACGGAGGCCCCAGGCACGCCAAGGGCCTCTGCCAGACCCGTGGTTTGAGCGGGGCCAGACAGCCCGGGCTCTCCCAGGATGTTGACCATGGCCGCCGCAACCATTAGGGATGGATCCCCCAATGGAAGCCCAGACACTGCCCTCACGTGGTTTTCGAACTGGCTCGCTCTGCAGGCCTCTATAGTGTAGTGCCCTGAGTTGTGCGGCCTTGGAGCTAGCTCATTGACCAGGATGCGGCCATCTTTCTCTATGAAAAGCTCTATGCAAAACATGCCGACTCCGCTGAAGGCTGACATGGCAAGCTCCGCTATATGCATGGCCCTTTTGGCCGTTTCTTCCGGCAGATCCGCTGGCGCCACCGTTTGCCGAAGGATGCTCCCTGAATGCAGGTTTTGGGCAACCGGGTATATCGCCGTCATCCCGTCCGCGCCCCTGCATGCCAGCACTGAAGCTTCCATGGCGAAATCTATGCAGCGCTCCGCCATTTTTGGGCCAGGGGCGAATGATAGCGCCTTTTCGATATCCAAAGGCCGCTCCAGCAAGAAGTTGCCCCTGCCGTCATATCCGCCAAACCGGCTTTTCACCATCAAGGGGTAACCGAACTCCTGGATTGCTTTAGCAAGATCTTCCTTGGATTCGGCCCCCATGAAGTCCGGGACTGGGATCCCAGCCTCCCTTAAGCGATTTTTCTGCTTCAGCTTGTCTTGTATAAGCTCAAGGGTCCTTCCTGTCGGGTAGACAGTGAACCCTTCTTCCTCTAGCCGTATAAGCGCCTTCGCGTTTATGTGCTCTATCTCGTATGTTATGGCGCTAGACGCGCCAGCGATCCTTCGTATGGCGCATTCGTCCCCGAAATCCGCCTGGAGGAAGAAATCGGCCAATCCGGACGCGGGACAGGAGGCTTGCGGATCCATCACGCAAACGCGAAATCCTAGCTTTATAGCCTCTACAGCCATCATCTTTCCCAGCTGCCCGCCTCCAACTATTCCTAATCCAAACGCAGGCCTGCGCAAACCAACCACCCCCTTATTTTATTATTTGCGAAGCCCAGAAATCCCGGCAAGCTTTGCGCTGGCTTCAAAATCGGCGTCACCAGCATATCTCTTGTCGGTATAATCATAATGCAGAGGATAGCCAATGTCAACACGGGCTCATTATTCTAATAAAGGAGCATAAAGGCGAGCGAAAAGGCGCAAAGCAAGACAAATTGCGCCGAAACCGTTCGCAACAAATGGCAAAAAGAAGCAAAAAGCGCTAGTGGATTTAGGCCCTTTGAAAAGAAATAGAGCGCCCGCAAGCCCGCCGGCGCAATTCGTGTCTTGCGACTCGCATTCTTGCGGTTCAACTTTAAATGTACATTGGCGCCCCAAAGCTGTATAATATGATTGCGGCCATTAGAGCGCCTTGGCGCATGCCCCGGAACTTGCTGATCGCGCGGATTGGGCCTTTTGAGTCATCTTGATAGGAGCGATTCGTGCATCCGCCGAAATTTCGGGATATTCGCGCCGCTTTTGGCGCCAACGGGTTGGCATAGCCGGGTTGGCTAGCCTGCCTGCGGCAATGGCTTGCCTGTTGTCTACCCAATACAAAGCCGCAAGAGCGGCTGGCAATAGGACAGGCTTTTACGCTGTCTAAAGAATTAAAGAGCCCGGATTGCCGGTGAAAGGTGCGTCATTAATGGCAGACGGAAAGGATCCACCGAAAAAGTTCAAGCTTAATCCTTTGTGGATTGAGATATTTTGGCTGATGCTCATAGCCCTGTCGCTTTATTCGATAGCTGTTTTGGCGTCAAAGAGCATAGGGACTGGCAGAGGGGAATATCTCAGGCGGTTTTTGCTGGGGATTTTCGGAGCGGGAGCGATGTTTGTCCCAGCAGGAGCAACCCTTGTGGCGTGGCGGAAGCTTTTTTCAAGAAAGCTGCCAAACGCCAGCAAAACATGCTACGCAGCCGTTGCCTTCGTTCTGGCGATAAGCTTCTGCCATCTTTTGAGCAAGCCGGCGGACGCGGAGACATTCGCGGGAGACTTTTACACCATTTACTTCGAGGCCGGAGCAAGGACAAACGGCGGGGTAATAGGCGGAATAGTGGGAGACATGATCTTTGACATGATCGGCGACAAAGTGGTTGCCATGGCTGTCACGGTTTTGGGCTTTTTGTCGATGATGGTTCTTTGGAGCGGAAAGTCAGTTGTTCCAATGCTTGCGGCCGCGACAGAGAAGGTCAACAAGTGGGCTGACAACATGAAGAAGAACGCTGAGTCGAAAAAGGTCAAAAAAGAGCCGGAGCCTGAGCCCAAGCCAGAACCCGAGCCAGAGCCTCCGCCTAAGCCGAAGCCTGTCGTAAAGCCTGTGCCAAAGGAAAAGAAGCCCGAGCCGCCAAAGCCCATTGTGTTTGTCAATCCTCCGCCTAAGCCAAAGCCCAAGGTAAAGCCTGTTCCGCAAAAGGGGAAGGAGTCGGCGGCGTCAGCCTCCGTGTCCACATCGCCAACGCCGAAAAAGGCAGAGAAAAAAGAGGAGAAAAAAGAGGAGAAAAAGGAGCCCGAGAAGAAGACTCCTGAGAGGATAAGCCTTGTTTTCGAAGAGATTCCAAAGGCGAAAAGGCGCAGGCCGCCTCCAAAGATGGAGTACGCTGAGAACGTGACATTTGAGGAAGCGCCTCACAAACCCAAGCCAGCCAAGGAGAAAGAAGAGATCCAGGTAGTTGGGATGATCGAGGAAGGCGTTGAGCCGCCAAAGCCGAAAGGGCCAGTGCCGCTGAAAAGGTCAGGGCCTGAGCCGATAGCAAGGCCAAAGCCGCCAGTCACGCCAAAGAGCGTGGCGCCTCCGCCTAAGCCGTCAAACATAGAGTACGTGGATGAAGAAGCCAAGGATGAAGTTGACGACTCATGGCTTAGCGAGTTCACCCCAGGGGAAGACTTTGAGGAAGCGGCAAGCGGAGTTGAAGACTCAATCCCTATCCAGGACGCTAGATCCGTTAGGGGAAAGCCCTACACAGATCCAGTCGGAAGAACAAGCGAGGTTTTTATCCCGGAAGAGGCGCCAGCGGTAAAGAGCATGTCCATTTCCCCGAACCAGGACGAGGAGGCTTTGTACCGGGATTATGAGCTTCCGCCGCTAGATCTCCTGGACAACAACCCGTACGCTTCAGCCACTGAGTCAAGAGCCAGGATACTTGAAAACTCTAGAAAGCTAGAGGAAACTTTGAGAAACTTCAAAGTCGAGGCAAAAGTCCTGGCTGTAAGCGTAGGGCCTACAGTGACACGCTATGAACTGGCGCCTGGCCAGGGGGTGAAGGTGTCCCAGATCGCAAACCTTTCAAACGATCTAGCTCTTAGCCTGGCCGCCCAAGGGATACGAATAGAAGCGCCTATCCCCGGAAAGTCCGCTGTCGGAGTCGAGATACCCAACAAGGAAATGCAGAACGTCTATCTCAGGGACATCCTGGAGGATGACTGCTTTATCCGGTTCCCGTCCAAGACGGCGTTCGCTGTCGGAAAGGACATTGAGGGAAAGACTGTCGTGGCTGACATCTCAAAGATGCCGCATCTTTTGATAGCTGGCGCTACTGGATCAGGAAAGAGCGTATGCATTAACACCCTTATCGCTTCAGTGCTGTACAAGGCAAAACCAAACGAAGTAAAGCTTGTAATGATAGATCCGAAGGTAGTGGAGCTCTCGATCTACAACGGCATCCCCCATCTTTTGGCCCCTGTGGTGACAGATCCAAAGAAGGCGTCAAGCGCCTTGGGTTGGGCTGTCACTGAGATGGATATCCGCTACAACCTGTTCGCCGAGTCAAACGTCAGAAACATCAGATCCTACAACGCGCTTATGGCATCCAAGGGCGAGGGCGGGATATTGCCCCAGATAATAATCATAATAGATGAGCTGGCTGATCTCATGATGATGGCCAAGGGCGAGATAGAAGAGCTCATCTGCCGCCTGGCCCAGAAAGCTAGGGCGGCTGGCATGCATCTTATCATAGCTACCCAGAGGCCGTCCGTTGACGTCATCACAGGGCTTATCAAGGCCAACATCCCATGCCGGCTTGCGTTTGCCGTTTCCTCAGGCGTTGACTCTAGAACCGTCCTCGACACAGTTGGCGCCGAGAAGCTCTTGGGAAAAGGCGACATGCTCTTTCTCCCAGAAGGCAAGTCAAAGCCGGTAAGAATTCAGTGCGGCTTCATCTCAGACTCTGAGGTCGAGCGGATAGTCGAGTTCCTGAAAGGCCAGGCAGACGGCGTTCTCGATTACGAGGTAGGAGAGAAGATGACGGACAGCGGATGGCTTGCCGACGAAAGCAGGGAGCTAGACGAGTTCTACAACGAGGCCGTGGAGTTTCTTATAGGCAAAGGCAAAGCTTCGGCTTCGCTTCTTCAGCGCCAGTTCAGGATCGGCTACAACCGCGCCTCGCGCCTGATCGAGGATCTGGAAATGAGAGGAATAGTAGGGCCCGAAGACGGCAGCAAGCCAAGGAAAGTGCTTGTTACTATGGCTGAGTGGAAACGCGGAGGGCTGACGTAGGGCTTGAAAAGACAAGATAGGAGCGGTTTTTTAGGATAAGTTTTTTGAACAATGCAAGCAATCGTTTTTTGAACAAAACAGGATAATATAGGCTTAAATCGGCCTATTATTAGAAATTTAAATCCCGGCCTTTAAAAAAGAAAAATTTGTTCGATCCGGGGTTGACTTGTGACATTTTTTGTAGTTAAATTAAAGCATGCACTAGCGCGCATTCGAGAGATGGGGCGCTGGAATATAATAAAAAGATCATCGCAAAAAAGCGCCGGGGCCGCAGGGCCCCGGCTGGAAAGGAAACTGATGAAGATACATGTGCTTTCCCTAGGCTGCGACAAAAACCTGGTGGACAGCGAGGCCATGGTTGGGCTTTTGGGCATGGGCGGCTTCTCCATTGAGGCTGACCCGGCGAAGGCCGAGATTGTGATAGTCAACACCTGCGGTTTCATCGCGGAGGCGACTCGCGAGGCGATCCAGTCCATAATGGAAATGGGGAAACTCAAGGCCGAAGGGTCGCTAAAGGCGCTGATAGTGACTGGCTGCCTGGCGGCCAGGTACAAGGAGCAGATTTTGAGCGAGATGCCAGAGGTGGACGCGGTTCTTGGCATAGAAGAGTTCTCCGATCCTGCAGGCGCCATAGCCAAGGCGCTTTCAGGAAGAGTGGCCAGCTTTGGCGGGGAGAGCTTGGACAGCTGCGCCAATCGGGCTGTGAGCACCAGTGGATACGCTTACTTGAAGATTGCGGAAGGCTGCGACAACCGCTGCTCTTACTGCACCATCCCAAGCATAAAGGGCAGGTACAGGAGCAGGGAAATGGAAAGCCTGCTTGAGGAAGCCAGGTCATTAGCCGATCAAGGGATTAGGGAGATCGTTTTGGTGGCGCAGGACACCTCGCTTTACGGAACCGATCTATACAATGAGCCCAAGCTGCCTGAGCTTATGAGAAAGCTCTCTGAGATAGAAGACGTTGAATGGATAAGGCTTCTTTACGCTTACCCGGAGAGAGTAACAAGCGAGATAATAGACGAGATGGCATCAAATCCGAAGGTGTGCCACTACATTGACATACCGATCCAGCATGCCGCTGACACGGTTCTAGGCCGGATGGGCCGGAGAGGGCGCAGGGACGAGCTGGAGGCGCTTTTGTTGAATCTTAGGGAAGCCATGCCTGACATCGCTGTGAGGACAACCCTTATAGTCGGGTTTCCTGGAGAGACAGAGGAAGACTTCAAGTGCCTCCTGGACTTTGTTGAGAAGGCCAAGTTTGACAAGCTGGGCGTATTCGCCTATTCCCAGGAAGAAGGAACCCCAGCCGCGTCCATGCCGGATCAGATCGACGAAAAGGTCAAGGAGTCAAGGAAAAAAAAGGTAATGCGGCTGCAGCAGAGAGTCTCAAAGGAAAAGAACAAGGCGCTTGTTGGCAAGACTTTAAAGGCCATGGTGGATGGAAGGCTAACAGCGGAAACCGGGGAAGAGGGCTTTGTGTACTGCGCCAGAAGCCAAAGGGATTGCGCTGGCGTGGACGGAATGATCTTTTTCAATAGCCCGACAGACATTTTGACTGGCGAGTTCGTCGAGGTGGAGATAAACAAAAGCGGAGCGCATGATCTTTATGGCGCGCTGGTTGAATGATTGAAAGTCGCTCTGAAAAATCTGCGGCTGCGCACTGAAATTTCTCGTCAGCATAAGCAAACAGCCACCTACAAAAGACAAAACTATTCCTCAAGGAGTGATTGCCATGGCGGAGATGAACCTGCCCAACAAGCTGACGGTTCTTCGAGTCTGCCTCATACCAGTCTTTTTGGTATTGTACCTTTTGCCGTTTTCGGCTTGGTCCAGATTCGCGGCGCTTGCGGTTTTCGCTGGCGCGTCTTTCACGGACATGCTAGACGGGCAGATAGCCCGCAAATACAACCTAATAACCAACTTCGGAAAGCTTATGGATCCGCTTGCGGACAAAATGCTGGTTGCGGCGGCGCTTGTCGCAATGACCCAGACAGGTGAGGTAGCGGCTTGGGTGGTAGTTGTCATCATAAGCCGGGAGTTCTTGATAACAGGGTTTAGGATGCTGGCACTTGAGCAAGGGAAAGTAATCGCCGCCTCATCCTGGGGAAAGCTTAAAACCGTTTCCCAGATGACGCTTATCCTGGCCATTTTGCTTGGGTTCATCCCCACGCCTGTCACTGACATCCTCTCTTGGGTCACGGCCGCTTTGACATTGGGATCGGCCATAGACTACGTTGCGAAAAACAAGGGCATTTTTTAGCCACAAGAACAAAAATGGGGGGGCTGGCAAATGAACGCTGAAATCTTGGCAGTTGGCACTGAGCTTCTTTTGGGTGACATATTGAACACCAACGCCCAGTTCCTGTCACAAGAGCTGGCGAAGCTTGGGATTAACACTTATTGGCAAACCGTTGTCGGAGACAACATGGACAGGCTTCAGGAAGCGTATAGGTTGGCGTTTTCCCGCGCTGACCTTGTGATCGCGACTGGGGGCCTAGGCCCCACGGAAGATGACATCACAAAGGAAGGCGCGGCCTTGCACTTCAAGCGGGAGCTGGTCCTTGACGAAAAGTCCTGGGAGCAGATCCAGGCCTACTTCCAAAAGCTGCATGCAGGAATGGTTCCAAGCAACAAGAAGCAGGCCATGATCATAGAGGGCGGAGTTCCGCTGGAGAACTTAAACGGCACAGCCCCAGGCCTTTTCTTTGAGGAAAACGGAAAAATGCTGTTCCTGCTTCCAGGGCCTCCGGCAGAGGCTCAGCCGATGTTTCTTGATAGCATTGTTCCCAGATTGAAAGCCTTATCCAGCAACACCTTCGTCTCAAAAACCATAAAGATTTGCGGAGTAGGGGAAAGCGCGGTGGAAGAGCTTTTGAGGCCCATGATCGACAGCCAGAGCAACCCCACCATAGCCACCTACGCCAAATCATCTGAAGTCTGGGTTAGGTTCACAGCCTCCGCGCCAAATGAAAAAGAGGCGCTTGATATAATAAGGCCGACATACGAAGAGGCTGAAAGGATTCTTGGCATTAACGCTTACGGCACGGATGGAGACACTCTCGCAAGCGTTGTTGTCAGGCTGCTGGCCGAGAAGAATCTGAAGATCGCCGTGGCGGAGTCTTGCACGGGCGGAATGATAGCAAGCCGCATCGTGGACTGCCCAGGCGCGTCTGATGTCTTGCTGGAGGGGATAGTTTCTTACTCCAATGAAGCCAAAGTCAAAAGGCTTGGAGTGAAAGAGGAGACCCTCAGGGAGTTTGGGGCGGTAAGCCCGCAAACAGCAGAAGAGATGGCAAAGGGAACCGCGCTGGCAAGCGGCGCGGATATATCAATCTCCACGACAGGAGTCGCCGGCCCTGGCGGAGGAACGCCAGAAAAGCCAGTAGGCCTTGTTTACTTGGGCCTGTTCTTCAAAGGCGAAACAAGAACCCGAAAGCTGAACCTGGCGGGAAACCGAAGCAAAGTCCGGGAGCGGTCGGCGATTTACGCGCTGGACATGGCAAGAAGAGCGCTGCTTGAAGGGTAAGAGCGCTGATTTAATGGCAAGAAGAGCGCTGATTAAAGGGTAGTTTTTAAGAGCGGAGGCGCAAGCCTCCGCGGCTGTCGCAAGTCCAGAACATATCCAGAAAGGATGGTTTAAGTGGCGGAAGCAAAGAACGACGCGCAGGATCCGAAGAAAAAGAAGTCTGGCAAAAAGGCCAAGGTTGAAGAGGTCAAAGACGAAACCGCTGGAGTTGAAGAGGCCAAGCGAGCCGCCCTGGCAAACGCGTTGGCCGGGATAGAGAAGCAGTTCGGAAAAGGGACTGTCATGAAGTTCGGAGACAAGTCCTCCGACAACATCCCAGTGGTCACCACAGGCTCCCTTAGCCTTGACGTCGCGCTTGGGGTAGGCGGAATCCCGAAGGGCCGCATAGTGGAGATATATGGCCCGGAGTCTTCCGGAAAAACAACTGTGGCGCTCCACGTGGTCGCAGAGGTGCAAAAGCTTGGGGGCATAGCCGGCTATATCGACGCTGAGCACGCGCTTGACCCGATTTACGCCAGGAAGCTGGGCGTGAACATAGACGACTTGTACATATCGCAGCCGGATGATGGCGAGCAGGCCTTGGACATAGCAGAAGCCATGGTTCGCTCAGGAGCGATTGACATAGTTGTCATTGACTCGGTGGCAGCGCTGGTTCCCAGAGCTGAGATCGAGGGGATCATGGGCTCCAGCCACATGGGGGTCCAGGCCAGGCTCATGAGCCAGGCGCTCCGCAAGCTCACAGGAATCACCAGCAAGACCAACTGCATAGTCATCTTCATCAACCAGTTGAGGGACAAGATTGGGGTTGTCTACGGAAACCCAGAGACAACCACAGGCGGCAGGGCGCTCAAGTTCTACGCTTCAATCCGCATCGACATCAGAAAGTCTGACACTATCAAGCAAGGCAGCGAGTTCGTGGGCAACAGGACGAAGGTCAAAATCGCCAAGAACAAGGTGGCGCCTCCGTTCAAGACCTGCGAGTTTGACATCATGTACGGCAAAGGGATCTCCAAGGAAGGCGACATCCTGGATCTGGCCACCACGCTCAACATTGTGACAAAGAGCGGAACCTGGTTCTCTTACGGGGAGATCCGCATGGGGCAAGGCCGCGAGAACTCGAAAGAGTACCTTCGCATCCACCCTGAGCTGACGCACGACATAGAAAATGCCGTTCGCAAGCACTACGGGATGAAAGAGCTAGAAGAGCTGGCGCTCCCGGACAACTATGTCACCCCAGGAGAGATCCCTGACGACGCGGATCTCGACATAGAGCTTGAAGACCTCGTAGTGGAGTCCGATGACCAGGAAGAAGAGGCTTACCTCGAGCCATGACGATCACCGACCTTCGCAAGTCCGTCCGCGTCCCAAACAGGTGGCAGGTTTTCATAGACGGGGATTACGCCTTCTCATTGAGCGAGGTTGATCTTCTCTACCATAAGCTCACTGTCGACCTGGAGATTTCAGAAGAGAGGTTCAAGAACCTCAAATCTGAAGTCGTCCTTGTTGAAGCCAGGGACAGGGCCGCCAGGTTTCTTGGCGGAAGGGCTAGAACGCGCGTCGAGCTTGAAAGAAAGCTTGAAGAGATCGGATACCCTGCAGACATATCAGAGCAGGTGCTCGCCCAGATGGAGAGAATCGGCTACCTGGATGACATGAACTGCTGCAAGGAGCACATAAGGGTTAGGTTTGACGCAGGCTTCGGAGAATCTAGAATAAAGTGGGAGCTAGAGCAGAAAGGCGCGGATCCCGCCTTGGTGGAGAAAGCCCTGGAAGAATCAGGCTACTCGGAAGAAGAGGCTGTTTTGAAAGCCCTGGCCCCTAAGATAAGAAAGCGTTCAGTTGATCTTTTGGAGCAGAAGGACAGGAAGAAGCTCTTTGACTACCTTCTGAGAAGAGGCTTCCCATCCCGTGTTGCGGCGGACGCGCTCAAGTGCGCGGCGCTGGATTCGGATGACGCTTCAGGAGACAGCCCTGATGGCTTTTTGGATGAAGATGATGGGGCGGCGGAGTAGGGCAGGCTTTTATGCGAAGTGCAGCTGTGAAAAAATATGGAGCTGCTTGAAAAAAAATATGTTTGGCAAAAAGATTGCTTCGCAAGTTTGAGCCCTCGCGCAAGCGTCGGAGTTGCAAACGGGGCTGCAAATAAACAAATAAATAATTAAATAAAAATATATATAAAGAAGGCCGGACATGTGTCCGGCCTTCTTTGCGCCTTTCGCTTATTTCTGCCGCTTTGGCGGATTGCTTGAGAGCAGCGCATCCATGCTGTCATCGTCCAGAGCTCGCGCTCCAATAAGCAAGTCTTCCTGGGAAAACCTGGACAGCTTGCTGCACAAGGGCAGAAGATCGCCATTGACAACCCTTGCAAGCCCAGACGCAAGGATATAGGCGGCTGCGTCAGATACTGCTGACATGAATTTTGGGGTTAGCATGTCCCGAACGAATTTTTCTTCGAAATCTTCAACTCTGCCCTTTGGGTAAATCATTTCAGTCATTTGTCCTTTCGTTTTATTCTGCCGTATGAATTTTTGCGTCCTGCAGACGCAAGCGCCTTGAGGCCAGCGGGTTTGCGATGTCTTGCAACGCTACGCTTTCGGGGATTTCAATGCGGTTTTGTTTATGCGTAAAGCCGCCCCTATCTTTCTGCACATAATTGTAGCATCCTGAAGCGCAACGCACAATGGAGGGATTGTCGAATATTTCCTCAAATGATTGATCGATAATTAACCTAAAGACGGGAACAAAAACATCTCGGTGCCGTCTTATGTATAGGGAGGGTATCGAAGCTCTTACAGCGGGTCTCAAAATGCATGTCACCATATTTACTTCGATAGCAATATGCTGTATAATGAGATCGTGGTTGTATTCACTGAATGATTTGCCGCAACAGCCATCGACTAAGAAAAGGTAATGGTTAAGCGCAATTTTTTGACGCTGAATTATGCGTTAATCACAGTATTGATTTTTTGACATGGTTACGGCAGAATCATTGAGTTTGGCTACTCGGCGCTTAAGGCTTGTCACTTAAGAGCATATCCCAAATAATTCCCAGATGCCGGAAAAGTTCGGCGTTGAAGCATTCGCCAGGACTTTGGCGATTTGCCCAAGAAACATTGGGCAAACGCTATCCGACACCATTACGGAATTTTGGGATATGCTCTAAGTGAGCCAAAGAATCAACTTGCTAAGCCATGCTGGTAGGCCAATCTACATTTGTAGGCGAATTTTCGCTTGCTGAATAAGAAAGGGGAGTGGATATGAAGAAAAAGCTGGCAATAGTCGCGTTAGCCCTTCTGGCAATCTTCGTATTGTCATCCTTTGCGTTGAAAGCAGAGGGAGCCGCGCTGGTTGACGAAAGCGCGCTAATCGAAGCCATCACAGGGGTTGAAGTGAGCCCAGACATCATCGAGTACGTGCATCCAGAGGAAGTTCTGGTCATCGAGAATGTTGATTTTATAAAGATAATCGACATTTCAGAGACGGACAATGAGATCGTAGCCAAGGCGGTTGCGCAGTTTTACGACAGTGCGTACAACAACAAGTTTGACATTGAGTTCACGGCTGTTTATGGCGTTTCGGGCGATGAGCCTGAACTGAAGAGCGTCGACATTGACGATGTGTTTATCATGATCCCAAACACGAAAGGATTAAGGGAAGTTAGAGACAATCCCAATTTATAGATGTTTTTGTCAGGAGCCTTGTCAGCGCCAAAGCCGATGTTCGCTGTAGGCTAAAAATTTGTGAAAGGGAAGTGTCTATGAAGAAAAAGCTGGCAATAGTCGCGTTAGCCCTTCTGGCAATCTTCGTATTGTCATCCTTTGCGTTGAAAGCAGAGGGTGCCGCCGCGCTGGTTGACGAAAGCGCGCTAATCGAAGCTATCACAGGGGTTGAAGTGAGCCCAGATATCATCGAGTACGTGAATCCAGAGGAAGTTCTGGCCATCGAGAATGTTGATTTTATAAAGATAATCGACATTTCAGAGACGGACAATGAGATCGTGGCCAAGGCGGTTGCGCAGTTTAACGACAGCATATACGACTACAAGTTTGACATTGAGTTCACGGCTGTCTATGGCGTTTCGGGCGATGAGCCTGAACTGAAGAGCGTCAACATTGACGATGTGTTTACCTTGATCTCTATGACGCATGGATTGAGGGAAGTTAGAATAAATCCTTATTCATAGGCGCTATAGATAAAGGCTGGTTATAGCTTTAACAGGCAAATGGCTAAGGCAGATTTTCAAATTAAAATATTGGGCAGACTCGCAGCAAAGCGGGACAGCGCTTCCGATAGTCGCAAAAAGCAGAAAAGCCGGACATTTGTCCGGCTTTTCTTTTTTTCTATATCTCGCAAACCCCAAGCCCCGCGCAGCGGGGCTTGGGGTTTGCACAGAACTTTTACCTATCTTTTACCCCTCGCTGATAGCGGAAAGGTGCTGCTCCATGCCACAATATCAATGGCCGATGATTGCCTTAAAATTTGTTAAGCGCATTAAAGAAAGGGAGGGAGGCAGATGCTCAAAAGCAAGGAACCTATTGCGGCGGCGCTGTTCGCGTTGCCAGCGCTTGCGCCTTTGGCGGTCTTTTGGATATACCCCATAGCGCAAACTGTCTGGATCAGCTTCACGGATTGGGACTAGGTGCATATCCCAAAATTAATTCCATGGCGCCGAAAAAGTCACGCGTTAAAGCATCGCGATGACTTTTTCGGCGCCTTAACGGAATTTTGGGATATGCACTATATGACGCCTGAATATAAGATGGTGGGATTCAAGAATTACGCGAAGCTTTTAGCAAGCCGGGACTTTTCTCAAGCGCTGTCAAACACACTGGTGTTCTGCGTGTTTAGCGCCGTCTTTTCCATAGCGCTAGGGTTGGGAATGGCGCTTTTGCTTGAAAAGAAGTTTAAGGGCAAAAGCTTTTTCAGCGGCTTGGTGTTCTCGCCTTGGATAACGCCAACAGTCGCGGTTTCACTGGTCTGGATGTGGATTTACGACGCTGACCATGGAATGGCAAATGCCGTTTTGCATCTGTTTTCCCTGCCAGGGCTGAAATGGGTCGGAAGCTCGAAAACGGCGATGCTTTCGGTAATCATTGTAACGGTCTGGAAATCCATCGGGTATAACGCCATTCTCTATCTGGCGGCGCTGGAGAAGGTTCCAAGGAGCCTGTATGAGGCGGCAAGCCTGGATCGGGCAAGCAAGTGGGGAACATTCTTGAGAGTTACGCTTCCAGGCATATCTCCGACAACGTTCTTTCTCGCGGTCATATCCACGATCAACGGCCTGCAGGCGTATGACCAGATCCAGGTGCTCACCCAAGGCGGCCCAGCGGGAAGCACTCGCACTTTGCTGTACTTGTACTATCAGCTGGGGTTCCAGCAATACAAAATGGGGCAAGCGGCCTCAGCGGCGGTTGTGCTGATGCTTGCGATAGCCGTTCTTTCCGCGCTGCAATGGGCTTTGTCAAAGAGGGCGGTGAGCTATAGGTGAGCAAAGACAAAGCGATAAATTTTATAGCTTTCGCTCGATGCATAAAAATTGGCTTCATAGCCATCTGCGCGGCCCTGATGGCGTTTCCCTTTGCCTGGATGGTCTTGAGCTCTCTCAAGACCAAAGCGGAGCTAATGAGTGGAGGCTGGCTTCCAAGCGATCCCCAGTGGCTGAACTACCTTGAAGCCATACGCTCCCCCTTGCTAAGAAACATTGGCAACAGCCTGGCGATCTCTGCCGCTTCCACTGCCTACCAGCTCGTTTCAGGAGCGATGCTCGCATATGCTCTCGCCTACATGAGCTTCAAGGGCAAAGGCCTTATATTTGCCCTTATCATGGGAAGCTGCATGGCGCCTTCCGCCGCCACATACATTCCGTCTTACATAATCCTGTCCAAGATGAAGCTTTTGGATAGCTACACAGGCCTTGTGGTTTCAAGCCTGGTGAGCGTTTTCGGGATATTTCTCCTAAGGCAGGCCTTCATGCAAGTGCCGCCAAGCCTGATAGAAGCCGCCAGGCTAGATAGCGCCAGCCATTGGCGGACGCTTTGGAAAGTGGTTTACCCAGTGGCGAAGCCGTCCTTTGCCGCGTTTGTCTTGATTAACGCCATAGCCAGCTACAACAGCTACATGTGGCCATCCCTTGTCACAAACTCGCCGGATCTGTACATGGTTTCTCAAGGACTGAGGCACTTCTTTATCGAAGGCGGCGCGTACGGCACCAACTGGCCGCTTGTTATGGCTGGATCGGCTATAGTGGTCTTGCCGCTCTTGGCCGTATTCGCGCTATTGCAGAAATGGTTCGTGTCAGGCTTGAGCGGGAGCGCAGGATTGAAGGGCTGAAGACTGAACTTTTTAAATGTCGAATAATGAGAAAAGCTTGAAAATACAAAAATTATTAAAATACAAAAAATGCTTAAAAGGTTCTGCGTCTACGGTGCAACGTCATAACCGGATGATGCGTTGCTCGCGAAATATGAACTCCGTCATCCTATAAGAGAAAGGGGGCGCTTTATGAAATTTGGAACAGCTTTGGTCTCTAGCCTAATCCTCTTTTTATTGATCGTTTCAGGTTGCTCAGCCGCGCCAGCGGCAACAAGCCCAGATCCAGTGGCGGCTCAAGCGCCAGCCGCAACAGCGCCGGCTCAGCCGGCTGAACCCCAAAAAGCTCTTGAGATAAGCTTTTGGTACGCTGGAGGAAAGACCGCTGTAGATGTTTTGGCTGGCATTATCGATGAATTCAACCAGTCCCAGAACGCGTTCCATGTCTCGGCTGTAACGCAGGCTGATTACACCGAAACCTACCAAAAGCTGCAAGCGGCCATTGCTGGAGGAAACGCGCCAGACCTGGTTCTCCTAAATCCGGATTCAGCCCAGAATCTTGGCGCGAAAAGCTTGATCGAAGATCTGAGGCCGCTAATGGACAGCGATCCCAGCTTCGCCAAGGACGACTACGTAGAAGCTTTCACCAAATCAGCGAAGCTTGGCAACGGGGTGATCTACGGGATTCCGGCTTACGGGACTACCCAAGTGCTCTACTACAACATAGCGGCGTTTGAAAGATCGAACATAGATCCATCAAGCATTAAGACATGGCAGGATCTTGGGGAAGCGGCAAGAAAGATGGCTGTCATTGAAAACGGAGAAACGGTCTTCTATGGCTGGGAGCCAATGTACGGCCTTGTTAACCTGATAGACGCGTCCCTGAGCAACGGGGCCAAGTTATTTAGCGATGACGGGACAAAAGTCCTTGTCAACTCCCCAGAGTGGGTAGAAGTCTGGGAGCAGTTCAGGGTTTGGATCCATGACGAGAAGATCATGGGCATACATTATGGCGGGCAAGGCTGGGAGTACTGGTACAAGACGATTGATGACGTGATCCAGGACAAGGCTGGCGGATACACAGGATCTGCTGGAGACCAAGCGGACTTGGACTTTTCAAAGGTAGCGGCGCTTGAGCAACCGGGGTTTGGAAGCAACCCGTCCGCTCCATTGGCTGAAGGGCTGTTCTTGGCTATACCCAACAGGGACAAGAGAGAGCTTGCCCAGGGGGCATTCGAATTCATGAAGTTCTTCACGTCTCCTGAAAGCCAGGCCAAATGGACTCTTGGAACAGGCTACGTCGCAGTAAGGAAGTCCACTCTGGAAGTGCCAGAGTTCAAGGCTTATGCGGCGGAAAACCCGCAGATCCTGGTTCCGCTCCAGCAAGTCCAGCATGGAACCCCATCGTCAGTCGATCCAACAGGCGGGCTGGTCTTGTACGCGCTAAACGTAGCGGCTGACAAAGTGGAGATAGAAAACATTTCAGCCCAGGAAGCCCTGGATGAAGCCCAAGCGGCTGGGCAGGAGGCGCTGGACGAGATTCTTGCGGGCCAGTGAGATGAAAGGGCTTGAGCTTGGAATGCATGTAGGCAGGCCGGTAAGATGAGCGAGATTGAGCTTAGGAATGTATGCAAGGAATACAAGAAAGGCTATCCGATAATACACGAAATGAGCCTCACTTTGAAGGAGGGCGGATTCAGCGTCCTCCTAGGCCCGTCAGGATGCGGAAAGTCAACGCTTTTAAGGATAATAGCGGGGCTTGACCGGGAAACTGGAGGCGACGTGCTGATCGGGGGCAAAAGCATGAAAAATGTCTTGCCCCAGGATCGAGAGATAGCCATGGTATTTCAGAACTACGCCTTGTATCCGTCAATGACGGCAAGAGAAAACATGGAGTTTGGCTTGAAAAACATGAAGATCCCAAAGAATGAGCGGGAAATCCGGATTTCAAGGATCTCAAAGATGCTTGGCCTGGAGGGGCACATGAAGTCAAAGCCCCATCAGCTCTCAGGAGGGCAGTGCCAGAGAGTCGCGCTAGCCAGAGCCATCGTAAAGGAACCCAAGGCCTTTCTGATGGATGAGCCTCTCTCAAACCTGGACGCGAAGCTTCGTGCCCAGATCCGAAGAGAGCTTATAGAGCTCCACAACAAGCTAGGCACGACATTTGTCTATGTTACCCATGACCAGGTGGAAGCCATGAGCATGGGTTCTGAAGTCATAGTTCTTGAAGGCGGAAAAGCCCGGCAGCAAGCCAGCCCGGACGAGGTTTACGCGAATCCGGCAGACCTGTTTGTGGCAAAGTTCATAGGCGCTCCGCCAATGAACATTGTTGATGTATCCGCGCTTTCCAAGTTTGGCGTAGCACCGAAGGCCGAATTCATAGGGTTTCGCCCCGAAAAAGCCATGATCATGGACTTTTCGGCTACTTGCCCGGACGGATGCGTTTTCCTTGCGGGAAGCGTTGCCGCAAGAGAAAACCTTGGAGATCACAGCCTGATCTCGATAAATACAAAAGCCGGGATGATAATAGCCAAGCGCTTTGGAGAAAGGGCATTTTCAGAAGAAAAGGCAATGGTTGCCGTGAAAAGGGAAGACCTGAAATGGTTTGATGAAGAAGGAAAGTCGATTAGGACATAGCCTAATTAAGTAGGGGAGCTGAAAGGAAGCTCTTGCCATGGATCTTGATGAGGGCGGTTTTGTTGAGCACAGTAACTCTTGCCATGGATCTTGCTGAGAGCGGTTTAGTTGACTTAGAAACTCTTGCCATGGATCTTGTTGAGAGCGCTCTTTCAAGAAAGCCCTTTCCCCGCCAAAGGCAACACCGAAAACATAAAGAGCGGCCCTGGAACATCGTTCCAGGGCCGCTTTGCCTTAAGCTCTAAACTTTAAGCTCTAAATGTCAAACACGGACGCCGCAAGCGTCTCAGACATTGTTCTTCCCGTGCGCTGGTTGGCGTTTTTCAGCATGCTGCTCATTTTTGACTCGATTGATTTCTTTATGAGGTCATCGAACTCCACTGACCTGAGCTTGAAGAAGAGGGTTGGATCTTGGTCGAGCTTTGTGCCTACGCCGTAAAGGACTGCCGCTACGTGCTTGCACATGACGGCGCTGTCCGGGCAGGAGCATTTGAGTTTTATCTCTCTTGGAGACGGGAACAAGCCGCCGCCTTTCGACGTGAAAAGCTTCCCCAATTCTTCAGGAAACTTGCCGCTTGCAAGCGCTTCGAGGCTTGAGATCTGGCGGTTGCAGACTTCTGTGACGGCTTTCCAAACATGCGGCGCCAGGGGGCTTATGGTGACCTCCACCTTGTACGGGGAGCTTCCGCTTACAACTCCAGTGACCTTGCCTGGCATGATCTTGAGATCTATGACAAGCCCGTTTGAGAGATAGCTCTTGCCCCTGGGGAGTCGGTTGGAGTAGTCCGCGTAAGACTCCAGGTTGTTGACCCAGGCTTGCCCCCACCAAGTTTTGGCTGGCTTTCTGCCTTCCATTTCGACCGGGGTCGCGGTTGGATCGGTTTTCCTGAGCTTAGCCAAGGCTATCTGGGCTTTTGCTTTCCTTTCGGCCACAGGGACGTAAGCGGGCCAAGAATCGTTATAGTACATAGCTTCACCTCATTTGGAGCAGTTTCAAGAGCTCTTTGTTTGACATGTTGGCAATCCATGCCTCTCCGGTTGAGGATTCAATGAGCTCATTGGACAGTTGCAGCTTGTCTTCGATTAGCTCGTCTATCTTTTCTTCAATGGTTCCTGCTGTTATGAACTTGTGGACTATGACGTTCTTTGTCTGCCCTATACGGAAGGCGCGGTCTGTCGCCTGGTTTTCAACGGCGGGGTTCCACCAGCGGTCAAAGTGGATTACATGGTTGGCGGCGGTGAGGTTCAAGCCAACGCCTCCTGCCTTAAGGGAAAGAACCATGAACGGGGCGCTTTCAGGCTCGTTGTTGAACTTGTCCACATATATTCCGCGAAGCTTCACAGGCGTTCCGCCATGGATCACCAGGCCGGGCTTATGGAAGACGCTTTCCAGAAATGCGGCCAGTGGCTCAGCTATCGACTTGAACTGGGTGAAAACCAAGACCTTTTCGCGCTTTTCTATTATTGTCTCGCAGATCTCCCTCAAAAGCGGGAACTTTCCGCTTGCTGCCTCTTGGTATTCCATCTGGCCCAGGAACTGGTCCGGGTGGTTGCAGATCTGCTTGAACCGCATCAGGCTTCCAAGAACCAGCCCCTTCCTTTGGATTGAGGTTTCTTCAACATCGTTAAGGGCCGAAACAAGCTCGTCCAGCGTTTGCTTGTAAAGCGAGGCCTGCCTCTTTGACATCTGAGGGTAGTCCTTCATTTCGATCTTGTCAGGCAGATCCGAGATGATGGTCTTGTCGGTCTTCAGCCTTCTCAGTATGAAGGGGTTTATGGTGTCTCGAAGCTTCGAGTATGAGCCGGACTCCTTCAAGTCCGCCGCGTAGTCGGCAAATTGCTTGGTGCTTCCAAGCATCCCGGCATTCAGGAAGTCAAATATGGACCAAAGGTCGGTCAGCCGGTTTTCAACTGGCGTTCCGGTCATTGCGACCTTGAATGAAGCGTTTATCAGTTTGACAGACTTGGTCTGCTTGGTGCCAGCGTTCTTGATGGCCTGGGCTTCGTCCAGTATCAGCAGATCCCAATGGACTTGCTGGAGATAGTCAAGGCGCGAGGCCATGCCGTAAGTTGTGATGAACAGGCTTGCGTCTTTCAGCGCTTCAGGCGTTGCCGTTTTGAAGCTTGGATGTATTGTTTTGCGCTTGAGTTCAGGCGCGAACTTTTCGATCTCTTTCTCCCAGTTGGTCACAAGGGAGGCTGGCACTACAAGCAGGCACTTGAAGTCCCCGTTTTGGCGAGTCGCCTCAAGCATGGCCAAAATCTGAACTGTCTTTCCAAGGCCCATGTCATCTGCCAAAAGCGCTCCAAACCCAAGGCTCTTCATGCTCATAAGCCATGAATACCCAACCTGCTGGTACCCCCTGAGCTTTGCCTTGAAGCTTTTGCCTAACGCAGGAGCTGGAGTCCTCTCGGGATGGGCCATGCGCTCCTTCACTGACTTAAGCCATTCTCCAAAGCTGACAGAAACAACGTCGCTCTCTTCCGTTCCCTCAAGGGTCTCCATTCCAAGCTGGAGCCGCAAGGCTTCGGACATTGACATTGAAGGTATGGCAAGGGCGTTCTGGTAAGCGGCAAGGGCTTCCTGCAGCTTTTCCTTGTCAACTTCAACCCATTTGCCTTTTATCATGACCAGCCCTGCTGACATTTCAAGCATAGCCAAAAGCTCTTCCTCGGTTATCTCTTCACCGTCAAGCATCAAAACCGGAATGCAGGACAGAATGGCTTCGATTCCAACTCGCGAGGGGTTTTTGGTTCCTATCCTAACGTCAACTGAGACGCCTTTGCGCTTCTTCCTCCACCAAGCCGGGATTCGGCACATGATCCCGCATTCCTCGTATACAGGGATCTCCTTCAAAAAGGTGTAAGCATCCCTGGTGTCAAACCTAAGCGGCGAAAATAGCTCTCCGCTTTCTACCAGGCTTGAGATGAAGTCGCTTTTGTCAGCCGCTTGCGAGACAGTGCTCAAAAGCTTGAGCAAAGTGTCGTTGCTCTGGCCAAACTCATTCAAGGCGCATTTTAGCGGCACGTGCGCGGACTTGCCGTTTGCCGCCCTCTTGTTGGCCGATTTTATGACCGCTTGGTTGTTGGTGGAGTAAGTGGCTAGAAACGCGAAAGGAAAGTCTCCTGTTTCGTCCCTCTTGTTCTCAACCAAGTGAAAGTAGATGCGCCCCACAACGTTGAGCTTGGGGTTTCTGGAGTTCAGGTATTCCTTCACTGTTCCGGAAAACTGCATGAGGTCAGCGACAAACGCCGCCCTAAGCCCGTCCCAGAAGCTTTTGGCCCAGGTGTCGCTGATGTATTCAGCGCCAATCATGAAAGGCGCCTCTCCCGCGATCTCCTGCGCGGCCTCGTCATCCAGGGCTTTTGCCTCCCTGGTGAACTCTATCTCGTTGTCTTGCGACAATGATTTTGCGAAGCGCCTTGACACGCTGTGAACAAAGGCCACAGAGGGCTCCATTTTGCTGTCTTTCTCCTCGAACCCGAAGTGAAGGAATGCTGTGAACGGATTCTTCCTCCAGCTTTCAGCCAGCGCGTCATTGGAATAAAAGGATTTCGCGCTTGGATTTGCGTCCAGGACAATCCCGGACGGCGTAGCTATCGCTATAAGCTCGCCTTTAGGAAAAGGCGTGTCCGCCGGCAAGACATCCGGCATCTCATCAGGCTCTTCTTCCTCCTCGGCTTCAAAGGGATCATTGTAAACATACACTTTTTGCGAAACCGCTGGCGAGGCTGCCTTAGACTTCGCCGACTTCTTCGCCGGGCGCGCGGGCTGCTCAAGAGACGCGGCGATTTCTTCTGTTGCTGAAGCTTTTATTGCCGCAACCTTTACTTCAGCTACTTTAGGGGCTGGAGCAGGGCTTTCTAAAGCCTCAGGTTTTTCAGGAGCTTCGAGAGCTGCGGCGGCTTCGTCGATTGCGGGGTCTGGCGTTGTTTCGGGCTTTGGTTCTTGGGAAACTTCGGGTTTTGCTTCGCCTTCCAGTTCTGTTGCCGTTTCGGGTTTTGCTTT
>JAISWZ010000531.1 GCA_031270945.1 Clostridiales bacterium | reverse complement strand
GCTTGCCATCGCCATAGGCGTCCGCTCGTTCTTTCCCCACAGAACCCGGCCAGTCTTGTAGTCCATCAGAATCGCGCCAATAGCCTTAACTTGGGGCTCCTTTGCCCAAACAACCGACGCCTGCAGCAAAACCACAGCTGTCGCAATAGCAGCAAACCTTTTCATGCGCAAACCCCTCGTCTAAGCGAGCGCCTTTAGAGCGTACCCCAATGGATGGTCGTTTAGTGCATATCCCAAAATTTCGGGATATGCTCTTTGAAACGCCTTGAAAGCAAGGCTTTTCTATTTGGGATATGCCCTTAAAGCACGCGCTAAAAATCTGCTCGCAAAACCCGCTTGAGCATAAGTTTAGTTTGCGCCATATTGGTTTGTTTATGCCAATTAATCAAAAATTTTCTAGCTAAGGAAATTTTGATACTATTAGGCGCCTTAATGTATATCTCGACAGCGCCTTTGATCTTTTGAACTCTTTTGAACTCTTTAATCTTTCGGGCTTTCCAGCTCCGCTTCCTTCTCGTCTAGCGAAACCTCAGGCAACGCAGGCATGTCCTTCAGGCTCCCAAAGCCGAAATGCCTGGCGAATTCGTCAGTTGTTCCAAAAACTATGGGCTTTCCCGGCACATCCAGCCTCCCCCGCTCGCAGATAAGGTTGTACTCCAGGAGCTTGTTTACGCAGTGGTCGGCGTTGACTCCCCTTATCTCCTCTATCGCGGCCTTTGTGGTAGGCTGCTTGTAGGCTATTATCGCAAGCGTTTCGAGCTGTGGCGCGGTCAGCTGCCGATTTTGGGGCGTCTGGACCAGCTTCCTGACACTATCGTGATAGGCGGGGTTTGTTGACAGCTGGTGCTTGCCGTTCACCTCCCTGATCACAATGCCCCTTCCGTTTTCCTCGTAGCTTTGCCTAAGGCTTCCCAAGACCTCTCTTGCCTCAGGCTTTGCAACCCCCAGGGCAACGCATATGTCGTCCAGGCTTACAGGCTCCCCCAGCGCGAAAAGAACGGCCTCCAGCGCACACACTCTCTCGTCCATTCAGCCATCTCCCCCGTAAAATTTGGCGTTTATTATTTTTTTATTCTTCTGGCTCCTGATCCAAGTTCCAATTAAGCGCCTGTTAGAGCATATCCCAAAATTCCGTTAAGGCGCAGAAAAATTCCTGGCGAATGCTTCAACTAGTTTGCTCGGGCTTCTGCGAGCAAACATCCGGAATTTTTCAAGCCGTGGAATTAATTTTGGGATATGCTCTTATTCTTCCGGCTCTTGATCCAAGCTGCAAATAAAGATGTCTTCAAACACGTCTGACTGCAGGATGGCCACGTTCTTTTTCTTGGTCATTTCAAGCAGGGCCAAAAACATCACGACCCTCTCCGATTTTTCCCTGCATGCCCGAAAAAGGCTGGTGAAGTCCAGCCTTTTCCGGGTTTCCAGCAAGCTTTGAAGTATTGCCAGCTTTTCCTCTATATTGTAAGCGTCTTTCGCCACTCCCTTGAAGCCGGCCCTGGCCTTGTCGGTCTTGGCCTCCCTTCGGGAGAGCGTGTCAAGGTATATAGCCTTGAGCCTATCCGCGTCAAGCCCTCTAAGTATCTTCTCCAAGTCTGGCAAGGCGCCGCCCTTGAGATCTCCCAGGAGATCTTTCTCTGCGGCTCTGAACCAGCTTTTTTCTCCTGTCTTCTCAAGATCCCTGAATGTCTCTGTAACCTCTTTGAACCTTTTGTAATCCAAAAGGCGGGCTACAAGGGCTTCCCTTGGATCTTCCTCCTCCTCGCCTTCCTCTGCCGCAGTTCTGGGAACAAGAAGCCGCGACTTTATTTCAAGCAAGGTCGCGGCCATGAGCAGGTAGCCGCTCATGAATTCCATGTCCTCAGGAAACTGCTTGATGATCTCCACGTACTGCTCAGCTATCTCCGCGACTGGTATGTCAAAGAGATTAACCTTGTTCTTTTCGATCAGCTTGAACAGCAAGTCGATTGGCCCTTCAAAAGCTTGAAGCCTCAAAACCAGATCAGGCATCAACTCACCTCGCGAAGGCTAAAAGAAAATTAACTAACGGATCCAAGATGCTGTTGATCGCGCCAAAGGCGAAAAGGATCATGAGAAGCGCCTGGTACCTCTTCTCGTTTTGCATGTGCTTCAAAGCCGCCGCCGGTGAGATCAAAAGGGTCAAGAGCCTTGCCCCGTCCAATGGGTATACCGGAATCAGGTTAAAAAGCGCCAATGACAAGTTTATTCGGGCGAAGTGGTAAACGATCTGGTAGAGAACCACTGTCGCCACCGGGATCCATGTCACAGGAGCATTAAGCCTTGCGACAGCCAAAGCCAGCTGAAGCGGCAAAATGGGAGATCCCAGCTGGGCAGCCGCAAGCTTGGCCACCGCCAGCACACACCCCGCCGTCGCGGCGAACAGTATGTTTATAAGGCTTGGCGCGCCAAAAACAAGCGCTATGCCTTTTCTCCTGTCCTTGTAGTACGACGGGTTCGCGTTCACCGGCTTTCCCCAGCCATACCCGTAAGCCAAGAGCAGGAAGAACCCGACAGGCTCAAAATGGGTGAACGGGTTAAGCCTAAGCCGCCCTTGAAGCTTCGGGTTTGGATCCTTTTGCCTGAAGCTAAGAACCGCCTTGAAATATTCATGTATCGCTGGCGCCAGAATCGCCCCAGGCAACGACAGAACAAGCGTGAGCAAGCTTGTTTGGGCCATGGTGAACCTCCTTCGTGGCTTTTTGGCATCTGCAAAAATTCCAAAACCGGCGTGGGAATAGTCTTGAGAATGCCGAAATCAGGACTTTTCTTAGCCCATATGCCCATTATATCCGTTTTCGAGCTTGGGCACAACAAAAAGATGCTGGCAGGCGCATGGGGCTTAAAAAGTTGCCAGTTAGGGGGTAGAAAAAGGGCGCTGAGCTATAAAGAGTTGGCAGCGCTGGGGATTAATGCAAATTAAAAAAAATAAAAAATAAAAAATAAAAAAATAAAAAAAACAAAAGGGGCCGCTGCGCGGCCCCACAAACCCCTATTGCCCTGCGGCATTCTTGAACAGCGTCCAGATCTGCTCGTGCTTTTCATTTGCTTCAGCGGAGATGTTCTGTATCATCTCCATGTTTGTAGCAAACCCTTCTGGCAGGGTTAAAAATGACTTGTACTCGTCGCTTATGAATGGATCCGAGGCCTTGTAAGTGCTGTAGTAACCCAGGTATTCAAAGCACTCAGCGCCTCTTTCAGGATCCATGATGTAGTCCAGGAAAGCGTACGCCGCTTCTGAATTGGGCGCTTTTGACGGGATGAACGCGGCCATGATTCCGAAGCCTATGCCCTCTTCAGGGAATACAACCTTAAGGTTCGGGTTTTCAATCAAGGCCATTGTAACCATTGACGTGTACCCTACAATGGCCGCAACCTCTCCGGAGAGAATGTCGTCTTGCAGGTTGTCGTCCTTGATAAGCCTGATGTTTGGCGCAAGCTCCACAAGCCTGTCTCCAGCTTGCTGTATCACGTCAAGGTCATCAGTGTTGTAGCTCTCTCCAAGAACTTTCAGCGCAAGGCCGTTTACGACCCTGTAGTTGGCGATCACTCCGATGTCATCCCTAAGGGTTGAATCCCAGAGATCCTTATAGCCGTTTATGTCCAAGAGCACTTTGTCAGGATTGTAAAGTATCGTCTGGACTCCAGCGCCGTAGGGCACAGTGTACAGGTCTTCTGGATCATAGAACGGCTTCTGGTACACCGGGTTTATGTTTCCGTAGTTCGAAAGCTTTGACTTGTCCAGCTGGCTTACAAGGCCTAGGTTAACCGCTTCTTCTATGATGTAGTCGTCAGCTATGACCAGGTCATAGTCTCCGCCGTTTGACGCTTCAAGCTTCGCCAGCATCGTCTCGTCAAAGTCGAAATTGGAGTACGTGATCGGGTAACCAGTTTCTTCTGTGAAAGCGTCCAAAACTTCCTGCGGAAACATCGCCTCCCATGTATACAAGCTGAGAGCGGGCTTTGCCTCTTCCTTCTTCGCGCATCCTGGCATCAGGACTAGCGCCGCAAGGATTGCGGCAACCATGATTTTTTTCATTTAGCATTCGCCCGCGCCGGGATTCGGCGCGGGCATCCCCTTTCTAATTGGCGTAAGATCGCGGGCGTTAGCGCGTATCAAAAAATGTTATATGGCTTGCTACGCCCTTGGGAATATTGGGACATGTTCTTGTTATGTTTTTATTATATTCTTATTATATTTTTATTGTATTTTTATTATATATTTTTATTTATATTTTTATAATATTCTTACGCGCTCTTCTTTCCCACCCTGGAGGACACGGCCGCCAGGATCGCTGAGCATGCAAATACAATAGCGCACAGCGCGTTTGTTTTCGGGGTAACCCCCGTTTTTATCTGCGTGTAGATCTTTAATGGAAGCGTGTTCGTATTGACGCCCGTTACGAAGACGCTGATTATCACGTCGTCAAAGCTCATGGCGATGGCAAGGAACATTCCTGACGCTATCGCTGGCGCGATCTGCGGCAGGGTTATCGTGAAAAAAGCCTGGAGCTCAGATGCCCCCAAATCCAGCGCCGCCTCTGAGACCGACTTGTCCATGCCAGCAAGCCTCGCTTTGACAAGCAGGAGTATGTACGGCACACAAAATGAGGTGTGCGCTATCACTAGTGTAAGCATTCCAAAAGGGAGGCCTATAAGCGAGAAAAAAGCGAGGAAGACCATCCCCAGTATTATTTCCGGCGCCATTATCGGCACAGTGGCTATAAGCTCTATGGTCTTGGCGCCGCGAAGCTTTGCCCTGGACATTCCCACAGCGCCTAGCGTTCCAATCACGGCGGCGGCGCCGCTTGACAGGAGGGCAAGGAGCACTGAGTTGCCAAGGGCGGAAAGCATGGACTTGTCCCGAAAAAGCTCATCGTACCATTTGAGGCTAAATCCTGCCCAAACGCTTGAAAGCTTGCTCTCATTGAAAGAGTAGACCACAACGACAATGATTGGCAGGTACATGAGAACCAGGACAAGAGTCAAGTATATTTTAGGAAAAAAGGGTTTTTTTATTAGATCAGACCCTTTCTTATTGAATCAGACCTTTTCTTATTGGATCAGACCCTCTCTTCATTGGATCAGACCCTCAAGCTCACCGGTTTTCGCCAGCTTCCTGTAAGCCAGAAGGCACAGGCTTGTCAGCCCCATCAAGACAACTGAGAACGCGGCTGCCAGCGGCATGTTGTGCACTCGCATCATCTGCTCCTGAATAATGTTTCCAACCAGCGCTATCTTGCTTCCCCCAAGGAGATCGGCTATGAAGTACAGGCCCATGGAGGGGATGAACGTGAGAACTATGCCTGAGTACAGGCCTGGCATTGTGAGCGGAAGGATCACTGTCAGAAACGCCTGCGCAGGCGACGCGCCCAAGTCCCTTGCCGCCTCTACCAAAGACCAGTCCAGCTTCTCCGCGCTTGAGAAGACAGAGTATATCATAAATGGAACCAAAGTGTACACCATTCCTACAGCGACCGCCGGAAATGAATACAAAAGCTTCAAGGGCTCCTTGATCACGCCTATTGCCATCAAAGCGGAGTCAAGCACCCCATTTGCCCGAAATATCGTCATCCAGCCATAGAGCCTCATAAGGGAGCTTGTCCAAAACGGGATTATCAGGAGCACCATGCACCTGCTTCGCCATTCTGGGCTTAGCCTTGCCATGAAGTAGCCGAATGGGTATCCGACCAGAACAGAGGCCACAGTGCTCACCAGGGCCAGCTTTATTGACTGGGCAAAGGCGGCTGTGTAGGCGGGCTCAAAGATTCCTTTGTAATTGCGAAGCGTTGGCTCAAGCACATACCCCCAGCTCTCTCCGCGCGACAAGAAGCTGATTGCCACCATCAAGACCAAAGGACCAGCCACGAAGGCTATAGTGAAGACATACAAGGGCAGGGCCGTAAGAAACGCGGCCGCCTTGCGGAAACGCCAAGTTTTCATCCCTTGATAAAACCCGCACCTTTCTTGTTTTGCTTCTCCAAGCGAGGGTGCTCCTTGCTTGGAAACCGATTTTTGGTTTTGCATATCCCAAAGATAGGGCTTGCGAAAGACATCCCAAAGATATGGCTTGCGAAAGACATCCCAAAGATAGGGCTAAAGGCTTCCGATTGCCGCTTGTTTGCCATTGCCCGCCTTTGAGCCAGGCGGGCTCTCTCCGTTTTTGACAAGTAGGCTTTGCAGACAACCTTTTGCTTGCGCTTGGGAATTAGCTTATAATCTAGCGAAAAACGCTATTTGCAGAGCTTTTTACGCAGTTCCGTTGTCAACGACCCTAACCGCGCTCTCGGGCGACCAGCGAACCAAAACCCTGTCCCCTGGCGCCAAAGGCGAGTCTATTCCGTGCCTGCTCGCTGTTATCTCTATTCCTGTGCCGTCCATTTTTGCCACTATCCGAAGCATTCCCCCAGCAAACCGCTTGTCTGAGATCGTGCCAGGAAACCCTGGGGTCAAGTGGCCTTCTATCGTAGCGCTGCATATCTTCCTCACCGGATCCAGAACCACATGCTCAGTTCTTACCGCTATGGCGCTTCCCGGCTCATTTGTTCCCTCAGGCGAGATCCCGCGAATCACGTTCGCGCTTCCAACAAAGCCCGCCACAAAGCTTGTCTTGGGCCTGTCGTACACTTCTGACGCGCTTCCGATCTGCTCGAACGCTCCGTTGTTCATGACGGCAATTCTGTCGGACATATTCAGGGCTTCCTCTTGGTCATGTGTTATGTATATGAATGTGATTCCAAGCTGCCTCTGAAGGCCCTTCAGCTCTACCTGCATCTGCCTTCGGAGCTTGAGATCCAGCGCCCCTAGCGGCTCGTCGAGCAAAAGAAGCTTGGGTTTTCCCACCACTGCCCGCGCTATCGCCACGCGCTGCTTTTGTCCTCCGCTTAGCTCCGATGGCATCCTCTTTTGAAAGCCCTCCAACTGGACCAGCTTGAGCGCTGCAGTTACCGCCTCCTCCATCACGGCCTTTGGCGCCCGTTTGATCTTCAAGCTGTACCTGATGTTAGCCTCTACATTCATATGGCCAAATAGGGCATAGTTTTGAAAAACCGTGTTCACGCTGCGCTTGTTTGGAGCGGACATGGTTACGTCCTTGCCGTCAAGATACACCTTGCCCGAATCGGGCAGCTCCAGTCCGGCTATCAATCGCAGCGTCGTGGTCTTTCCACACCCGGAGGGGCCTAGGAGGGTCACAAACTCCCCGCTTTCCGCCTTCAGGCGTATTCCTTTGAGCACTTCAACGCCGTTGAAGCTCTTGCGCAGATTCCTCAATTCCAGCAATGACACCTGGCTCAACCGCCTCTTGAAAACTTTTGCCGCAACCCATGCCTCTAATCTATGTTTGAATGGCATGCGCTTTTGATGCATATCCCCAACGCTTAGAGCATTATCCCAATATTCCAAAGAGCGCAGCGAAAAGGCATCGCGATGCTTTAACGCGTGACTTTCGCAAGCCCTAAAATAAATATTTGGGATATGCTTTTAGAGTTTTGGGGATACGCTTTTATTATATTGCCGTATACCAAGCCTGTCAATGATCTAAAAAAGGGCTTGTTTGCGGCGCTGGCCGCTGCCGGCAAATTTCTCATGCACAAAAGTGCGATCTTCAACTGGAAACATGAGGCGTTGGACTTGCGGGGGCAAGCGCGTGTACAATAGGTATATTAGTTTTGATTTCGGATAGCTCAGGGTGCGCTTGCCTTATGTTCAAGGACAGGCGACAAAGTGTTAGCAGCGCTTGAACCGACCCCCAAATTTCGAAAGAGCGCCGGCCAACGTTCAGATTCAAATCGCAAAAGTCTTGCGAAAGATTGAACTCAATCTTTTCTAAAGCCGGTGCCCTCTTGCTCCCCGCATTTCAACAAGAGTATAATAGGTTTTAGTTTATTGGAGCATGGCGAAGAGCCTCAATCGACAGATGTCCGCAGCAGCGATAGCGCTTTATGCAGGTGTTCCCTTGGCAAGATTCACGAATATATACATAGATCTTTACGCTCTTTGGCTTCTGGCTTAGGACAGAAATATAGAACTTCAACCACGGAATTAGCGTATACATTTCGGGATATGCCCTTGGCGCAAACCGGCCGGCAAAAATTTGCGGGCGGCAAGCCCGCGTGAAAAGTGTTGTTCTTTTCGCACACTAGTATAGGCATAAAAATCAATTTGCCGCATAAAGTTTGGGTGGGGGCTGCCTATCCGCCAAAAGGCCAATTTCCCGTTTTTCTGTGTGACCTACACGCGCTAGCGAGCGTTGCCATACGCGCATTGTTTATCGTTGGCAAAAGCGCACCCGCCTGGCTTCGTAGGCGGGCTACAATAAAAATTGATCGCTCGCCTGTACAGGCGCTGAAATGTTGGCAATAAATATTTGAATTCACTATTAATTTAGATCGTTTTTAATTGTTTCAATGGCTGGAATATATTGCAGAAAATATTTTTGTCAGATATGTTGACATTATAAGGAAATATGATATAATTGCATTATTCAGTGTAAAGCAGGTTTAATGTTCTATTTGAGCGCCTAAAACAGCAGATTGGCGCCATAAAGAAATTTTGTGCACGTCGGCTTTCCGCTTGGGGTAACCCTTGAAATACAGGGTTTTGCGGGGGCTAAAAATTTAGAGGGGGCCAAATGCCAAAAATCGCTTTAAGCGTTTAGCGCTAAGCGCAGGCGGACGAAGAATCCGCTTTGGGGCGCGCAGATATCAGGCGCATGTCAACCAGATCGGGCGCGCAAACGCCATTTCAAAGACATGCAGCCATAGAGAAAGCTTAGAATCCATTATCGCAGCCCATCATTGGCAAGCCACTGCTTTAGGTCATAGCCCAAATTTTTATAAGAGAAACGGCTGGAGACAAAGTCCGCTCTTGCCCAGAGCCAGAGGGCGGAGCGCCAAAGCCTTGCGAGTTTCAAGCAAAGCTCTTCCCGACTTTCAGCCATATATTCTGGGATATGACCCTATAACCGAATCGCTATTGAGCAGCCCGTCAGTCGCGCCAAGGGGATCGCGTCGGCCGAGCGCCGCGCGAGGGCGCGCGTGAACAACGCAGCTATTATAGATTGCAATGAGCGCGTATTTCCAGATTTAGTGCAGTGGAGCAGGATGCGTTTGCCTAATGCAAAGGGCAAGCGCCATAGTCTTGCAAGTCTCGCGCTTTCTGCGAGCAATTCGCAAGTTTTTCTGCTCTATTGGCTATTTGGGATGCGCTCAAAGGCTAGCGCAGGTTCAAGCTTAAGCATGATAATCACGCCCGCAACTTTGACCAGATCCGCAACAAACCTGGCTTTACAACTAGATTGAAATTTACCAGCGCTCAATCGCATCCCTCAGAGGGTTGCCATAAGGCAAATTGAGCGCTTTGCTGAAGCAGCATTCGCGAAATTGGCGTCGCTACATATGATAAAGGTAAGCGCCGGCGCTGCCGGTGCTTAACATGGCTTTACGCGTACTGAGCCCCTAAATTCCATCAAGGCAAAGACTTTCCGATGCCAGCGATTGATTTTGGAATATGCGCCAAAGCTGTGTTTGGGCTGGGCGAGGCTATGCCGCCTGCTCGCCAGACCCTCCGCCGCCATCAGGAAAAAGCGCGTCGCGCAGATAAACAACAAGGGGGACTGAACAATGATCAACTTGGATAAGGACAGCAAAGCGGTTTATATAGGCAAGATGACTGAGTCTCTGCCCGTGTTGAGGGCAACACTCAACATCACCCAGCAGGATCTGGGGGAGTGCGTGGGCGTGACACGCCAGACGATAGCTGCCGTAGAAAACAGAAGAAGGCCGCTAACATGGAGCTTGTTCCTCGCTTTGCTCTACATATTCGAGAAGAACGAGAGAGCCAGGGACATGATGAGATTCCTTAAGGTAATAGACGAGTAGCCGCAAAAAAGCCCCAGGGGAGAAGGCCTTCATGGCCGCAACCCCTGGGGCTTTCTATGCGTGTATCCCAAAATTTTGGGGCGGCGGCTACCTGAACCACTTCCTGAGCATCCGGCTCATTGTGTCTCCAAGGTTTGCCCTGGATACGGCTGCCGCTGTAACCAGATCGCACTTTCCGACCTCATTGCCCTCATAATAGTAAACAGCTTGGCCAGCCTTTGCGCCTTCCGGGAACGGGGCTGGAAGGGAGGTGGACAGCTCTATGGCCTTTGTAAGCTCAGCGCTTTTGCCCTTGGGGATAAGCGCGTTCACCTGGCTTCCGACCTTCACCTGAACCTTTTCGACGTTGCCTTTTACAACAGCGACCTCTCCAAGGACGGTTCCAGCCGCGTCGCCTGACGCCATGGCGTAGTTGGCGAACCCGTAGTCCATCATTTTGATGGCCTCGCCAAACCTGGTAGTCGGGTCTGGCGCTCCAAGAACAACCGCGTTAAGCTGCAGCCCGTTTTTCTCCGCCGTGGCTGAGATGCAATAAAGGGCGGCTGAAGTTGATCCGGTCTTTAGCCCGGTTGCCGCAGGATAGCTCTTAAGGAGCCTGTTGGTGTTTGACAAGCCGAAGTCTTCGACGCCTCTGGCTGTCTTGTGGACTATCTTGTCCATCCATATGGTTGAGAACTCGAAAACCTTAGGATGCTTGGTGATAAGCTCGCGGGTCATCACCGAAATGTCGTAGGCGCTGGTCAAGTGGTTTGGATCATCAAGGCCGCAAGCGTTGACGAAATTGGTGTCAAGCATTCCAAGCTCTTTCGCCCGGGAATTCATCATTGTGACGAACCCGTCTTCACTGCCGGCTATGAATTCTGACATCGCAACAGCTGCGTCGTTGCCGGACGAGATTACAATGGCTTTTGTCAGATCCCTTACTGTCTGCTGCTCCATGGTCTCAAGGTACACTTGGGAGCCCCCCATGCCAGCCGCGTGCTCGCTGGTTGTGACCATGTCGTCCCAGGCGATCTTTCCCTGCTCAACCGACTCAAAGATGATAAGCATAGTCATCACCTTTGTAACGCTGGCTGGCGGAAGCCTGTCGTGCGAGTTTTGCTCCAGAAGTATCCGCCCCGTAACGGGCTCCATCAAAAGGGCGGCCTTGGCGTTTACCTTGAGGGTTGGCAGCCCATCTACCGGTTGCTGGGGCTGTGGCGGCTGCTGCTCCTTTGGCTGCTCAATGGCGTATGCGGAAATGGAAAAAGTGATTGCCAGCATCATGACAAAAGCTATTGCTTTTTTAAAGGCCATTCTCAAGTCCTCCTAAGTTTAAGCTCTCGCAAGCGTCTTAAAGATAGATTGGACTTATTTTCACATATTATGCATTGATTCCCAAACTTGACATCGACCTTTATGATTCATCAAAATCCTGTAATTTCAAGCTTTCTCGGCAGTTTCATTGCCACCATTTTCATAGAATAAGCATTATTTAACATTTTTACCTAAAAGACCTTGAGTAAATTTATGAGATATAAGCATATCCCAAAATTATATCCGAGGCACAGGAAAAATCCGGCGTTAAAGCGTTCGCCAGGATTTTGGCGATTTGCCCATGAACATTGGGCAAACGCTATCCGGCGCCATTTCGGAAATTTTGGGATATGCTCTATGTACGCGCGCTTTAGAACAAAACCAGACCAAAGCCAAAACCCCAAACCCCATGCTGCGCATGGGGTTTGGGGGCAAGCGCTTACGGGAGCCTATGCCCTGCGGCCAGATACAATCCGTACCAGTCTTCCCTGGAGAGCTCTATGCCCATTCCCTTGATGCACTCTTTCAGGCGCTCAGGGTTTGTCGTGCCAGTCACTGGCTGAACCTTTTCCGGGAGCCTTGCTATCCAGGCAAAGGCTATGGCCGTTGGAGAGGCTTCATGCTTTGCCGCCACTTCTTCGAGCTTCTTGTTTAGCGCCGAGAATTTAGGCGAGCCGATAAAGGGCCCTTCGAACATTCCGTGCTGAAGGGGAGACCAGGCTTGAATCGTAATGCCTTTGAGTCTGCAGTAGACCCTGATGCCGTTGTCGCGGTCTATGGCGGGATTGTCCAGCATGTTGATGTTCATGGGCTGGGAAAGCATTGTTGAGTTTGTGATGCTCAGCTGAAGCTGGTTGCAAGCCAGAGGCTCGTCCACATATTTGCTCAAAAGTTCAATCGTCATTGGATCTTGGTTTGAAACGCCGAAATGCCTGACTTTGCCGCTTGATTTCAAAACCCGGAACGCGTCTGCAACCTCTTCGGGCTCCATCAGCGCATCTGGCCTATGCAGAAGCAAAATGTCCAGGTACTCAGTGTCAAGCCTTGAAAGTATCCCGTCCACTGACTCCAGGATGTGCTTTTTCGAAAAGTCGAACATCCTGCCAGGCACGATTCCGCACTTTGACTGGATAATCACTTTCTCCCTTACTGACGGGCTCATCTGGATCGCTTTCGCGAACACTGACTCACAAACCCCTCCGCCGTAGATATCTGCGTGATCGAAAAAGTTGGCGCCCAGTTCAAGGGCTGAGTCGACAAATGCCTGAGCCTTCTTTTCCTCCAAAGCTCCCAGCCTCATGCATCCCACTGCCAGCTGAGGCGTTTCCAAGCCAGTTTGGCCTATCGTTATCTTTTTCATATGCCCTCCTTGTGGACGTTTTGGGGTAGTTCTAGCGCGGTGCAAAGCCAAAAGGCCGCGTACGCGCTCGCGCCATGCTTGGTAAAAGCGGTTCTTGCTTGCAAGCATCAAGCGCCTATTGCATTATACATCATCGTAAACGCGTGTTCAAGGGCGCAAAATCATTCTTTTGGTTTTGAGAAATGGGTATATGGCATTTGCGCGGGTTCCCAGGAAAATTTAGCGAGGCCACGAATTCCCCTAAAGGGCGCAAGATAAAGCTTTGCGCCCTTTGTACCAAGGCTACTCGAACCACACCTCATTGCCATCAAACGAAGCGAATATCGGCGATTGCAAGTTGTCGTGTTCTGCGGCCTCATCAAACTCTTCGATAAACGGTTTTGTGTTCGCGCCGTTCGGGACAACAAAAACCTTGTCTTTAAAGTTCTCAAGGTGAACGCTGTCGATGTAGGACTCAGGGTAATATTTTTTTAAGCTTCTGAACACCTTTACATCAGCTATTGAGAAGTCCTCCTCATTTACGGGGACGCGTTTTCCTTCGCGTATGATTTCGGACTTCTTCACTTTCCAAATGTGCAGCTCCTGGGTAAATGACGGCAACCCGTTCCCCATGGACTGAACCAGGAACGCTGCGAGCTTGGCGCGCTGCTCATTGACTTCCGCTGGCGCACTGGTTTGCTCATCAAGAACGTCGGGATTTTCTTGATCAACGCCATCCACGAAAGCGAAGCCTTTTCTGTCAAGTTTCAAGTCCGAGAAATCAGAGTTGTCGCCAACCGCCTTCGACAGGCACTCGTAGTAAAATATAAAGTTTTGAGAAAACATCTTGGAGGTGCCGTAGGGTTTTTGGGAAATCCAGTTGTGCAGAGCCTTTCTGCGATCTGTCATTCTTCTGTGCCTCCATCGCGCTCATCAGATGCGAATTGCCTTTCGTAGTATATCACAGGCGAAGCGTTTGCGCCAGAGTGAATGTAGATAGGGCGCTGTTTGGGCAAGAGGCATAAAAAGGGCGCAAAGCTATGGCTTTGCACCCTTTTGCGAAGAGGGGATGTTTCTGCGTGTTTCTTTGGTTTATGTATGCATTATTATGCACATCTTGTAGCAAAATTTGCCGTTTAATGTAGGAAAAATAGCTATACCCATGTTGTAACATGTTGTAGTTTCATTAGAGCTGGAGCATCACAAAACCTTCTAGGTGCTACGATCCGGGATATATTTTTGCAACCTCCAAAAGCATCTTGAGATATACTTGCAACACTATTTGGAATAATGATGTTTTTCAAGCTAAAGCACATCAAGAAAGCCTCATTACCTATGCTTTTAACTCCATCAGGGATAACTATGCTTCTCAAGGAATGGCAGTTCTCAAAACAATAGTCACTGATATCTTTTACGCCAGCTGGTATGTCAATGTTTTCTATTCTACTTTTTGAAAAAGCCCACGAACCAATAAAAGTAACACTTTGGGGAATGCTTATGATTTGCAGAGAAGTACAATTTTGAAAGGCCTTATCTTCAATGCTTATGACACTATCAGGTATAATGACACTTTTTAGATTGGAGCAGTTCTCGAAAGTGCCGACACTTATTTTGCTTACTCCCTTAGGAATTACAACGCTTTGAATAGCGCTGTCGCTAAAGGCATATTTTCCAATGGTCTTAACACTTGGCATACTGCTTGGCAAAACAATATTGTGCAAATCACTGCAACTTGAAAAAGCATAATCTCCTATACTCGCAACTCCATCTGGAATAACAACGTTTTGAATGCCACTATATGAAAATGCGTAGGCTTCAATAGTCTTTACACTGCTCGGCAAAACAATATCACGCAAATTTCTGCACACGGAAAAAGCATAATTTCCTATACTCGCAACTCCATCTGGAATAACAACTTCATTTAGCGCGGTACCTCTAAATACGTTGGCTCCAATACCACTTACGCCTGATGGAATTACAACTTTTTTAGAATTCCCAAGATACGCTGTAAGAATGCCTTTCTCAATTATAAAGTCATTTCTGTCATCGCTTTTCGGTTGCAACATAAACTCGTTTATAGCTAGCGCTGAGTCCAATTTCTCCCCACATTTCCTGCAGGTGACAACAGCGTGTTCCCAAGGATCCACATCGAAAACTGTTCTGCATTTGTAGCACAAGGCCTTCATAAGCATCGCCTCCCCTTTCAAACAACATTGTGATTCTGCAACAATAACTCCATCAAGGCCCTAAAACCAAGGTTTTGACTTAAAGCATATCCCAAAACTCCGAAATGGTGCCGGATAGCGTTTGCCCAATGTTCATGGGCAAATCGCCAAAATCCTGACGAATGCTTCAACTCATTTGCTCGGGCTTCTGCGAGCGAACACCCGGATTTTTCTGGCGCCTCGGATATAATTTTGTGATATGCTTCTACATGCTAATGCAATTGGCAAATCTCGCGCTTAAGCCAATGACGTTCATTTGTCCGGTGGATTGTTACGGCAGAACCACATACATTATAGCATAGCTTTAAAACAAAATCAAGCAATGGCCGACTTTTCACCAGAGAGAAAACAGCGCCAGAGTGAAAGTAGATAGGGCGCTGTTTGGGCGCGTGGCATAAAAAGGGCGCAAAGCTATGGCTTTGCGCATTTTTCATGAACAGAGAGTGATTCTGATGGTCTCGGGTTTTATGCATGCATTATCTGCGGCAAAACTGTCATTTGAAATGAAGCAGCTATACCCATGTCGCAACATCTTTTAGATTCACAAAAGCTGGATCATCACAAAACTTTTCAGGCGCAATGACTCGGGATACAAGCCTGCAATCGCTAAAAGCGTCTTCAGATATGCTTGTAACACTATTCGGAATAACGATGTTTCTCAAGCTGTCACACGCCTGGAAAGCCATGTCGCCTATGCTTTCAACTCCATCAGGGATAACTATGCTTCTCAAAGATTTGCACTCAAAAAAGCATCCGATACTGATATCTTTTACGCTAGCAGGTATGTCAATGCTTTCTAAGCCGCATTTTTTAAAAGCGTTGATTCCAATTGAAGTAACAGTTTGGGGAATAATTATGGTTTTTAGAGAAGTGCAATACTGAAAGGCGTCATCTTCAATGCTTATGACACTGTCAGGCATAATGACGCATTCGAGATTAAAGCACACACTGAAAGCGCCGGCGCTTATTTCGCTTATTCCCTTGGGAATTACTACGCTTTGAATAGAGCTGCCACTAAAGGCGCTGTCTCCAATGGTCTTGGCGCTACTTGGCAGAACAGGCTTTTGAATGCCGCTATTAGAAAACGCGCAGGCCCCAATAGTCTTAACGCTGCTTGGCAGAACAATTTCGCGCAAATCGCTGCAGCTTAAAAAAGCGTAATCTCCTATGCTCGCAACGCCTTCCTGAATTAAAATACTTCGAATGCCGCTATTAGAAAATGCGCAGGCTCCAATGGTCTTAACGCTGCTTGGCAAAACAATATCGCGCAATTCACTGCAATTTGAAAAAGCAAACTCTCCAATGCTCGTTACGCCATCCTGAATTGCAATGTTTTGAATGCCGCTATGTGAAAACGCATAGGCTTCAATAGTCTTAACGCTGCTTGGCAAAACAATGCCGCGCAAATTTTTGCAGCCTGAAAAAGCATAAAATCCTATGCTCGCAACTCCATTTGGAATGACAACTGCATTAAGCTCGCTTTCTCTAAATACGTTGGCTCCAATGCCACTTGCGCCTGATGGAATTAGAACTTTTCTGGAATCCCCAATATATGCTGTAAGCATTCCATCGTCTATGATGAAGTCATCACTTTGCGGCTTCACTTCAAATTCGTTTATAGCTTGCGCTGAGTCCGATTCCTCACCGCAATTCCAGCATAATACAGAAGTGTATTCCCAAGGATCCACGTCGAAAACTGTTCCGCATTTGTAGCACTTAGCTTTCATAAGCATTGCTTCCCTTTCAAACAACATTTTGATTCTGCAGCAAGGCCCTAAAGCGAGGTTTTGAGCTGATGCAACGGGCAAATCTTGGCTTAAGCCATTTACGTGCATATCCCAAAATTCCTAAAGAGGCGCTGTGAAAGTCATCGCGATGCTTCTACGCGTGACTTTCACAAGCCATAAAATTAATTTCGGGATATGCTCTTAACGTTCATTTGTCCTATGGATTGTTGCTGCAGAATCACATTATAACATAGCTTGAAAACAAAATCAAGCGATGGCTCGTTTTGCCCAAGAGAAAGTTCTAGCAGCAAAACTTTTCATTGAATGAAAGAAAGCAGCTATACCTACGAATGCGCTGAGAGCGCTTTCGGGCTCCAAGCTCAAATGGCGCAAATCCAAGGTTTTGTCTTTTTCTATACGATCACTGAATGTCTCTTATCACTGGTCTATGTACGGTTTAATGCCATTGCCCTTTGACAACGTTAGTTGGCCATGCAAAAAGCTACACCCATATCATCACCGTCTTAAAGGCCTCAAAAGCCGGATCCCCACGAAACCTTTCAGGGGCAACGATTCGGGACGCATTGTTGCAAGCCTCAAAAGCGCTTTCATGAACTCTTTCAACACTGCTTGGAATAACGACGTTCCGCAGGTTGTAGCACCTGTAGAAAGCCCGGCAGCCAATGCTAAAAACCCCATTTGGGATCATGATGCTTTTCAAGGAATAGCATTCTGAAAAGCAGCGCTCACTGATATCTTTTACATTGGCTAATGCCTCAACGCTTGAAAAGCCGCTTCCTTCGAAAGCGCTCTTTCCAATAAAAGCGACGCTTTGAGGAATTGAAATCCAAAGGTTATGGCATCCTGAAAAGGCGTTGTCTTCAATGCTCAAAACGCTGTCAGGCAAAATTGCGCTTCTAAGCTCATTGCATCCCGAGAAAGTTCCTTTGCCAATTTTGCTTATCCCCTTCGGAATAACAACGGCATAAATGCCAGAACGCGCAAAGGCGCTGTCTCCAATGGATTTAACGCTGCTTGGCAGCAGGATTTCACGCAGCTCATCGCAATCCGAAAAAGCTTCATCACCTATGCTAGCGACTCCGTTCGGTATAACAACTTTCTTAAGCTTGCTTCCCCTAAACGCTCCGTTGCCAATTTCTCGTACGCCAGAATCCCCAGCATACGCCACAAGCGCACCATTATCGATTACATATCCAAGCGCCCCATCTTTCCTCACACTTATAGCCATCGCCGAGTTTCTCCCCGAATAATCAAGCCTTGTTGGAGCAGCATCGAAAATCGCTTAAAAAAATAAAATAAAAAAATAAAAAAATAAAAAACAAAAAATCAAACCCATTTTGTTGCATTCCTTAACTTCCTGAATGCTGGATGACTGCGGAACTTTTCGGAAGCGACAACTCGGGATACATAATAGCAGCCTTCAAAAGCGCTTTCACGAATGCTCGTGACGCTCTCTGGAATTACGATGCTCCTCAAGCTGCCGCAGCTGCAGAAAGCCTCATAGCCAATGCTTTCAGTTCCATAAGGGAGCGCTATGCTTCTCAAGGCAGAGTCCTTGAAGCATCTGTCCCCGATGGTCTTTATACCAGCTGGCATGACAATGTTCAAAATGCCGGCGCCTTCAAACGCGCTAGCGCCAATTATAGAAACGTTTCTGGGGATTTTCAAGGACCGTAAAGCCGCGCACCCGCAAAAGGCGCCATCTTCAATACTTGAGATGCTGTCAGGCAAAATGACGCTTCTCAGGTATTTGCACCCCGAGAAAGTTTCTTTGCCTATCTTGCCAACTCCATCTGGAATAACCACGCCGCTAATAAAAGTCCTGGAAAAGGCGCTGTCTCCTATGTAGCTAACACTGTCCGGCAACAGAATCTCCCTGAAATCCTCGCAATTCAGAAAAGCTTCATCGCCTATTCTGGCTACTCCGTCTGGAATAACAACTTTGTTATAAAGATAGCTGTTCTTGAACGCTTTATCGCCAATCTCGCGCACGCCTGACGGGATCTCAATATCGCCATATTCCCCAAGATACGCCGTAAGAACGCCATTATCTATAAATAAGCCATGTTTGTCATCTTTGCCGCTTTTCTTTGACAGCTCATCGAACGATTTTATGGCTAGCGCCGAGTTCCATTCCCTCCCGCATTCACCGCAGGAAAATGCAGCCTGCTCCCATGGATCCACATCTAAAACCGTTTTGCATATAAGGCATAAGGCCTTCATAAGGTCTTCATCCTATCAAGTGATGCTGATATTTCGGGCATATGCCAAAATGGCGCGGCAAGCAATGACTTTTGCAAGCCACAAAATAAATTTTGGGATATGCTTTTATAAGTATACCAAAATGTGTGCGCAAAATCAAGCGAACTTTGAGGATTGTTGCGCTTGCGGGCCAAAAGTGTCGCAACTGTCAAGCGCTGTGATTAAATCAACGCAAAAAAGGCGCAAAGCAAAGCCTTGCGTCTTTTGCGCCTTTTGCGCTTTTTGCTTTTTCACGCCTTTTTGCATATTTCACGCTCGGGTCTCCTGTTTGAGCTTCTCAGCCGGAAGCCACTTGTTTAGCGCGTCATTCAGTTGCGCCTCTATGAGGGGCTTGAAGAGGCAGTCATTCATCCCTGCTTCCTTAAACTCTTCAGAAGCGCCGTTAATGGCGTTTGCTGTAAGTGCTACTATGGGAAGGCTCTTCAGTCTGCCTCCGTCCAGCGCCCGGATTTTTCTGGCCGCCTCCAGCCCGTCCATCTCTGGCATCATGTGATCCATGAAAACGAGGTCGTAGCTGTTCCTTGAAACCATGTCAACCGCTTCTTTTCCGCTGGTGGCGGAATCCGCGTCTATTTTGTGCTTCTTCAGGAAGGCCAGGGCTACTTTGCGGTTGATGGTGTTGTCATCAACCACCAAGACCTTGGCGTCTCCTGCTGAAACGGCAAAACCCAGGCCGTCTTCGCTATTGTCTTCTTCCGTGCCTTCAACCAGAGGAAGAGTGACGGAAAACACTGAGCCCACTCCATGAACGCTCTCCACTGAGATATCTCCTCCCATTAGCCCGGCCAGCTTCCTTGAAAGCGCAAGCCCAAGACCGGTTCCGGCAAGGCCTGGATTGACTTTGTCTTCCACCTGCCTGAACATGTCAAAGATAATCCCGAAATCTTCGCTCTTGATGCCTATGCCTGTATCTGTCACCTTTATGCAGAGCCAGTCCTTGCCTTTCTTGCGAAAGCGCTCGATCCTAAGCCCGACCGAGCCCTCTTTCGTATACTTGATGGCGTTTGAAACAATGTTTGCTGTTATCTGCCTGATCCTAACCTCATCGCCAAAGAAGCAGTCAGGCACGTCTTGGCTTATGGACGCGCTGAACCGCAAGCCCTTTGGGTTGCCGCATGGGAGGATGAGGCGCTTATGCCATCCATCATCTTCTGAAGGCTGAAGCTGATTGGGGTTATGATAAACATGCCAGACTCCACCTTTGAGAAGTCCAGTATGTCATTCATGATCTGCAGGAGGGATGCTGACATTTCTTTGATGTCTTCCAGGTAGCTCTTCTGGGTCTCGTCCAGGTTGTCAGCCTTTATGAGATCGCTCATTCCAAGGATGGCGTTCATGGGCGTTCTTATCTCATGGCTCATAAGCGCCAGGAAATGATTCTTCGCTTCGTTTGCCGCCTTGGCGGCGCTTGCTTGTATCTCCGCTTGCCGCTTCTCTTCGTCAACCTTCCGGATCTTTCTCAAGTCAATGGCAAAGCCGCAGATCGGGTATCCCTCGCCCCATGGCGCTCGCTTGATGTATACTGACGCCGGCAGCTGCTCTTCCCTTGATCCTTTGAACATCCAGTCCATGCTGGCCTCGCCTTTTTCTATCGCCGTGTTCATGGCCTTTAGAGCCTTTTTGACAGAGTTTGATCCGTCTGGCTGGGTTTCTGGCATGACGCTCCAGAAGTTTCTCATGATCTCCTCTTTGGGCTTGCCAAAGAAGCGCTCGCACTCGTCGTTGCAGTACGTGAGCTTGATGTCCTCTGCAAAAAAGCAGGATATGGGCATGCTGTCCATGATTGCGCAAAACTTTGAGTGAGCTTGCTCGGCCTGCTTTCGCGATTCCAGCACCTCTCTCAAGTCTGTTGAGTAGACCGCGTAACTGGCTCGCTCCCAGCCCTCAACCATGACTATCGTCTGCTTCAGAGGCACTATTTCGCCGTTGAAATCCTCGTAGGAAGTGTCAAAGACATGCTGGCCCTTCTCCTCTGCGATGGCTCTGGCCTTGTCGATCTGCTGCGCGGCGCTCTCCTTGTCAGGCTGGCTGCCCAGAAGGTCTTCAGAGCGCTTGCCTATTATCTCAGCCTTTCCCGAAGCGCCCAACAGCCTTACCGCCGCCTCGTTGCAGTCTACAATGGTGAAATCCTTGTCTCTCAAAGAGCATGCCATAGGCGCCAAGTCAAGCATGATCCTTCTCGCTTCAGACTCTGACTGTCCAGAGTCCCCGAACTTCTTCATCTTCGACAAGGCGATGCCAACAGCGATAGCCAGAAGCGCGTTTCCCAAAAGTAAAGAAAACACTGTGACCCGGCTTTCAGAGTCAGATTTCCTGATCGCCCCTATCACGGCGTCCTGCACCTGCTCAAGAAAAGCCAATGTGAATGTCTCATGGCCATTCTCAAAAGGCGAGCTTTCAACCGAATCCTTGAGAAGCGCCCAGCTGGCTTTTATCCCGGTTTCCGCTTTCCGCGAGATCCCAGGCAGACATTCGCTTGAGTCCGCGACTATGCCGTCTATATGCGCAACCTTCTCTGTTCGATCAAACTCATTGTACCCGCTCATGGTCATGGAGTCAGACAGCGATTGCGTCTCCACCAAAAGCCTTCCCGCGTTTTCAACAAGCATGTCGCGCTTGCCGAATATCGTGGCGAAGGCCGCAGTCGCAAGCCCAATAAATATAAGGAAAAATAGGATAACATATATTATCACAGCGCCTGACAAACGCTTTCTCGTCGTTCTCACTGGAAACCTCCACGTTGCCGCAGCGCTTTAGGAGCATATCCCAAAATTATATATGGTGCCATTTCGGAATTTGGGGATATGCTCTAGGTCATGTCCCAAAAACGCAGGCAAGCGCTCTCTACGCGTTTCAAGCCCTCGCCTCCAATGTGCAAGGCTGGCACCCCTTCTCGCCGGAAAGCTCCTCTTCCCGGCTCAATAGCCCGAATGGCTTCTCCATCTGGCAAAAGGTAACGCCTGATAGGGACAGCCCCGCTTCAGACAAAAGACGCGCAAGCTTTTCCTGCCCTTTTTGCGCGATCTTGGCCGCCTCGCCTGTTTCAAGCCGAAAGGACACTCTTACAGAAGAATCGGCCTTTTGCACGTAAGCCTCAATCCGCCCCAGCCTTGCCGAGTCAAGTGCCAAAAGGGCAGACGTCGCCTTTTTGAGCTTCTTTCCGGACTTCTCCCGGAACACGTAAAGCTCTAAAGGCATAGCCTGTCCATTTAAAAGCGCTGGCACTTGAACCAAGACAGCGGACTTGGCCTCGGCCAAAAATTCAAAGCGGCTCAAAAGCTTGTCCAGAGCCTCTCTCACTTTCTCCCCTTCAGGGCTTCCGCTTGCGATCTCTTTAGCTTCTTGGAGGAACCTGACTGTCTCTTCAAGAAAACGTTCAAGAACCTGGGGCGACTTTCCCAAGCTTTTGATGGCGAACCGCTTGGCCTTTGCGCCTAGAGGCATGGCTTTCCCAGCCTCGCGGCCATCTTTGGCCCCCATCTCGGCTACTTCAAACAGGCCCTTCTCTTCAGGCTCGATCTGATCCTTGCCCAAAGCTTTTGCTTGAGCTATCGCCTTTTTATTGACGTCAACAAGTTTTTCTTCCAGATCCGGCTCTTGCGCTGTTTTTATGCTCGCCTCAACCTCTTTGAACCCATCTGCCTCAACTTCACCAGGCGCCGCTCCACTTTCTTTTTCCAGGCCCGCATTCGCCTTTGAATTAGAATTCGCGTTAGCGATCTCAGCGTCCGCTTTCTGTCCAGCGGCCTGAGCCGGTGTGCCTGTGGGCTTCAAGAGTTCGGCCTCTTGAGAATCAGATCCCAGCTCCTGCGCTCCAGCTTCATGTGTTTCATTTACGCTTCCCCGCCCCGCCACGGCGCGAGGAAGCGCTGCTTTTTCAGAGACTTGAGCGTCTGCGTCACCCATTGCTGCGTTTAAAAGCTTTTCCATCTGGCTCTTAAGATCTCCCGGAGGCAGGCCTTCAACCGCTTCTGAGAGCCCTTCAAAGTCAACCACAAGTCCGCCAGCTCCATCAAGCGCGGCATTCAATCGCCCAAGACTCTTCTGGGTCATAGTTTCCCCGTTTTTCAGAAAAAAGACAGCCTTCCCAGGATCTTTGGACAGAAGGGCGTATTGGCGCATTTTTGAAACAGTCTCTTTGTCTAGCGGAAATCCGTTGTCCAGCAAGGCTTCAAGAAGCTCCAAGTTTTCCTTTCCTGCCTGTAGCCCCAGCGACTTTAAAAGCTCTTCAAGCTCAGCCTTAAGGTCTCCTGTCACTGCGGCAGACGCCAGCCCGTGGCTTGGGGGAGGAGGCTTTGGAAGCTTTGTCAGTTGCTCCAGCGCCTGGGGCAGGATCTGCTGGCGAACCGAAGCCGCCTCTGTTTTCCCGGCCTGGATCATTCTTCTATGAAAATCTGAACCATGAGGGTCTTGCCTTCCTCATTAGGCTCATCGCTTGAGGCTACGCCCATTTTGTTGAACCTGGCGCTTGTCAGGTTGGATCTGTGCGGCAGACTGTCCATCATCTTCTGGAACGCGCTTTCTGGAGACGTGTCCTTGGCGATGTTTTCAGACGCTGTCTTGTACAGTATCCCGAGGTTCTTCAGCATTATGAAAGGGGTGCCATACTCAGGAGATGAATGGTTGAAATATTTGTTCTTAATCATGTCGTTGGCTTTCAGCTTGGCCACTTTGTTAAGTCTCTCATCCCATGTGTAGGGCTCAAGCCCTTCCTTTATCCTGGCCTCGTTCACCAAGCCAAAGAAGATGCTGGCGCTGTCGGATAAGTCTTCCTGATCGGCTTCCTCGTCATAGAACATCTCTTCAGCTGGGTCGTATTCATCGTCATCGCCTTGAGCCATCACTTTGAAAGGCCTGCCGGACACCAGCTCTTTGTCGAGGCTTGAGCCGTCCTCTATTTCCTGCTCAGCGTCCAGATCGGCGTCGACCGCTTGAGAATCAGCTTCTGAGCCTTCGTCAGAGAGCTCCTCTGTTCCGTCCGAAAGATCAGTCTTTTCGGCTAAAAGCTCTGAGCCTTCTTCAGAAATCTCCGCCTCGTCCTCAAAGATCTCAACCCTCTGGGGCTCGTCCATCTTTGTGGTCTCCAAGTGCTTGGCATATGCGGCCCCGACCGAATTGTCAGGAAGGAGAACCAGCCGCCAGCCTCCCATTGAGCCTATCACCTGGAGAACAGTCCCCTTCTTCTGCGCTGAGAGGACTGGATATTGCATCCCAGGGCCTGAGCGTATGTTTAGCAAAGGGGCTGACACGACCGCCTCTTTTTCCAGGGTCTCCGTAAATGCAGGCGTCTGCGCGGATATCGCGATATTTGCGTATGCCGCCAGCGCCATTAGGAATGTTGAAAATCGTAGAGCCATGGCTGTCACCTCAAGCATAATTTAGCCTTATATTCCCATTATTATTATTGATTAACATTCAATAAATATACTGGAAGGAATGATAGCAAATTATGCCAATAGCGAGCATAGAATATAAAGAAGCTTTTTTTACTAACGAAGCGGCTAGAAGCGGCGAGATATTTCTGGATTGACGCTCGCCAATGCCCCAATCCCGAAGCGCACGAAAGGCTAAAGCTTAGAGCAAAAGCTTAGAACAAAAGCTTTTCCGAAACATATAATGCTTTTGGGATATGCTCTACAGGAGGTACAGACTATGGCAGAAAAGGCTATGCTTGGCTCAAGCATCTATATTCCAGGGGTGCTGCTTGGTGCCCTTGAAACCGAGCTAGGAAATGAGGCTACGTTCGCGAAGCTTGGATGCAAGGCAAAAAATGAGCTGTTCAAAGACCAGCTCAGGCTTATCCGGCTAGACGCGAGAAAGCACACGCATCTCTTGGCGACAGCCTACAAGGCAATGACTGGCAATGACGCCCATCCAACCCAGGGGCCAGCCCCTGAGCTGCCGGAAAGCCTGGCCGAAGGCTGCGAAAGCATGCTTTTCACGATATTGGATGACGCGGACATCTACCTGAGGCTCTACAGCGGAGCGCCGATAGAGATAAAGGACATCTGCCTTGAGCTTCTGGCGGACAACCAGATGAATGCAGTAAAGCTCAGCCACATCTCGCTTTCAGAGAAATCATGCTGAGAGAGCCAAAGCAAGAGCCGCGCAGCGGCTCTTTTTTGTTGCGAATTTGGTTTGGGGTTTGGGGTTTGGGGTTTGGGGTTGGTTTGGTTTGGTTTGGTTTGGTTTGGTTTGGGTTTGGGTTCGGTTTGGTTTGGATCTGGATCTGGGTTTGCAACGCATAGAATAGCCTGGCGCATTTTGGCGAATCCGTCATCTTGCTTTGCCATTTATCTGCCAAACGCAAATCGCTTGCACACAATCACCGCTTTGGGTTTTAATCAAAGCCTTTACTTCTTCTCCTCAAGGAATTCCTTTCATCAAAGCCACCCAAAATCATCAAATTCCGTCCTAAATCAATGCACGCGTCTCTCGAAGCCCTTATGTCAAATAATGTGCTTTTTAGTCATAAATTTAACCACGAAAATGTCAGACAGACAAGCGTTTAAAGCGTTTATTTGATCCCATGCGCTTTGAAAAAGCCAACTTTTTCATTCGCCCCCTCCCCCAAAAATTTTATAGCAGAAATGCCCGTACAAAAACACTCCTAACGAATGTCATAAACCGGGCAAGCATGCGATCTGTAATCAAAAGTTCATGCTTATTGCTGCAACCCCACGGGCAGCCGCACATAGAATATGACAAGCCGACAAATATGCTATCAAGAGTTCAGGCGCTCAGCGCGGAACAACATCTCAATAACGTACAGCGCTGCCCAAAATCGCCAAAGACTGCGTTCCCGTACGCGCCCGGAAGAAAAAATTGCCTTTAAGACTAGGCGTTTCGCTTAGCGCTTTGTTTCACGCGCTGCGGCCAGCTTGCCCATATGCCCATAAAAATAAAAAAAACGCTGGTTATCCGCCGATACGAAAATTTCTTCCGCTTCATGTAACTCTTTTAGCAGGGACACATAGGATAGTAATGAAAGTTGTCCTAACCCATATGTGGGGGGCCTATCCTCCTGAACTAGACACTTTGGGCAAGGGGCGCTTGGCTGGCTGCCGCCTAGCGCGGCTGGGATAGTCCGCCAGTTCTAACACAAAACCGAAAGGGAGATGGAAAAGTGAAGATTGAAGACAAACTGTTGACCCCTGGCTCCGCTCACGGCAGACCAGGCACAACTTTGAACCCCAAAGGGGTGCTTGTGCATTACGTAGGAAACCCTGGCTCCAGCGCCTTGGCGAACAGGAACTATTTCGAAGCCGGCTCCGGCGGCAACCACGTGTCCGCGCACTATATCATCGGACTAAATGGCGAGATTCTCTTGTGCGTCCCTGAAAAGGAATGCGCGATGCACGCCGGGAAGAGCTACTCTTCGGAATACGCGACAATGGCGAAGACAAACAACTCAACCTATATCGGCATAGAGTGCTGCCACCCTGCCGCAGACGGCAAGTTCAACGACGCGACCACCAAAAGCCTGATCGAGCTTGTAGTCGACATGTGCATAAGGTGGAAGTTCAACCCAGAGACAGCTGTAAAGCGCCACTACGATGTAACAGGAAAGTCCTGCCCTCTGTATTACGTGAAAAACCCGTCAGACTGGGCAGTCCTCAAAGCTAAAATCGTCGCCGCCTACAAAGCCGCGACAGCCGCTCCTGCGCCAGCGCCCGCACCTGCGCCCGCGCCAGCTCCCGCTCCCGCGCCAACCCCGCAGACACCATCAGATTGGGCGAAGGCTGATTGGGAATGGGCTGTTTCCGAAGGCATCACAGATGGAACCAACCCCAGGGATCCCGTGACCAGGGAGCAGTGCATAGCGCTGATCCGCAGAAGCCTGTCTAAACTGCCCAAATAACAAAGACAGGAAGGTGATGTATTTGGAAATAAACGATATGCTCACGCAATTCAAGGATCTCGGCGTGTCTCTAGTGATAAACGGCGTTTTCCTGTACGCCGCGCTGCAGTTCATCAATATAGGCATAAACATGCTGAAGGCAAAGCAGAAAGTCGCTCTTGAAGCGCTAACGCACAACAACGCGAACAGCAAAACGCCCCAGCCGGACCCTAACAAGACGCCTGCCTCCGCAGAGGAAGCTTCATCTCCTCCGGTGAGAAGAGACGCCGAGATAAGAACCCTTATGGATAGAATCATGAGAGACTGCGGAGGCGACAGGGTCACAATCATGGAATTCAACACTCCTAACGCTCCAAACCTGTCGCTTCTGCCTTTCCAATTCATGAGCTGCACTTATGACATCTTCAGGGAGAAAAAGCTGCCTGTCTCACATATCATGCAGAACATCTCAACCTCCCTGTTCTCAAAATTCCTGGTGAACCTCCAAACCGCGCCATATGTGATACTAAACACGGAAGATCAAGCCGCGAATTCACAATCCGGATATGACCTTGTAAGAGCTCAAGATGAAAAGATGTCGCTCTGCGTAAGCATTAGAGACAAAGACTCCAAGCCTATTGGCTACACCGCCTTGAAAAAAGACACGCAATTCACGGAATCAGATATCGACAGGTTCACGAAATACGCTAAAGAAGTCAGCTTCCTTTTGGCTTGAGGAGGATGGCGCTAATAACGATTCTAATTTTTGGAGATTTTCAAGCTGGCATTTTCTGATTTTTCCCTAAACTTTTACGGCCAACCCAAAAAGCGAAAACTCCGCTGCCAGGGCATGGTGCAAGCCCTGGCGCTAGCGTTAAGAGGAAGCTCAGATTGCCCGCGCAATCTGAGGCTTCCCCGCACGTATAGCCCTAAAAAAGCTTATATAAAAAAATTTATATAAGACGTACATATGGCAATTGGATGAAGCACTCAAGAAAAGCCTTGCGGCCGCTGGCCCTGGAGCATGCGCTCTCGGCCGGCTAAGCGCGCGTCGCGCGCGATTCCATTTGTACAGCAGCAATTAGCCATATGCGAGCAACAAGGCGATTTATATAAGCGGGCGCTATGCGCCCGCTTAATGCAAAAGACAAAGAATTTCGTTCAAGACGAAGGTCGAACGCATTTACAGCCTAAGAGCATATCACAAATCAATTTTATGGCGCTGGAAAAGCCGCACAAGTTTGCCCGATGAAGCCCGAGACAAACACTGTTGAAGCATCCGGCACCTTTTATGGAATTTTGGGATATGCGCTCAGACAAGCCTTCGCCCTAAACACGCTTTTAAGGACGATTCCAGAATTCATGAAACCAAGAACCCATGAGTTTCGAAACGCCTCCCGCCTTACCCTCCTCTTCAGCCTGGCGAAGCGCTTGCCACAAATCTTAACGCAACATGTATCACTTTTTTCAGCTTGCGCCATAGATTGATAACAAGACCACCGCCGCGCGAACGCGCGCCAGGCGGGCAAGGGCTGCCGCCTGGATTTGTCTAAAGGGGGTAAATGGCATGCTTAAAAGCAAAATTCTAAGATATATTTATCTTTTGCCTCTGCTCTTGATGATAGCGCTCAGCTTCTTCTTTGTCACACTTCACGGACTGTTCTATGACTCCAGGTTCAAGACGGCATTCAGGTCCGTGAAAGGGGAAGTCAACCTGATGTCAGAGCTCACTGATGGCTTTATAGCGCAAGACAACGACTGGATAGAGGAATATGCTTACTACAAGAGGCACTTAGAAATATCAGTGGAAACAATGATTTCAAACCAGTCAGCGGATTTGGCGGTTCTTTATGACGGCAGCCTGAACCGGCTGTCCCCGCAAACGGAGCTGAAGTTTGATCCTTTAAAGAATCTGACGATAAGCCGTTTCATCTCAACCGGCAGATCCGGAGACACAGAGATTCTTGTCGACGGAGAGACAATGAAGGTCCATTACCGATGGATACCGTCCGACAGCGCACTGAAAAACCGCTTTCTCGTAGTGGTAGGCGTATCCGAAAGCGCGATTGGAGACAGCGTTGCTGACGGGGTTTTCATGGCTGGCATATTCATAGTCATGCTCACCTCAATCCTCGATTTTGTCCTGGTTAACCAAATCACAACCAACTTGAAAAAGGACGACAAGACCGATCCACCTACAAGGACGGAGGATGCTACGTGATTGAAGCCGCATACATGGTTCTAATCCAGGTTCTTCTCGCGTCTTTCGGGGGCCTTGCCAGGCAGCTGTACAGCAAGGAGAACAAGAGGCTTGGCAACGTGGCTTTGCTCAAAGGTTGCGCGATAGCAGCATTTATAGGCGCTATGAACTACTTCATAACCGCGAGCATTCATCTCGAGGCTAACCTCGCATTCGCCTTCTCGGGTTTGTGCGGTTGGATAGGACCTTCAGTAATCGATTTGTTCTCCGAATATCTCATGAAGAAGGTAGGGATGAAGCAATAGAGCAGCCAGCGCCATTACCTCGAGCTTCGAAAGGGGCAAAAAAGCGCCGTCTTGGTATTTCCAAGCGGCGCTTTTTATCCTGGATGGCTTGCGGCAATCTTTTTTATTAGTGCATATCCCACAATTTATTATAGGGCTTGGAAAAGTAATGCGTTAAAGCATCGCATGACTTTTCCTTCGCCCTTTTTTGAATTTTGGGTGCCGCCTAAAGCAAAGAGATCTGTTTGAGCTCTTCCTTGAAGGCGGCTCTTTTGCTGTAAACGCTAAGCAGGCTGTGAAGGATCTTCTCGCCCCTCTGCTTGCCAAAGGTTTTCGCGAACTCCTCTACCAGGTTGCAGACGCTGGCGTACTGGGTGCGGTTTGAGGCCTTCAGGGCCTCCACTTTGATCTGGTCTTCAAACAGGGCGCATGCTTCTTCCTCAAATTCCGGGACAAGCAGCCTGTGGTGCGTAGTCACCTTCTCGGGATGCTTCTTGCAAAATGCCATGAGCCTGGCAGTGAGCCCTTCTTGGACCAGGATCTTTTCCAGAACGCTTTGCCTGAGCTTCGCTCCGTGGTCATCCAGGAACTTGTTTAAGGTCTTGGCCCACTCTTCGGGAGCTGTCAGCCTTTTGAGCTCAGTGAAGTAAAAGTGGTCGCTGTCCCTGGCAAACTCAAGCGCAATCTTCTTCTGGGACTGGGTGTCCCCCAAGATCCCGCAAGCGCGGTAGCGCAACTTTTTCCATTTCTCTACAAGGCCCGAGAGCTCGCTGTCTTCGAGCTCGCCGGCAAGGCAAAGCTCTAGCGCCGCTTGAGCGTCGTTTTTCTCAAGCGTGGCTTCTATCGCCATCTCCCTGAACTCGCTATTGGACAAGTGCATGCATATGTAGCTCCAAGCAGCGCTTTCTCCGTCAAACGCCAGAATCAGGTCGTGCATCATCTGCTCCGCTTTTTCCTTGTCGTACTTGGACGATTTCTTCTTTCCTGAAATCTGGTTCAGGCAGCCCTCCAGGCGCTCGCGCAGATCCTTGCTGTGGCACATGGGGATCAGGGATTCCAAGAGCGCGAAGCGCCATTCAGACCAGCCGTCAAACACAGAGTTGACAGCTATGGAAAAGATGCTTCCAAAGTCGTCAAACCCAGGCTCTTCGGGCATGGCCGCAAGAATCTCAACAGCCTGCTCAACCATTGTGCAAATGTGGCCGGATGAGTCATCAGCGTCTCCCAGGAGCGCCATCATCTCTTCTATAACAATTTCAGCGATCTTGATCTTAGCGCTTATGCTGTAGCCGCTGCCCCTGAGGTTATCCAGGACCTTTTCGGCGCCTTTCACGGCGCTTTCGACTTCTGAGTACTTCACGTAGCCGCGCTCCGAGCGCTTCTCAATTGAGGCCTTCACCATCTCCCGAGCCATGGCCAGCGCTTCGCGCTCTCCCGCCTTGATCATCATAAGCTCAGCCATTACCTCTTTGTCGCTCTCGGCGCACCTGAGAAGCAGGCTCACAAGCTCGTGCTTGTCCAGCTCCACAAGCTTAGCCGCCAGATCAGGCAACCGTTGGGCCCTGGCCCTGTCTACCTTGCGGAGCTCATACATTACCGCAACCTGGTGCGAGCAGAGCTTCCCTCCATCCTGGCATGAGCATGCCGAGCTTAATATGTCGTCTTTTTCAGTGAGATTGACGCGGACCTCACAGTCCTCATCCTCTTTAAGCGCAGATATCCATTGTCCGCCCTCATAGCGGACCGGCTTCATGGCGCTGCCCAAGAAGCAGGCATGCCCGCTCTCCAGCGCTTTCGGATCTGCGCATTCTTCAAAGTTTCGCAGATTCATGGCAATCCTCCCAATGCAAGGCGCAAGTTTGCGCGCCTTGCGCAAAAATGGCATCCCAAAGCTTAAAACAGGCGCTGAAATTGGCAAAAGACTTTATTTTAAGCCTTTTTAAGCCCTTTTGATCCTTTTTAACGCTTTTGGACACGCCGCAACTCTCTTATATCGCCAATATATTATAGCATAACCACGCCAATTCGCAAGACTCACCATAAATTTGCATTTTCAGCCAAATGGCGCAAGTGCGGCATTCGCGCAAATTTTAATAAGGGCTTGGCTCGAAATTTCAAGGCGCGCCACAAAAATAAATTTGGTTTGTGCCCATAATGTTGATTTTATTCGCGTCTTCTAGTATACTCATTATTGATACTTGGTGCTGGCGAGCGGCAAGACTAGGCGCATACGCGAAATTCCATCAAAGGCGCAGCAAAGTCATCGAGACGCTTTAACGCGTGACTTTTGCAAGAAGCAAACCGGCCCGGGCTTCAAATCCGGGATTCGATTGGCATATGCCTTATATAAGCGCTTAGTTCTTTTGCTGGCCGTACAATAGCGGCATTTAGCGGCAAAGCCGCGCAGACAGAAAGAGAGAGATGCAAATGCGTTTGATTTGACGCGCTAGGCGCGGCTAATCCCTAGAGGGCGCATGGGAGATTTTAGTTAATGAAACTCTGCTCTAAAGGGACATACTAAATGCGTATCCCTGCCTCTTAGTTTTGATTGGGGTGCGCTGCAATAGCAAGCGGAAAGCCATGCTTTTCGTTTTTCACAAAAGCGGCCCGCAAAGGGCGCATGGGCAAGCTCGGTTATACTGATGATCGGCATGATTTAGAATATTCTTATCGTTAGCGGGAGCGGCCCGACTGGGTTCTGAGGCGGGCAACTATAAGAAAATTCCACATGCAAGCGTCATCGGTTAAGATCATATCCCAAAATTAATTTTATGGCTTGTGAAAGATGGAATTTTGGGATATGCGCTAAGAGCTTGCCAGTTCATCGGCAATGAGGCAAGAACTGGAGGCTATGGAATTGCCAGAAGATGATCCCCTATTATCGCAGCTCTTGCTGCAAGTGGCTCTCGTGGCGCTCAACGCGGTATTCGCGTGCGCCGAGATAGCGATAATATCAATAAATGACAACAAGCTGGACAAAATGGCGGCCACTGGCGACAAGAGGGCCCAGAAGCTTAAAAGCCTCACAAGCCAGCCAGCGAAGTTCCTGGCCACCATACAGATCGGAATCACATTGGCTGGCTACTTGGGAAGCGCCTTCGCGGCGGGGAACTTTTCCGAGAGGCTGTCAGGGTGGCTGCAAGGAATCTTCCCTATGGTTTCCATGGATACGCTTGAGCCGTTTTCCATAGTTGCCATTACCCTGATTCTGTCCTACTTTTCATTGGTAGTTGGCGAGCTCGTGCCCAAAAGAGTGGCGATGCAAAACGCTGAAAAGCTCGGCTTGGCGCTGTCAGGCCTAATATACGCCCTATCCAAGGCAGCCTCGCCTGTCGTTTGGCTTTTGACAAAATCCACAAACGGCCTTTTGCGCCTTATGAGGGTAGACCCCCACGCGCAAGGGGATGAGATTTCAGAAGAGGAAATCCGGATGATGGTTGATGTCGGAAGCGAGAAAGGCGCGATAGACGAGGACGAAAAGTATTTCATAAACAACGTCTTCGAGTTTGACGACAAGACGGCAAACGAGATAATGACTCACCGCACGGAAGTGTCTATGCTCTGGCTTGAGGAAAGCGATGAGGAATGGCAGGTCACCATCGAGGAAAGCCGCTACTCTTGCTATCCTATATGCGATGAAAGCGCGGACGACATATACGGAGTCTTGTATGCGAAGGACTTCTTCCGACTTAAGGAGAGATCAAGGGAGGAAGTCTTGAAGAAGGCGGTAAGGCCGCCCCAGTTTGTTCCCGAGTCTGTTCATGCCGACGTTCTTTTCAAGAACATGAAAAAGAGCCGGAACCATTTTGCCGTAGTGCTTGACGAGTATGGCGGGATGAGCGGAGTTGTGACAATGAACGACCTGCTGGAAGAGATCGTCGGAGATCTTGAAGACGACTCCAGCATACCTGAAGATGAGCCCCTTATCGAGCGCATAGATTCCAAGACCTGGAGGATAAGCGGAAGCGCCCCTCTGGACTTGGTTTCCGCAAGCTTGGCAATCCCCCTTCCTGACGAGGAGTACCAGACATTCGCTGGCATGGTGCTTGGCATTTTGGGCACTGTTCCAGATGACGGCCAAACGCCTGAGATTGAGGAATACGGCCTTGCCATAAAAGTAACCGACATCAAGGAGCACAGGCTGGAAAACGCCGTGGTAGCGGTCTTGGACAAAGAATAGCCCAGTCGTTACATAGGGCCTTCCGTTGCTGGCTCAAAAGAAAAAGATTTATATAAGGATGAGGCTAACGCCTCATCCTTATATTTTCGCCTAAAGGCCAAAAATCTCGTCTGCATGCCGAGATTTTTGGCTCTTATTTTCCACTATTAATCCTTAAGGAACTGTGATATATTGATACCGATAAGCCGCAGGCCCTAGCGCATATCCCAAAACTCCGTTAAGGCGCCGAAAAAGTCTCAGCGATGCTTTAACTATGTTTGCTCGGGATTCCGCGAGCAAACACCTGGACTTTTTCAAGATATGCTCTTATCCTGCGAGCCTGATCCGAAAGGAGACGCGCCATTGGCGCGTGAAAACGTGTTTATGAAAAAGACATCAAGTTTAGGCGGAGAATGGGCCCTATCTGGGGGAACCATACCTAGCTCCATCCCCGCGAGAGTTCCAGGATCTGTTTACTCAGCCCTTCTTGACGCTGGCCTCATGGAAGATCCCTATTGGCGGGACAACGAAGAAGCTGCCCTGAAACTGATTGGCTATGATTACACCTACTCAAGAGAGATTGAAATCCCGGAAGACGGCGCAAGGCTGGTTTGCGAGGGCTTGGACACAGTGGCCGAGCTTGCGTTAGACGGAAGGCTGATCGGGACAGCGGACAACATGCACCTGCGCTACAGCTATGAGCTGGGGCTTCCAAAGGGAACCAAAGCTCTGCTCTCAGTGAGGCTGAAGTCTCCTACGAAGCGCATAAAAGAGTTGAACGAGATAAGCTTCGCTGACGGATCCTCAGACGCAATGAAAGGGTTCGCGCACTTAAGAAAAGCCCACTGCATGTTTGGCTGGGACTGGGGCGCGAGGCTGCCTGACGCTGGCATCTGGAAGGACATGTACTTTGAGGTTGACGAAGGGGCTACCCTGCCTGACGTGCTTGTGTCGCAGAGCCACACCGATTTGCTGGCGGTGCTTTTGCTTGTTCCGGAACCATCGATAAAGCGGTCTGGCAATTACACCTACGAGGCCAGGGCAATCTCTCCATCAGGCGAGATATTTGAGGCTGATGGGCTTCGAATTGAAATCCCGTACCCGCAGCTGTGGCATCCCAACGGCTATGGCGATCACCCGCTTTACTCTGTAGAGGTTGACCTGCTCAAGGACGGGGAAAAGATAGACTCTTGGAAAAGAAGGATTGGAATCAGGGACGTGACTGTCCGCAAGGAGAAAGACGAGTGGGGCGAGTCCTTTGAGATAAACGTGAACGGATACTCTGTCTTTGCCATGGGCGCTGACTACATTCCAGAAGATCACCTCCTTCCCAGGATGACTGCAGAGAGAACCAGGGAGCTACTTGAGTCTGCGGCGCTGGCGAACATGAACTGCATACGCATTTGGGGCGGCGGCTTCTACCCGTTCGACTGGTTCTATGACGCTTGCGATGAGCTGGGACTGCTTGTCTGGCAGGACTTTATGGTGGCATGCGCTGTCATTGACCTTACGCCGGAGTTCGAGGCGTCATTCAGGTCGGAGATTGAGCAGAACATAAAGAGGCTTAGGCACCACCCGTCGTTGGGGCTCTTCTGCGGCAACAACGAGATGGAGTGGCAGATGCTGGACAATCAAGAGATATCACTTCGCGGCAGAAAGGCTCAGCTGGGCTTCAGATCTTGGAACTACACTCCCAAGCAGCTTGGGGACTACTTCAGGCTCTACCAGTCAATAATGCCTGATCTGGTCAAGCTTCACGCGCCGCAGACTTTCTATTGGCCAGCCTCGCCATCATCAGGCGGAAGCTTTGACGCTCCAAACGACGAGAACAGGGGCGACGCCCACTACTGGGAAGTATGGCATGGAGGCTTGCCGTTCACTGCATACCGCAAACACTTCTTCCGCTTCGCTTCAGAGTTTGGCTTCCAGTCGCTCCCGAGCGTAAAAACAATTGAAACTTTCACCCTGCCGGAAGACAGGAACATGTTCTCCTACGTAATGGAGAAGCACCAGCGCAACAAGTCCGCAAACGGCACGATTTTGCGCTACATGGGGCTGACCTACAGGTACCCCAAGGGCTTTGAGGAACTGGTCTACGCAACCCAGCTCCTGCAAGCGGACGCAGTTAGGTACGGAGTTGAGCACTTCAGGAGAAACAGGGGCCGCTGCATGGGCGCTGTCTATTGGCAGCTCAACGACTGCTGGCCGGTTGCATCCTGGGCTTCCATTGACTATTTCGGGCGCTGGAAAGCCCTTCAATACAGCGCGAAGCGCTTCTTCGCCCCCGTCCTGGTATCGGCGCAAGAAGAAAGCTTTGATACCCAAGGCGCAAACGTTAACACCGAGCCTTTCGTTTACGAGAAGAGCTTCAAGGCTTGCGTCTCCAACGAAACACTGAAAGAGGTCCAAGGCGTTGTAAGCTGGCAGCTGAGAAACCCAGACTCATCGATCATTGAAGAGTCTTCTTCTCCGGTCATTGTAGCTCCGCTTTCAAGCCTCTGGCTTGACAAAGTGGATCTCCCGACCGCCGACATGAAAAGCAACTACGTCCATGTCTCGTTTGAGTCAGACGGAGAGCTTGTCTCCTCAAACGTCGTGCTGTTCAGCCCGCCCAAGCACTTTGAGTTCATTGATCCAAAGCTTTCTGTCTCATTGTCCGAATGCGGCAAAGAAGTGACCGTCACCGCCCAGGCTCTTGCCATGTCAGTTGAGATCTACAGCGATGACCCGGATCTTCTCCTTGACGACAACTTCTTCAGCATAAATGCTGGGGTGAAGACAGTGAAGATCCTCAAAGGGGATCCGTCGGGGTTGAAGGTTAGGAGCGTTTTTGACATTAGCTGATAGCTGGCATGCAGTGAAAGCTTCTCACGGATATGAAAAGCCCCAGTCAATGGCTGGGGCTTTGAGTGTTAGGACGTGTCGGGCTGTTAATTGGATATTGGAATCGCGTTCTCGTTCTCGGCTCTTGACAAGACAAACTGCAGCGTAGCGTCTAAAATCTCGATGCTTTCATCCTTGCTTGCGATCACTCTGTCCTTGCTTTCAAACATCTTATCCTTGTGCTTCAGCTCAGCATCCTTGCGTCTCAGGTCGGCGTCCCTGTCTTTTTGCTCACAGTCCTTGGCTTCTAACTTCTTGTTTAATTCGGCGATTTTTTCTTTTAATTTCTTATTATTCTTGAACAACTTGTATTTCTCTTCAATTACGGCAGACAACTTCATTATAAGCTTTCCTTTCTCAACTTTCTCAACAGCAAGCTTGTATCCTAAACACCTTAACTTTCTCTTGCCGAAGTGATCGGAGTGATTTTTGCCAAAGACTCAATTTTCTCCCTTATTATCTTGTCAAACTCAAGAGACTCAAAGATCTCTTCTCTGGCCTTTCTCTCTTCAGCCTCAGCTTTATCAGATTCAACCAAGGCTGCAAACCATTGAGCGCGATCTTTATTTTCTTCCCTTAAAATTCTAATCTCTTCAGCTTTGACTTTGCATTTTTCTTCCAAATCCGCTATTATTTTGGCCTGTATCCTCATTTCTCGGGCATGGTCCAATCGCAAGACTGCATTTGCCAAAAGGCGCTTTCTTTCATCGTCAACTATCATATTAGTAGTCAATGATTCAGCCCTCCATTCGCTAGATGCTTCCAACCAGAAACCCAGTTTTAAGTTTATGGCATCCTCTTCTTTTCTTGCCTGGATACCACAATGTTTATATGCAGTTTTAAAATCCTTATAATTTCATCCTTGCTTGCGATCACTTTGTTCTTGCCTTCAAGCCATCCATCTTTGTGCTTCAGCAGTACTTCCTTATATTCTAATTCGCGCTCTTTGCCTTTGATCTCTTCGTCCTTGCGCACCAGCTCCCGTTCCAATTCAGCGATTTTATCTTTCAGGCCCCTATGCGTCCTGACATTTTCTCTCGTTCGTACCACAGATTTTGTTAGCGACATCTTTGTTCAGCTCCATTTCTTTGTTTCATCTTGCGGCTTGGGGGCTTAGAGGGGTTTCATGAGTTGCAGGGTTTGCAAGGTTTAGAAGGTTATTTTCGTCGCAACCCGTTATTTCCATGAATATGCACCTGACTAGAATTCCATCCAAATTTGTTTTACGGTTAAAGCATACATCTTTCAAAAGCTTATTGCAAGTGATTTTGTTGGCTCGCATTAAAATATTCTGGCATGACGGCAATAGCAAAAATATCGTCGCACACAAAAAAGAGATGAGCCTTGTAAATCACAAGACGCATCTCTTAGTGCATATCCCAAAATTCCGAAATGGCGCCGGAAAAATCCTGGCGAATGCTTCAACGCCGGATTTTTCCGGCGCCTCGGATAAAATTTTGGGATATGCTCTTTATAAAAAGCAACGTGTTCACGCCAGTTCCGCTTTTCTTTCGCATTCCCAGAGCGGCAGGAGTTCTTGCCACACAGAGCAGGCTTACCAGCACTTCAAAAGCTCTTTTAGCTTGTCTTTTTCATCCAGCACCAATGAGCACTTTTCCCAATCTCCACAATCAGGAATGGACTCTTCGTACTTGAGCACAAATGGATTCTTTGTCGGCAGCTTGTTTATGGCAAGCTCCGCCTGAGCTTCGTCGTCGAGCGCAATCGAAACCCAGACATCCTCAAGAACATCAGGAATTTGGCCAAAGAGAGCATGAATATCCTTCAGCCTCTTTGACAGCTTTATGTGAACATTGTCCTCAACCGAATCCTTGTACCGCATATTGTAAATGTATATTTTGTCCGCCAACTGCCCAATGCGCTGGATGCGCCCTTTGCGTTGCTCAAGCCTTGTGGGGTTCCATGGGAGATCGATGTTGATTAGCGTTCCTAGGGCTTGAAGGTTCAGCCCTTCTGAAGCGGCGTCAGTTCCCACAAGCAATGTGAGTGCTCGATCTTTAACAAGGCTCTTAATATCGTCCTTTCCCTCGCGCTTGAAAAGGCCGTCTTTATATATGCCAGATTTGTCTCCGCCAGCGTAAAGGCCTATAGGCAAGCCAGCAAAATCCCTGGACAAGCTTTCAGCCACAAATACCGCGCTGTCAAAATACTGGGTGAACAGGATGCAGCCTTTGTCTTTCCAAGCGCCCTCGTCATCGACGCCCTTTGTGAGAATCTCTTTGATGCGATTGTATTTGGGGTCAGTGTCTGTATTGGAGTTAAGTACCGCTACCAACTTTTCCAAGCATTCTATCTCTTCTTGTGACAGATCCAGGATTTCGTTCGAAGCTGAGTCATCAGATCCGTCTTCTTCTTCAAGCTCTTCAAATGCCTGTCGCAACTTATCTTTCCCTTCTGTTGCCCTTGACAGAAGTTTTTTGGCAGTGCTTTCACCTGAAAACATTGTGCTTCCGATTCTTTTCAAGATCAGAACTGCCATGAATCCTCCGGTTCTTACCCTGGACACGAGCAATTTGCAGAATTCCTCAGCGATTTGATATGCCTGAAGCTGGTAGCCGACCAGTTCCAACGACTCGGAGTCATTTTCGCCAAGGAGCACAGCCTCAATTTTCTTCAAATATGGCTCGCCAGTTTCAGGATTGGCGTTGCTCTCCAGAAAGTCGCGAGTTCTCCTGACTATCGACCGAATATAGGGGTTATGAGTTTTGATAAATCTGTCATCGTAATAGAGCGCCTTCACCCTATTTTTTTGAGGCACACTCATCTCATCAAACAGGCTTTGCGGCAACACGGAAACATCTTCTGAAATGTCCAATTGGGAGCGCAAAGTGCCTATTCGCGTATTGTTCTCGGATTGCAAAGGAAAGGGGTTTCGGACAATTTCCCACATCTCGGCGTCAGCAGTCGGCCAAGGCGCTTCTTCCTCAATGTATTTGATGGCAAGCGCTGGAGTTCTTCTCCATACGCTGTAATTGTCTCCAAGCACCTTTTCAGCCTCTCTGGGTATCGACAGCGCCATGAGAAGGTCAAACGCCTCAATCGGGTCAATTTGCACAGGGGTTGCCGTTGCCAGGAGCATGCTTTTGGTTCTTCCAGATATCTCTGTCATGTACTGAAGCAGGTTGTTCATTTGCGCCTTGTTCTTGTCATGGTCTTTGCCAAGGTTCTTGCGCCTGGCTCTGTGGGCTTCATCCAGTATCACGCATGAGTAGCGCAATGACTTCAAAAGTTCTGACGATTCAGTTTTGGCTGTTATCAGCCCTTGCGAGACAATCCCTACTTTTCTGGGGCACTTGGTGATCGCTTTCAGGCTGTCAGCTGGATATTCATATCCGTTTTCATCGATCCACAACCGTCCCGTCCATATGGCTGACGGCATGTTTAGCATGGCTTTGAGCTCGCTCTGCCATTGGAGCAATAGCGTTTTGGGAACAATTATCAGAATGGGCTTCTCATCATAAAGCGCTATCAGTTTTGCAACCATCGCAAGCTGAATGGTCTTGCCCAGCCCAACCTGATCTGCCAGCAATAGCCTGGCGCCGCCTCTCTGCTTATGCTCCTTAAAGGCGCGAGCTACGAAATACTTCTGGTGAGCCCATAAACCCAACTCGTTCCGGTAAATGGGCTCTTCTACAGCTACAGCCTGAACAGCGTTTTCTCCAACCTCTCTCCAGTCTTTCAAGGAGATGGTGCGCCGCTCAGACACGCGCTTAATGTCCTCTATCACATATTCCGAAAGAGGCACTGCGTTCTTGTCGCGCCAAAACGCGTCAAACTCGGACTGCACCCATTCAACTGAGACTGGGTCGCTGTCTTCCCACATGATCTCATAGTTTGTGGTAAAAGCGCTCTTTGTTTCATTGACGCTGCCCAGAAAGCAAATTTTGCTGCCGTCACGGTATGTCACAATGCCCGCTTTGCCATGCATCAGCCCAAAGATCTCATCAGGCAAGACTTTGACTTCCATCTTCCCTGATTTTAAAAGGTTGTATAGCCGCCTAAGTCTGTTCGTAGCTCCGCTTGACGTATAAACCGCCTCTGGCCTAAAGTCATTCCATGCTTGCCTCATGGTAGTCTTGGCGAGAGCGGCTGTCTTCACATCCTCAGGCGAAAGGCCTGAGTTGCAGATCACCCGGACTTTTCCTGTGACCTTTTCAATCGCCTCTCCCGCCACTTCCAAAATGGATGAGCAGAAGTACCCAGCTATGCGGTCATAGCTTGCAGCGTTCTCAAGCTTTTTGACAAGGAGCTCTCCCAGCTTGTTTGTGCGAGATGAGTACCGATTCACATTGAAAAACTCCTCGCTTCGCAATCAAGAGCTTGTCCCATGTTTTGGGATATGCTCTCAAAGCATAGGCAGCGCCAATCGCGAATTCTTTCATCAAATATTGTCGTTGTCAAGAAGCACGTATATATGCTCAGCCATGGCAGCCGCTTGGCTCCAGTGAGGCATATTGGTTATGTTCTTTGTGTCCTTCAGGAATGTCAGGAGCTGCTTTAGCAAGTCGCGCTTGCCCCAATAGTCAACAAGGTTGTTTTTCAAATGCGACAAACCCTTTGCAGGCTGCTCGTCCTCCTTTATCGAGACGTATATTGACGCAAGCACAAGCCTCAATGTGGAGTTCTCAAAACCAGGCACATCATTGGTTGTCCTCATGGCAAACTCCGAGGGTGTTTTCAGGCGGCACTCATTTGCCTTGGCTTTAGCTAAAAGCGACTTGTAGCTCGTTAACGCAAAGCCCCTTGCATATTCTTGGTAAGTTGAAACTTGGTAATCGCCTTTTTTCTCGGCTTCCAATCCCTTGATATAGAACCGCTCAGAAGGGAAGAGGTCTCTCCACAAGAAGCCATCGAATCCTATAGGGATAATGCAGTCGTAAGCCTGTTTCTTGGCTCGCTCTATCAATTCGACTATCTTTGATAGCGGAGACTTGGCAATAGCCAGTTCAAGCTCATAGTCAAGGTCTATTTCCCCTATTGATGAATACGATGTCAGCACTTTCAAGCTTGCGGCATACGCCGCTAGAACAAAGTCTGGATCAGCGAAGTTGGGTTCTTCCTTTTCATCCAGTTCTCGCATGCTTTCTATCTGGCTGACAACCTCTCTTTTAATTTCTGCGTTTATCTCGTCGAGAAACGCCTCGTCGGTTCCCGTTCTCTTGCGCAAGACCAACAGCACAGTCCCTTTAACGAAGTTGCCTTCCTTTAACCCTCCAGCTTCGGTCTCGGTGGCAATGTTCCAAGCCGCTGTGACCTTTAGCCCTGCCTTCCACATGATCAAGGCTAGCTGAGCCCATACCGCAGAGTCAGAATGAGTGAACATCACGACTTGCATGCCGTCATCAGGCATGTGGTTCGTGAGGTTGGTGTAGATTTCTATCATGCCCTGCGCAAAGTTGCCATCGCCGCGAACCGCAAGAACTCGCTTGCTGTCGGCATACCAGTCAGGGAAGGCTTCTTTGATTTGACGCTTGTCCCAAGAAAGGAATAATTCAGATAGCTCGTGATACACAACTGCATCTGCATAAGGAGGATCCGTTATCCAAAGCGCCGATTGCTCAGCAATTGTTCGCGCATCGCAAGTTTTGCATGTCACAGCTTTATTGGTTGGATACTTATTTATATCATAAAGCCAGGAAGTTTCAGCACCAATAAGGCTTCGTGTCCCCCAGTTATATAAGGTGTTCAGTGCTTGATTATAGAATGTTTGTTCTGTCTTCTCATTTGCGGCGCTCGAATGCCACCGGCACAAACGAGAATTCCAGTCAGCGCATTTGTTTAATCCCAGCATTCCAGTTACTCGAAGCTTCAATTCTTGAGTTTTTTCAATAGCTTTAGAAAGACTGCTTATAAGCAGCAACTGCCTTGCGTTAAAAAGATGATGCCAGTAACTCCAGCCGCGATTCCGAATAACCTCCATCGTCTTTTCGCCAGGTTCGATAGCTGTACTTGGTATATACCCATTGCGTTGCCAATGTTCTATGTTTTCAGCAACAATTTCACGCACTTTTTCTTCGTTCTGCAAATCACGGGCATTTGGAGCGCGATAATACCGTTCAGCCTTTTTTTGGTTGAGCGAGGGTTTCTCGTATTTGATGCAGTATAGCCTTTCCTGGAGTATATCATCAGAACGAGGTTCGAAATCGGTCTTCTCCCACATTCGCAAGCCATAGATTACATTTCCATTTTCATCAACACGGTCATGGCGCAAGGCGCTTATTGGCGTTGTCCGTCCACAATGCGGACAACGCAAACCTTTGTCTGTTGCAGTGCCAATTTCAGCGGTTTTTATCTCATCATCGCTAGCGTTCATTTTAATCGCTATATCATACTTATCCCCGTTTTCTATGAGTTGCGCTACAGTTTTTGTACCTTTTCCAATGACCCAGCTTGGAGACATAGGAACAAGAGTTCCACATTCCGGGCAACGCACTTGAACGCAATAAAGATACATATAGGCGCGGTCTCCATTGTCGTCATGCTCGATACCCAAATCAGTTATCTCTTTGTCTACTTTGTCATATATTTCTTTTCGGAATTTTTCTATCTCTTTCAGCTCATCTTCACTCGCGCCACATATATTTAGCGTAGCCCAAGTTAAAAGTGCGGCAACAGGATTTAAATCCGAAGCGTATACATCAAGCCCCATGCGAGCCGCTTCAAACGGCACGGATCCACCGCCGCAAAAGCAGTCACCTATAACAGCCCCCTTGCCATAGCGCTTTTCTGATAGTTGACGCATGAGGTCTTGCAGATTGTTCGCCTGTGTGCCCAGATGCAAGTTTATGTCATCCCACACTTGATCATTAGAGGGGCGCGTAAATTGCTCAGGCCTAACACAGGCTTTTAGCTTTTCGTCATAGCTAAGCACTTCAAAGTCATTTTTTAACTCGTTTCCTTTTAATTGCCAATATCGGTCAGATTTGTTTATCTTATCCATATGGCGCAACCATAGCCCTTGGGCATCCATGCTCATAATTTTAAGAAAGACATCCATGTCCCGTTGAGGATTGTCGCTTGTGGGCATCAAGCATCCGAGGATAGCAGCTCTAACAAGGACAAGTGGCTTTCTTCCCCACCACTTGCCCAGGCCGGTAATAGTTTGCCCATTTTTTGCGTTTCGCTCTTTAAAGCTCTCTTTTGAGAGTTTCGATACCGGGAACTGTTTTTCAATGAAACTGATCATATATTATAGGCCCCTTGCCAATATCATCATCAAACACGGTTACCTGTAGGCGGTCCACCACAGGGTTTTCGCACAGCGCAAACCTTAGGGCAGCTCGCCAGCCTGTTTTGTCATTTATGTTTCCGGTTGCGGCGTTGGTCATCGTATATAGCCACCAACGCTCTTCTGGCATGAGCCCTCTCCAATTGCGTATCGCCGTCGGGATGTATGAAGGATCGGCGTTCTCTATGCCCCAAAGAAGCACCATCATCTCTTTGCCGAACAATCTTTCTATGGGAGTGCCTCCAGTTGCAGCAAATTTCCCGACTTTTAACCCTTCCTTTTTAAGCCGGGCATTGAACTCATTAATCAAGGCAAGCTTTACCTCTCCCCATTTATGCTTCGATATTTCAATGCGCAAAACATCAGAGTCTTCCAGATTTTGCTCGTCGCTATTCGTCCACGAGTATCGTTCATATATCTGCACAAGAGGCGCATCGTCCAGCTCTTTTTGTGGCATCAGCACAAAGAAGTGGTTCTTGCTTTGCGCAGGATCAACGCCAAAGCCGTAGGTTTGCTTCCTCATTGTTTAATTGCGCCCTCTTTCTCAAGTTCATTCGCGTTTATCTTGTTTATTTCTATCCATCGTTTGAACGCCGCCCCAGTTTCAAAAAGGATGATCTTGTACGAAAACTCGACCTCAACATCTTTAGCCGCAAAGGCCTTGTCTCTGATAAGGTCAACCATCGACCGCAAGTTGTTAACATCCCATGGCACTTGGACAGCTTGGATCTCCATGTAATTCTCAGAATTGCTCTTTTCGCTGATTACAACAGTAAATTTGTGCACACGAGTTCCTGGCAATTGCTCCATCTTTGCAAACTCAGCATAGGCAAGCCTAGTGTCGCCGCACTTCTTTTGCGTATTCAAAGTGTATTCAAGAGGTTTGTCGTCTTTGATTGCAAGCAGCTTCTTGCCTTGCGGCGCGGCTATAATGGGTATGTCTTCTTCGCTAATCAAATCGTCGTTATAGTAGACAGCAGTTTTAACATACTTGCAGCCTGGCTGAAGAATTATCTCTCCGCTATACAAGCCACCGCTTTCCTTCGGGTTCGAGCCGTCAGTAGTATAGCGAATCTCGAAATCCGGATGGGTTTTCAGTTCCAAAGTCTGGTTGCCATTGGCATTTTGCCTTTGATCACGCTTCAAAGAAACTTTACCCTTCCAAGTTAGCATCTTCCCGGTAGGATGAGGGTTGTCGCTGTCTGCGTTGTCTATGCAAAGAAAGTTCGCCGTCGGCTCTTTGAGATTGAGGGTTGCTGGGGCTATGTTTGAAGCTTTAGTAGGAACAGCGCCAAAATCGTAGTATACTGTGTCACCGCGAACAGGCTTGACTTTAAGCTTGAAAACAGCCGTCTGGAAATCGTAGTCATCCTGTACTACCACTACTTCCGTCGGTTCTTTCTGGAAAGGCCCCTTGACTATATATCCGCCCACTTCCCTCCAAGCGTCGCACTTGAGGCTCTTCGCGCGAAGCTCTTCCAACTGCCTTGGGTGATACCACTGCCACTGGACTTCTGTCGCTGCCCTCTCAAGAATCTGTGACCATGGCATTTCTTTTTGCGTGAATATGCGGGCTTCACATTTCCTTCGCAATGCATCAAGGGTGCGCTCATCGGTTTTTAAGTCCTCAAACTTCATCTCTTCTGTGAGCGCCTTTACGATTTGCTCTTCTCCATTACACTTGTTCGCAACGAACTCAAACTTGATGTTAACATTTGACAACACAGTTGATGACCCGCTTTTAACTGGATAGTACAAAGTTATGAAAGCCTCTCTTATTGTCGACAGCAATGCAGCTGAATTTTTGTCAAAAAGGCTTTCGCCTTCTTTGTATTGCTGGTCGGTCTCTGGAACATGCTCTTTTCTCATGTTGTTCATTATATCGCTGATAGCCTTGAAGCGATTGACGTTATCATAGAGCTTTTCCATGATGTTGTACTGCCCCGAGAGAAACATGACGCGATTCTTATAAGGGCAGTTTTCGTAAAACTTCAGCAAATCAGGGTGAAGGCCAGATCCAGCATGAGGTTCCGAAATCACAAGAGAAAGCTTGCCTTGCTCAATGTGGATCTCATCAATAGCAGGAAGCACAAAAAGCTTTTCATAGCACTTTTTGATCCTCGGCTCGAAAGTTGCCCCAAGGATCTTCTTAAGTTCTTTTATCGTGTCAACAATGGTACACATTTGCACACGTTCGTTCATATCGGCAATTAAGTTTTTTGTGTCCTGAAAATACATGCGGCCACGACTGTCAGTTTTTAGGTACCAGCATTTGTTTAGGAGCTCATCAAGCGCCTTCTTGTAAACGTTGAGGTCTGTATCTGGCTTGCAGAGAAACCCCAGCAGATCCGAGCTTGACAGTCCCAAGATGCCATTGGGCGTTGCATTGAGAGATGACATCAGCAGAAGCTTCGCCACGCTTTGAGCGTACTGCTCCTTCTTTTCGCTGTTGTGGAAGTCGATTTCTTCAGCAACGCCTTTGTTGCCGTTAGCGATGTCATGGTCGATCGCGGAGTCAAGAGAAGGCTTGATCTGTTTTATGAGAGAAATCATGGCTCTCTCGTTCAAGTTAACGTCAAATACGTTGATGACGTTCTGCTTGTCCGCCTTGCCGCTTTCATAAAAGTCTCTAACCACTTGCCTCATCAGCCTTATAAGGCCTCGCGTCTGCTGGAAACCGGAATTTTCTTTGAAACGGGCATACAATTCCTTGATGCATGGGTGAAAGGGGTAAGAATCCTTTATCCCAAGGTATACGCTCTCTCCTTGATACCCTGTCAGCCCGGATTTCCCTGCCTTAACTACCGCTTCCTTGTATGCCATTGCGATCTCATTGACCTCGCTTGAGCCTGCTTTCGGATATCGCACAAACAGCCGCTTGCGAAGGATGTCATATACCTCGTCCGAATTCAAAGCCACTGGCTCAAGGTTCAGCGCAACTCTATTGGCTTCGCTCTCAAGCTCCTTAAAGCTTTCTGACAGGAGAACGCTGCCAGATTCGTACGTTGCCCTCAGATCAGAAAAGACAAGGCATACCTTTGCCAACTCTCCCTTTCCTATTGCAGTAAAGAGATTTGACAAGGCTGTAACAGTCACGTTGCAGAGATCGGAGTTTCCTATCAATTTTGATTTTGCGTCTACAAGGTAAGGCGGCAGTTCATCGAGCAGGATAAGCACCTTTTTGCCTTTGAGCAAGTTTACCCATGCGCTTTCGCCAGGGGCTTGCAGAGGAGAGTAGTAGCTTGCAAAAAACTCTCTTTTCCCAAGCTGCTCAGCAATGCTCCCCCAAACTCCAAACTTTGCATCGCTCTCTCGCCCAGAAAACGCTACTACCGTAATCTCGCCGATGTTATCGAAATTCCCGTTAACCATCTGCTTTCGCAATTCAGGGTTTTGAGCAAGCAACGCCAAAGCGAGCATATTGTGCGTCTTGCCTCCGCCCATCGCCTGGGTGAGCTTTATCACTCCTGTGTCAGATTTGCCAGAGAACCTCTTGAACGCAGTCTCTAGAAGAATCTCCATGCCCTTGGTCGTAAAGTTCTCATCAAAGAACTTTGTCGGGTCGATTTTGCCTTGTATGAAATCGCTTAAGTTCAAAACATCATCACGGCTGGTGTCATCAAAGACGTTTTTTCTTGGTTCACAAAGCTTCGCTATCGTCTGCATTTGCATCCCCCGGTCTGGTTTGGCTTTTTTCGCAAAACGCAACGGCCCTATGTTGAAACTTGCCCCCTGATACGCTTTGCGCGATAGACCTTTTCTAGCATTTCGAGACTTTTGTCTCAATTAAAAACGGATTGGAAAAAGGTATACGTTTTTCCAATCCCTAAAAAAGCCCAAAAAAAGAACTTCGTCCAATGGACGAAGCCCGTAATTCCGGCAAAGTGACTTTATGGAGTTGCAGTTTCTCATGGGCGGAAAAAAGGTATACTTTTTTACAATTTTGGGTTTCAAAAGCCCGGGTTTCCGCGCTTTCCAACTCGCTCTCGGAGCCCTCGCACGGCTTTAAACCTAGTTTAACATACGGCAGAAATTTGTTCAAGGGTCAATCGCGCGTCAGAACCCAGTCGTCGAAAAAGGATCCCGCTTGCAAGCATCTGCTGGGGGCTGACGAAATAACGAGCGTGTCCTTAAAAAAAGCCGTTGCATGTGGTTGCCAGCAAGGCCTCCTGCGCTTCCGATTTCAGAATTGGTATTGTGCAAGCATATGTCTGCTGTTATAATTGATCCGCGTCCAAGTGCATATCCCAAAATTAATTTTAGGGCTCTGAAGGATTTTTGGGATATGCACTAAGCGTCGGCACATCCAAGCGTCGGCATGTTCCGGCGCGATTCTTTTGCAGTCCTCGCAAGGGCAGTCCTCGCCTAAAAAAGGCAACAAAAAAGAGCCTAGGAGTTTTCCTTAGGCTCTGTGTGATTCAATGCCGTCCTGGCGCAAATCAGCCTGTATTCCGGCTAATTGCTGATGCCAAAATAAGGCCTGAACGCGCTCTTGCGCATTCGGCCTGCCGTCCTGGCTACCCCACGAGAAGGCGTATTATGATAATCAATGTCAAGATCATCAAGACGTTCACCAAAGTGTTGTCCTCGTGCGGCTCAATAGTCTCAGTGGGCTCCGGTAGCGATTCCCCTGTGCTAGGAATGTTAGGGATGCTCGGAAGATTTGGCACGCTATGAATAGGGCTTTCTGTACCTGTAATAGAACCCAATTCCAGCAGCGCTCCGCAATGCCTGCAATAGTTGTCCACTATTTCGCATTTGGATCCGCAGTTCCGGCAAGTTACAATCATTTGAGTCAACCCCCTGTAAATCTTGGCGCGCCCAAACGCGCGCCCGAATGGCTCGCAAGCGCAAGGCCGCAATTCTCATGCGCTCGCGAATTCCTACGCTTCTTGAGTGCCTTTCAGGGTGGCAGATTCGACTTTTATAATCCGAAGATTTGGGGCATATCCCAAAATTGGTCATGGCTTGTAATCCGAAGTTTTAGGCCTTGAAGCGTTCAGGGGTTATCCTCGCACTTTTTAGGGCGTATCTTTGCGTTTTCAACTGATGAGCGCGTTAAAGCGGGCCCGCCTGTGGTGCAAGGCTGTCCGCTTCGGTTTTTCAAATATGGCCAAATACTATTTCAAGCATTTTCATGCCTCTGGATATGCGCTTAACGGGTCTGCATCCCTATATCATGCGCACCAGCATCTCCCCTTCCTTATCAAGGCTGCCTGGCCGATTCTTCCAGAACAATTTCGAGCGCGCTGGCGGGGCGCTTCCCTCCAGGCACATCCTTGAGACAGATGTCCGACCATGGTTCATCTAGCAACAATAACTAACCTAAATACGAATGCTGCTAAAAAATAGTCTGATTTTTACGAGGAACTTTTGTTACATTTGTGTTTCCAATATTTTGTTCGATCTAAAAAAAGGAAAAACTCGCTATGCAAGCTTTTCCTGAAGAGCATATCCCAAAATTAATCTTAGGGCTTGCGAAAGTCACGCGTTAAAGCAGTGCTTTGACTTTCGCTGCGCCTCTTTAGGAATTTTGGGATATGCTCTAAGACGCGCCTTCGCGTATCTCAATAAAGAGCTTGGCATATCTCAAGAAGGAGATCGGCTATTCCAAGCGCTAAATTAATAGGTATCCGAAATTTATTTCTGAGGCTGCAAAGTCCGGCGTTTGCGAAATTTCGGCATAGCGCTAACATGCATTCGCCATAAAAAAGCGCCTCACTTGGTCAAGTAAAACATCACCAAGGCGGCTATAAAGGTTAGTATCACGATCCAAGTCCGATCCTCCTCCACTTTGGGAGGCTCTGGCGGCGGCGCGGGGTACTGCGCGACGGTCGGGCTTCCGCAGACCCTGCAGTGAATGTCATCGTCATCGCAGCGAGCGTCTTTAGCCTTGCACTCCGGGTTTGCGCAATACCTGTACTCCGCTATGCGCTCTCCGCATTTCACGCAAAACACCGAGTTTGCCTTGAGCGGCGCATTGCAGTTGGGACATGTTGTCATCATGCTAAGCACCTCCAGCATTTTTCAAAAAGAGTTGCCATCTTTCGAGGCTTGAGGATGATGCGGCTCTAAGGGCGGCCTTTTCTTAGCCGTTAGCCGTTTTTTATAGGACTAAAAGAGCCGGCAGCCGATCACAGCGAGTATAAAAGCGCGTCCATAAGCCCAGGGCTTCAGGACACGCTTGAATGTTTGGGGCAGCGCTTTGGCGGCCCATATGAATATTTATGATTCAAATATCCAATTAAACCGCGCAAATATCGACATTTTGCCAAATTGGTTGTCCTTTCTTCAATAGGTGCCGGTTTGAGCGTTCATCAGTTATATTTTCGAATTATCGCTCACAAGTAAGCTCAATGGGGGGTTGACATGAAAGCGTTATTCATAGGAGGCTCCGGCCTCATTTCTTCCGCAGTCTCACAGCTCGCGATAGAAAAGGGCTGGGAGCTCACGTTAGTCAACAGGGGAAAAAGGCCGGCGCACGTGCCGAAGGAAGCTGAAGTGTTCGTTTGTGACGCTGACGACATCGATTCTTTGAAGGGATTTTTAGCTGGCAAAAGTTTTGACGTCGTTGCCCAGTGGATAGGGTTCGCGCCTGAGAGAATCGAGCGAGACGTCAGGCTGCTTCTAGGAAAAACCAAGCAATACATCTTCGTATCCTCGTGCGCCGCATACGAGCGCCCGATGAAAAGGCACATTGTCACGGAAGACCTGCCGCTTAACAACACCTACTGGGAGTACGGAAGGCAGAAGCGCCGCTGTGAGGAAGCCTTGATGCAGGCTTACAGGCAGTTGGGATTTCCAGCTACAATCGTGAGGCCATCCCTTACCTATGGAGACACGCAGATACCGTACGCCATGGGTTGCTGGGACAAGCCTTGGTCTCTAGCCCGAAGGATTCTTGACGGAAAGCCAATCATATGCCATGGCGATGGCACCTCTCTTTGGTCTGTCACGCACAACTCAGATTTCGCAAAGGGCTTTGTTGGCCTGATGGGCCGAACCCAAGCGATAGGAGAGGCCTTCAACATAGCCACTGACGAGGTGCTGTCCTGGGATCAGATAGCGCTGGCAATTGGAGACGCGCTTGGCAAGACGCCAAAGATCGTCCACATGAGCGCTGACCAGATAGCCAGGTTTATCCCGGAGAAGCTAGGCGACCTTCTTGGAGACAAGTCCAGCAGCTGCATAATAGACTGCTCAAAGCTGAAAAGGCTTGTTCCAAGCTTCATTTGCGAGGTTCCCTTCTCTGAGGGCATAAGGCGCACCATCAGCTACTTCCTCGCGCATCCAGAGATTCAGGAAGTCAACACGGAGTGGGATAGAAGCATGGATGAGCTAGTGGAAGCCGACAATCTCGTGAGGCCCAGAATCCGAACGTAAAGTTGGTCGTTGAATTCCTGTTGGGGTTCTGGTATACTACGGTCGAAAAGCGTTGCGCTTTTCTTATGCTTGCGAGCGATACCACTCGCAAGAAAAAAAATCCTCTGCGCAAAGCTAGAAAAGCACTGAGGGCATGTCCTAAAAAACAAGAATGGCGGAAAAGCGGGATTTCTCGTTGACAGCAACGATACGTTTCGCGCTTTTACAAGCCATAATACATTGGGATGTGCCCTTAAGTTCACGGGTGTTCTGCAAACACCAAGGAGAGATACAAATGGCGCTAGATACCGGCAAGTCCCTGAGAAACCAGGTCATCTATTCCGTCTACGTTAGGAACCACAGCGCCTCGGGCTCTTTCAAGGCCGTTGAGGCTGATCTTGACAGGATCAAGGAACTTGGGGCAGACATCATATGGTTGCTCCCCATTCACCCGACTGGCGAAAAGAACAGGAAGGGGCTTCTGGGATCGCCTTATGCCATCAAGGACTACCGCAAAGTGAACCCGGAGTTTGGCACCACTGAGGACTTCGCTTCCCTTGTAGCCAGTATTCACAAGCGGGGGATGCTGTGCATGATAGATGTGGTATACAACCACACCTCTCCTGACTCTTGGCTGGCTGAGAACCACCCGGAATGGTTCTACAAGACTCCCGAGGGCCGATTCGGCAACAAGACAGGAGACTGGGCTGATGTCATAGATCTGGACTACGGCCAGACCAGCCTTTGGGACTACCAGATCGAGACGCTCGCCATGTGGGCGAAAGTGATTGACGGGTTCCGCTGTGACGTGGCGCCGCTAGTCCCCCTTGAGTTCTGGCTGAAGGCAAGGGCTGAGGTGGAAAAAGTCCACCCTGGCTTCATCTGGCTAAGCGAGACTGTGGATCCAGGATTTACTGTATACAACAGGGCGCTGGGCTTCAACAGCCTTTCTGACTCCGAGACCTACCAGGCGTTTGACATTTGCTACGACTACGACATTAACTCCTATTTCCATGGCTATTTGGAGGGAAAAAACACCCTCGCCGAATATGCCGACAGGATAAGCGGGCAGGAAGGGATATATCCCGGAAACTACGTAAAGCTTCGCTTCCTTGAAAACCACGACAACATGCGGGCCAGGTTCATGATACCTGACGAGCTCCAGCTCAGGAACTGGACAGCGTTCCTCTACTTCCAGAAAGGCGCTGCTCTTGTTTACGCAGGGCAGGAGACGGGAAACACCAAACACCCGGATCTCTTCGGCAGAGACGAGATCAAGTGGAACACGGGCTTTGACATCTCAGGCTTAATGCGGATCCTTTACAACATCAAAAAGAGCCGGATTTTCACCGACTCCTCGTATAAGGTCACAGCTCTTCCAAACGAGATTCTTCTTGCTGTCCACAAGTCCATAGCCACCCAGACCCAAATGGTTGGCGTCTTCAGCGTCAAGGGCCACTCCTCCCTGGTTTCGTCCCAGGTGCCTGACGGCATCTACTCGAACCTGATAGACGGGGAGCCTGTAAATGTGGAGGCTGGGAAACTCAGCTGCAAGGGCGGGCCAATCATATTTGAGGCGCCGCTCAAGGCGGCCGCGCAGTAAGCTCTAAAGACAAAGCATTAAAAAGCTACAAAGCAAGGGCTCCCCGGAGGGGAGCCCTTGCTTTGCTTTTTATTTTTTGTTTTTTTATTTTTTGTATTTTTTTTATTTATTTTTTATTTTTTTTTATTTTTTATATTTCTTTATTCCGGATCAGCTTCCTCCATGCTAAAGCATGCTATCCCGTCTTCCCTCAGCCGCTCAACCTCCTTGTTGCATCTTTCCAAAAACTCCACATAAGAGTCGCTGCCGTTCCAGGCCCTGTCGGCCAGCGCAAAAATCCTGGGGAATGCCATCTGCTCCAGGCGCACCTTTGTGGGTATCCACTCAGACCAAAGCTCCGCTTCAAAGCCCAGAAGCCCAGTCTCTTTGGTGAGAAGCTCTCCGGAGTTGAGAACAGGCTTGAAGGCAAACGCGGTTCTAAGCGGCGTGACGTCAGGAGTGTAGTCCAAGTAGAAGTTCGAGAAGCAGGAGTAGATCCATTTGCGGCCTTTTTTGAGCTCGTCTGAACAGTATGTCCCCTGCTCCCGCCAGTACTGTATGATGATGTCGTCGCTCTGCTTGCCGGACACCAAGGCGTCGTTCCAGCAGATGGAGGTCTTGCCCAGCTCTCTCAGGCGGCCAATGATCTTCTCCGCAAACCAGGACTGGAGCTCTTCCTCGTCAGCAAGCACCTCTTTCTTGATCCTCTCTTGGCAATGCGGGCAAGCCTTCCATTCATCTTTTGGCACTTCGTCTCCGCCTGTATGAAAGTATTCGAAGGGGAATAGCCCAGCCACCTCGTCTATGACTTTTATGGCAAAATCCAAGGCTTCGTCTTTTCCGGCGCAAAAGACTGTCTTCATGACCCCAAACTTTGGCGTGACCGCAATAGGCAATTCTCTGCAGCTCAGATTTGGGTATGCCGCCAGAATGCTTACGACATGCCCAGGCACGTCTATCTCGGGGATTATCTCAATGCCGCGAGCCTTGGCGTAGCTTACGATCTCTTTTATCTGCTCTTGGGTATAGTACCCTCCGTACTTATTGCCGTCTTCTTCGATCCTGTATGAGCTTATGCTGTTAAGGGACGGGAACGCCTTGCTTTCCACCCTGTACCCTTGGTCATCGCTCAAGTGCCAGTGAAGCCTGTTCATCTTCCGCAGGGAGAGTTGCTCTATCATGCTTTTTACTGTATCCGTGTCAAAGAAGTGCCTGCTGGAGTCTATCTCAAACCCTCTGTATCCGCATTCGGGAATGTCTATGATCTCGCATCCGGAGGCTGTTCCTTTTCCGTCCCTGAGCATCCAGTACAGGGTAGCCAAGGCGTTGGCCGCCCCCTCTTCGCCGTATGCTTCTACTGTCACCTTTTCTTGCTCTACCTTCAGCTTGTATCCGCCTTCAGGCCCTTCTGCGAACGCTATCTCAAGCGTCGCCTCTGCGCTATCCACTGGCGCAAGCTCCAGGTTTTCATAGCCTGGCAGTCTCTGAAGGCGCTCCGCCAAAACCAAGGCTTTTTCTGTCGCCCCTTTTGCGGACAGCCTGTCTTTGGGAAGAGTGAACAAGTCGCCAGACTCTTTGAGTGAGCCGTTTATTTTAGGTGTTATAGCCATATTGCCCTCCCGGCTTTGCATTGATATGCGCGAGCTGTGACAGCTCGCGTTTTTCAGTACCACTTTATCACAACCAGCGCGGCCGCGCAACAAGAATAGCGGGAGGCATAAGCAAATGAGGGGCGGTATTTCGGGCTTTTCAGAACTGGGAAAAAGTTGAGGGATGGTGCAAATTTTGCCTCAAGCAATACATAGGGGGCTGGAGATGCCGGGTTATTGGAAAAAGCGTGAAATATGTGAGGCTGATGCTTTTGCAAGCAGAGAATTTGATAGCTCTCCGTCCAAAAGTATAATCGTTAGCTTGACAAGCACCAAGAATATCCAGCCGCAACGCAGCTGCGTCTATTGACCAATATTTGTTATATCGGAAAACCTATAAATTTATCAAGATATGGCAGGTTTATATATAAATATTGCATGTTTCAAAACGCCTTGCGGCTTGAAAATTCAAAATAACATGATCGCACTTTAAATTTTTCTACTTCCCAAAGCAATGGTTGGCGATCCAAACAGCTTTGCTATGATAAACTCATTCAAATTTTGCATAAAGTGCTGCAAATATTCTATTCAATTGTTTAGGCAAATTTGATATAGTCAGTGCAAACCAGAGGCGCGATTTTGAGCATTTTCCAGAATGCCCGCGCCCGTAATGCAAAAGCTTTGCAAATTGGCAAGCTTAGGATAACACGGATTTGAAGAAAGGAGGGATTTCGGGCCGACAAAGCGCATGAAGCGTCTGCAGGCCTACCCAGCCTTTGCTTTCGAGCGCAGCTCGCAAGCATGGATGACGCTTATTTAAGAGAGGAGCGTCATATGAAACCTAAAAAGATTGCAAGCCTGGTTATGGCATTGATCATGGCCTTTTCCGCTGCGGCTTTCACAGTCGAAGCCAAGGCGGCAGATTTCAATCCAGGCCCTTACTACATCACCGAGCATGCAACCATTGGCTCAACCGACGCTGGCCTCATAAGGGCAGGGCTAGCGGGCAACGAGGACGATTCCACCAACTTCACGAAAAACCCTGAGGGCTACTGGTCAGGAGTGACCGAGAACAGAACAGCCGCAGGAAATGTTGGAAGCAGCAGAGCGGCGTTTATCCGCTTCTCGCTTCCAAGCGGGATATCTCTTGATCAAATAAGCAAGCTGACTGTAAAATTTATGGTTCAGTATGTCCATAACGGAGCGCCTGTTGTGGCTACGCTTTTCGAGCTGAACGAGCCTTTGCCGGCGACTCTCACTAACGGAGGGCCTGTCAAGAAGGACTATTCCTTCAAGTCCCTGGCCGCCAACTCAAACGTCATCACATCCATGAACGCGGGCGTCCCGCTGGAGTTTGATCTGACGGACTACATTTTGGCCAATCCCAGCAAGACCACTTATGAATTTGAGATGCTTGTGAACGGCGTCATGCTTTCGCTTTACGACAGCACAAACGCGACCCCGGCCAATCGCCCCCAGTTTTTGCTTGAGGAGAGAACGCCTGAGATAGCTTTGTCTCACATAACAGTGCCGACCTTCATGGCTGACGGAGACGAGCTTCCCGTTTCCCAGGATCGCTATGCCATAACATGGACTTCAAGCAAGCCAGAGCTTCTTGACGGCGCAAAGGCCGTGTCGGCAAGCGATGACACAGAGACTGTATTTACCGCCTCTATCGACGGAATGACCAGGGAATTTAACGTAATAGTCCTGCGAAAGGGCGTTGCCCAAGCGGGGCAAGAGATTGTGGTGCGAGGCGCTGACGTGGACGCGGCCGCCTTGAACAAGAATGGCCTGACTTACAAAGGCTGGGGCGTACTGAGCTGCAACAGCACCAGCAACCTGCTTATGGACTACAAGTCCGAGGCGCCAGAGAAGTACTGGGAGCTGCTGGAAGTCCTTTTCGGGGGAGACAACCCGATAGTTACCCATGTAAAGATCGAGATGGGCAATGACGGAAACAACTCCACAGGCTCTGACTCCTGCACCATGCGATATGAAGACGAAGAGGCTGACGCATCCAGGTCTCCTGGCTTCCAGCTGGCCGCTGACGCCAAGCTTTTCAACCCGGACGTGAAAGTGTCCGTGCTTCGCTGGAACGCGCCCAACTGGACGGGAAGCGACTACGCAAAGCTCTACAAATGGTACAGCCAGACCTTCTTTGACGCTTACGAAAAGTACGGGTATGTAGTTGACTACGTGAACCCCAACGTAAACGAGTCAAGCGCAAACGTCGCAATGATAAAGGACATGGCCGGGAGAATCAAGAATGAAACAGCCTTCCCGGACTACATGAATCAAGCGGCGCGAGACAAGTACAACGCGATAAAGATCATAACCGATGACGCCATTGACGCTTGGCCAGCAGTGGCGCGCATGAACAGCGATCCTGAATTCTTTGACATAGTTGACGCCATAGGGTTCCACTACGTTTCTGGCGCTGACCAGTCAGTCAGGAACATGGCTGACGTTAGCGACAAGGAAGTGTGGAACAGCGAAGGAGTCGCAACTTTCGGATACACCGAACACCAGGAGAACAAGACTGTTGACAGCAATGGCGGCGGCGCCGGAACGCTTGGCGGATACCAGAGCCCCTTGGCTATCGTGGACACCTACATCAACACCTTTGTGTACTCCCGCCAGACCCATTACATCTTCCAGCCAGCCATAGGCGCGTTTTATGAAGGGCCTCAATACGGGCACAAAGAGTATGTCAGCGCAAGAGAGCCTTGGGCTGGATACCTGCACTATGATGAAGGGCTTTACACCCTTGGACATTTCTCGAAGTTCGCGAAGACAGGCTGGGAAAACGAAAGCAACACCAGCGGCATCTGGAGGGCCATCCCTCAGGCAAGCGGCGGATACGCTGGAAACAACAACATGAATGAGCACCTTTCAAACCTTTCTGGCGCTTACAGCTACATGACATTGGCCGCGCCTGACAAGTCGGCGGTTTCCATTGTAGCGGTCAACAACAGCCCGCTTAGCCGGACGTACCACATCAAGTTTGAGGACATGGCTCTTTCCAGCACGGATCTCAAGGTCTGGCTGACAAAGACGGACAGCTACATGCAGCTTGACAAGACAATATCCCAGTCCGGAAGCGGATACTACAACTACACGCTTGAGCCGTTTTCCATGGCTACTTTAACGACAACAGGCAATCCAGGCATGTCATTGCCAGAAGACAACGAAAAGGCAGTTCTGGACACTGATTCAACTGGACGGGTTCTTGACGACACTGACGAGATCCTCTATGCAGACGATTTTGAGTATGAAGGTTATGGAAACGTAGAAGTCGGAACCCAAAACGGAGCAAAAAAATCAAATATTTCCTATCTCGAATCCAGGGGCAATGAGCCCCGCTATTTCGTTGACGGATCTGGAGCGTTTGTTGTACAAGACAGCCCCTCCGGGCAAAAGCTTGGCCAGATCTTAACCGCAAGCGTCAGCCAGTGGAACAACAACACGCCAAACGCTGGAGTAGGCGATCACCGCTGGAGCAACTACAAGGCAAGCGTCGATGTCGAGGTTACCCCTGGCACAGCCAACTACGCCGCCATAGCCATCCGCCAGCAAACCGGCATGTCACTTGAAAGCGGCTACAACTTTCGCATAGACGGAAACGGCGCATGGACGCTCAAGCGGCATAGCGCGACAGTGGCCACCGGAACAGTGGCTGCAAACACTGAAGGAAAGTACAGAATAGCCTTGCAAGGAAAGAACGCAAACATCACGGCGTATGTTGACGGCATTCAAGTCAGCCAGTACCTGGACACAGACAAGTCCCTGCTCTTTGGCCGCGTGAAGCTTGGAAGCTCCTGGGCTCTCACCTACTTTGACAACCTGCTTGTTGAGACTGTCCCGGGCACGGTTCCTTATGGCACAGCTTTTGTTGACAGCCATGACGATTCAGTCGCGTATTCCGGCTTCACATTGAGCGGGCCTGGAGGCGGAGACGCCAACAACTGGTACCGGACTATCGCCCAGTCTTCTACTGCTGGAAGCACTTTTGAGCTGGACATAACAGGAACAGGCATCGCCTTGTCTGGCGCGGCAAGCACAGCCGCCGTTCTTGACGTCACTGTTGACGGAGAGCCAGCGGTTTCAAGCGCTTCCACAAGCGCATCAGATGCGAGGTACATCTCATTCTTGCTTGGAGGCTTGGACAACGGGCCTCATACAATCATCGGCACTTTGAAGTCAGGCACCCTCACTATTGATGGCATCTATATCTTAGGCGAATATACGCCAGGCCCGATTGACCTGGAGCTAGGGCTGGCAGGCGCCGCTTACGCAGGAGAAGAGCTCCCAAGCCAAGTGAAGATCAAAGGGGAGCTTGCGGATATCCTTTGGAGCGATGATACCATAGCCGCTTTTGCCCAAGCGAAAGCCTATGACACCTTTACGGGAACTGGCTTGACTGACACCTATTCTGTCACTGCGGTTTACGAGGTTGTTCCAAGAGGCCTCGTCTACTTTGTTGACATTGACAACCCCAGCGCGCCAGGGCAATCGCCTCCGTTTGCGGCGGTCAAGGAGCTTGTTGGCGACACGCTTTTAAATGAGACTTCCGACCAAGTGAAGACAGCCGATACTGCCTGGGGCATCACCTCAGCCTTCTCGCAAAAGGGCGGAAACATGAACGTTTACGACAAAACCGCCACTGGCATCTATGGGACGTCCAATGCGTCAGGGGTATCCCTGTCTTATTCATTCGAGCTTAAGGCTGGCAAGTACGTAATCACAAGCGCCCATCGCGAATGGTGGAGCGGGTCAAATCGCCCCATGAGGCTGACAGTCTCATACGGCGACACTTCGCTTGAAGCCGGAACTGTTCCTGCAACGGTAAGCACCACTGTAAGATCATTCACCTTTGAGCTGGCGGAGGATCAAACAGTCACTTACAGCGTTACGTCAACTGGCAGCCAGGCCCCAGCGGTCAGCTGGATCGCGATCCAAAACCTTAGCCCGCTGCTGGTTTTGCTTGACCAATACGAATCCGAGGTTTCCCAATATGAGTTCCCTGCGTTGACTGAAGGGTACGCAGACGAAGATCTGGAAGAAGCGCAGCTTGTCCTAAAGAACCTGGGCACGGACGTATCGGAAGAGCTCGTGGTCGAACCCGAAAGCGAATCCTTTAATATTGCCTTTGAAAGCCCAGACGGTCTGCTTCCCGGCAGTTCCACAGCGCTTTCGATAAAGCCCGCCCTTGGCCTTGAGCCTGGCGATTACTCTGAAACCGTAAGCGTGGCAGGCATTGCCCTCACCCTTAAATTCATTGTCCTTGCAAAGCTCTACGAATTCGCCGTATCAGCGGGCGAAGGCGGAAGCGTGTCAGGCACTGAATCCGGAAGCTACAAAAAAGGCGCCCCCATATCAGTCTTGGCCGTGCCAGAAGATGGGTACAGGTTTGCCGGCTGGACCGCAGAAGGCATTGAATTGGACGCGGCTTCAGAAGCGGCTTCCGAAGCCGAATTCGAGATGCCAGATCAGCCCGTGGCTTTGGAAGCCTCATTCGAGCTTATTCCAAAGATTCTGTCCGTCACAGTCAGTCCAAGCTCAGTCGACCTGATCGCCGGAAGCTCGCAGCAGTTCCAGGCAACTGTCGAAGGGGTTGGAGACTATAATTCTGAAGTCTTGTGGAGCGTTTCCGGCGGATCCTTTGACACAGCCATAAGCGACACAGGGATACTGACCCTGGACTCCCGCGAGACGTCTGGATCAGCCCTTGAAGTCATTGCAACATCCGTTTTTGATCCCGCATTCTCAGGCGCAGCCTCAGTTTCTATTGTAGACGCGCCTCCAGATCCGGTTTGGGATATCGCGCTTGATCGCCAAGGCGAATACGCGTTCCCAGAATTGATTGAAGGGTACGAAGTTCCCGTTCTGGAAGTGAAAGTAACCAACATCGGAAACCAGCCCACTGGAGATCTTTTGATCTCAGTGTCAAGCGCTGACTTTGTGTTAAATATAACAGCAATCAGCTCCATTGAGCCCCTTGGGGAACCCGCAGCGTTTTCAGTCAGCCCCAAAGAAGGCCTTTCTGCCGGAGTTTATAATGCTGACGTAACAGTGTCCGGTTCTGATCTGGCTGAAGAGAAAAGCTTTAAGGTCAGCTTCACTGTATTGGCGGCTGAGCCTGAAGTGACTCCGAGCCCTGCGGAGCCGACGCCGCCTGAAGTTCCTGAAACGCCTGAAGAGCCTGAAGTGACTCCGACTCCGACAGAAGCGCCTGAGGTGCCTGAAGCTACTCCGACTCCGACTGAAGCGCCTGAGGTTCCAGCTACTCCGACTCCGACAGAGGCGCCTGAGGTTCCAGCTACTCCGACTCCGACAGAAGCACCCGAGGTGCCTGAAGCACCCGAGCCTTCTGCCACTCCAGCGCCTCCTGCAGCCAGCGCTCCATACACTCCTCCGTCGAATCCAGTCCATACAGTGCCCGCTTCAGAAAACGGCGTTGTTCAAGCGCCTTACACTCCTGAGGGAAGCAAGGCCTATTTGGCCCTGTCTACGGCCATGGTCAACCATATAGCCGAAAGCGGAGGAATCATCAACTTCTCCAACATTGGCGACGTAAGCTCGGCTGTCATGGCCAAGACTGCGGCAGCTGCATTCGCAAATGCCGGAAATCCATTGGAAGTGGCGTTCTCTCAAGGATCCGCCATTTTTGCCCCTGAGTCTTTGGCTCAGCTAGCTGAGGTTTCAAAGGGCATCATACAAGTGAGCGTCAAAGAGGCTGAGGTTGCAAGCCTAACCGCAAGCCAGCAGAAAGCTACCGCTGACAGCCTGGTAATAAGCCTTGTTGTTACAGTAGGCAACGTTCCCGCAATAGTCCCAGTTGAGCTGAAGATTCCCTATGAGCTCAAGGCTGGCGAGAAGGCTGAGGGGATAGAGGCAAGCAGGCTGGACAAAACCGGAAAGCTTGTCCCAGTGAAAGCGTCTTATGACAAGAAGGCGAAAGCAGCCATTGTTAAAGCTGACGAGCCTGGCCTATACGCCATAAGCTACACTGAGCCAGTTGTCACCCCATGGTTCAGCCCATTTATAGACATTCCAGAATCATCTCCCAAGAGCGAAGCGGTTCGCTATGTTTACGAAAACGGCTTGTTCGCTGGAACCAGCCCCACCAGCTTCTCCCCTGAAGTCGCCATGACTCGCGGGATGATAGCCACAGTGCTTGGAAGGCTTGAAAAAGCGGATGTATCAGCCTACACCGAAAGAACTTTCTCAGACGTCGCATCTAACCAGTACTACGCCCCTTACGTTCAGTGGGCGGTTTCTGCAGGCATCGCAACCGGCACTGGAAATAACTCTTTTTCTCCTGAAAGCGAGATCACTAAAGAGCAGCTGGCTGTCATGCTTTACAACACGCTTGGAGTTTACGGGAGAATTTCAAAGTACGAGAAAGCCGTTTTGGCAGACGCTTCACAGGTTTCCCCATGGGCGGCAAACGCGGCTGACTGGGCTGTCTCTTCAGGCGTGTTCGAGCTGGACGAGAAAGGCGCATTGTCTCCAAAGAGCGTTGTCACCAGATCCGAGGCGGCCGAAGCGCTGATGCGGTTCTCAGAATTGCAGCAAGCATAAGCATAATCTAGAGCATATCCCAAAATTCCGAAATGGCAGCGGAAAAATCCTGGCGAACGCGCCTCGGATATAATTTTGGGATATGCTCCTAAAGCGGCGGGCTTCCTGCCGCTTTTTCTTGTTGCGAAATACAATTCCGCGTGATATACTTGTGATCGAAAAAGGCTAAACTTTCCGCTCTAAAAAGGTTTCGCAGGCCTTCTCTGGAGCGAAGGGAACTGCTCTCTATGTAAACGCGTTTTTATCAGGAGGCAATGGCATGAAGTTTTTAATCATCTCAGGAAACCCAAAGAAAGACGGGCTTTGCAACAAGATCATAGAAATCGCGGCCCAAGGGGTTCGCGACGGCGGCGGCGAAGTTGAGATCCTTTCCCTTTCAGGCATAGAAAGGTGCAAAGTTTGCGGCGACGGTTGGGGTTCTTGCCGCAGCTGGCACAAGTGCGCGTTTGGCAATGACGGATTCACCAAGGCTCAAGAAAGCGTCAAAGCCGCAGACAAGCTCATCGTTATCACTCCAGTCTACTGGGCTGAAATGAACGAAACCCTGAAGTCATTCTTTGACCGCTTGCGCAGGTGCGAGTTTGGCCAAGGGGCGCTCTGCAAAAAGGAGACGCTTCTCGTGGCGTCCCCAGGCGGATCCGGCAACGGGGCCATCGAATGCATGGATCAGATGGATCGCTTCTGCCGCCACACTGGCGCAACCATTTTTGATTACGTCAGCGTCAACCGCTGGAACAACGACTACAAGTCAAAAGCTGTCTACTCTGCCGCGAAAGCCATGGCGGAGGGAAGGAAAGCCGGGGAGACTCTTGTAGAGAAATAGGCGAACCCAATCGCAGTGGGATGCCTATCGCGTGATTCCAGTGAATCAAACCTTTGATGCATATCCCAATTTCTTGTTTTGGGATATGCTCAAGCGCCAGTTCAGGCGAAAGGGCGACTATGAACGCTTACGAGAAGATTTACGAGACGGTCAGAAAAATACCAAAAGGCAAGGTTTCAACGTACGGAGACATAGCGCGGTTTTCAGGAAATCCCCACTGGGCAAGAGTTGTCGGCTACGCCATGTATTCGTGCGACAGTTCGATGGGCCTCCCTTGCCACAGGGTGCTTAACAGGCTAGGCGAAACATGCCCCGGGCACCTGTTTGGCGGGGAAAATGTTCAAAGAGGCAGACTTGAAGCGGAAGGCGTCAAATTTGAAAATGGGCGAGTGGATCTTGGCGTCTACGGCTGGAACGGCCTGGAGGATTACGAAAATTAGCATTTGAATATGCTTTATGAGAAAAGCCCTGGCGCATGCCAGGGCTTTTTGAGTGTCGAAATATTGATAATGCTTGAAAATACATGCTTGGGATCTTGGATGCGGGAAACGCGTGAAATCTAAGTTTGATGCGACAGGCAGCTTGGAGAGCGGCAAAAATCCCGGGATGGCAAGTCTAAAGAGCCCTGGCCTTGTATTGTTTTAATAACTTCAAAACATATCAATGTTTCGACAATTAAAGAGCTCCCGATTTTCCCGGACTTTTATCATGCGTTCAAACTCAAGGTGGCAATGTCTGGCCACGATTATTTTATTTTTTTCTCGCTGGCGTTCATAACTTTTTTGATCTATAATAAATTTAAAGCATAATCCAAATAAAATGCGCATCGCGGAGGATTCACTGATGGAAAATTTTGATTTAAGCAGCGGTAGCGCTAGCGCAGAAAACGCACCTCTCGAAACACGCGCTCCTGGCGAGAATCCAGCGCCTGAGTTTCCGATGCCAGCCGTCAAAGCGAAATCCTCTAAAGTCGTGAGGCGCCGCTCAAGGCCATCGGGCAGCCGGCTGGGCTCTGGAATTCAGGAGCGGAGCATCTGGGCCACGGAATTGGCTGGGCAAATCAAGGCTATGACCGAGGCGGCGGAAGCTCTGGCAGTGGCGGCGGAAGCGGATCTTGCGAAGATTGATCCGGAGCAAGTGCCCTGCAGCGAGTATAACCAGTACATAACGGCAGCTAACGTGCTCCGGTCGCTCGCCAATTACTCAGAAAGGAACAACGCCAAAACGAAAGAGCACATGGCCACAATCGAAAAAGCTGTGGAAGTCGCTGAAGGCAAGCCAACAAACGCCATGCTGAAAACGCCGTTCGCCCAAGCGAAACGCGCTTTTAAATTCATAGAGAGAATGCACGAGGATGTTGTGGACTTCCATGACAGAGCGGTAAAAAGAGCGCAGATCCAGGCTGACTATGTAAATGGGCGGACAAATTTAGCGGCAAGAAAAGCGGCCAGAAAAAAAGCCAATGAGTCGGATAAGTCTTAATTAGATGATTCTGCCGTAAGAACTCCATCAAGGCCCTATTATCAAGGCTTTGACTAAAGTCCGATGCGGCGGACAAAGCTTGCGTTTACGCCATTTACGTCTATTTGTCCAGTGGTTGTCACGGTAGAATCATTAGATAAGTTTAGCCAAAAGTTTTAGCAAAAAAATAAGGCTCTGAAATTCAGAGCCTTATTTTTTTCCAGAAATATTAACATTAAAACCCCTTCTTGAACGCTCTCTTCCAATTGGCAATCCTGACAAAGCTTTCTTCTTCTTGGTTCAAGTAGCTTTCCAGTCTTTCATTTATAGCCATGATGAAGTAGTCGTACCATTCGCCGTGTTCTGGAAAGTCTTCCTCCAGGAACTGGTCTTCCAGCTCATGCTCGATGAAGTCGTTCATCTCAGCTTTTGACAACGTATATGCTCTTCCAAAAATCCTCTTCTGCATTCTCTGCGATGAGCTTAGCGCCTTCTTCAGAAGCCTTGTCAGGTTGTCAAACGCTATGTTGCTGGCGTCCTCCATGCGACTAGCCGCGTACCTGATCCCTGTCAAGGTTTTTTTCGAAAGCAGGTCAGCCCTTTCCGGGTTCTCAGTAAAGTTTATCCATGTAGCTGTGTCGTAGTATTTAACGCTTTCGTCATAGTCCTCTTCGAGCTGGAACAGTTCCCCCTCAAACTCGCGCAAAGCCATGAAAGCTTTGCACACGTTCTTAAAATCGCGCTCTAGCAAGGTTTCTTGCAGCGCATCATCTGTCCTCGACTTTTCTAATGCTTGTTCCGCCAAAGTCAAGCCTCCTAAAAATGATTCCAATATAGTATGCCCTAAAAATGCTGTGGTTCATACTTTTTTAGAATTATTGCTTAAGAAGCCTGTCCAAGCTTTTGAAATCGTTTTTAGCGCGGCTGCGGGATTGGTGTTAGACATGCCAGGTTTTCCATAAATTTTGCTAAAATTTTTCAAATCTATATTTCTCAAAACTTTTTCAGAAAACTATTGACACAAATATCGAGGCATGATATAATTCTTGCATAAGGTTCCCCTCACATAAGGCTGACGGGAGCCGCTCCCCTGCGCCCGCGTTAGGCATGAACAATAGCTTCTTGCCTCAAACGCCAGGGCTTTCCCAGCGGGAGCAACATATATTTTAAGGAGAGATGAGAAATGAGCGCAGTCAAAAAATCGTTTTTCGTATTTGTGATGATAGCCTTGCTCCTGGCGATCATCCCTCAGCGCAGCTATGGCGCTGAAAGCTGGGCCGTCGTTGATGACGGCTGGTACGCCATAAAGTACCTGAACACCAACATGGCCGTAAACATCCAGTACAGGCCGAAAGCGTACAACGGGGCGCTGACAGTGCTCGACTCGTTCAACAGCGAGGACAACGAAATCTTCTACTTCTCCAGGCAATCAGACAATTCATATCGGATCTCTCCTAAGTACGCGCCAAGCGCCTCCCTTGAGATCTCAAACTCTGGGACTGAAAACGGCAGCCGCACTCAGATCTGGGAACACAGCTCCCAGGCCAATTGCATGTACTGGTACCTGGTCAAGCGCGGGAATTACTACTGCCTGATCAACAAGAACAGCTACCAGAAATCCGGGTCTCTTTCCCAGTCCTTGTTTTTGAACGTTGACAACGGAGAGACCGGATCCGGAACGCTGGTTCATTCCTGGAAAACTGACGGCGACTACTCCAGGTTCACCCTTTCCAAGCTTGGCGATTCCGCTCCCGCAGGCGCAGTGACAAACCTTAACGGGCAGACCTTCGCTATCAACTACAGGGACTCCAGCCTTGGCCTAAAGGTAAAGAGCGGGAACTATGACAACGGCCAGTCAACCATCGTACTTTCTAATCCCAGCGACTCTTGGCGCTTTGAATTGAGCAGCGACGGCTACTCCTATTATATAGTGCCGCTTAGCCGAACAGATGGAGTGCTTGACCTGGACGCTGGAGGGATCAACAACAACGCCACCCGCCTGCAGATATGGGGGCGCACAAGCGGAGACCAGGCACACAACCAGCGCTGGTACGTGATCCAGGACGGGAAATACTATCGCATCCTAAACAAGTCCAGCTGGCTCAAATCCGGCAGCAACATAAGCGACTCCCTTTTTATTGACAATGACAACGGGCAGGCTCAATCAGACAACCCTGTGCACACCTGGAAAAACTACTCTCAAGGCAACACAACGGGGACTTTCAAGCTTGCCGCCCCATCAAACGCTGGGAACGAGAGTGCTGTGCTTTCCAGGCTCTCCTCGATTTCTTCCCAAAATGGAAAGCAGTACCAGGGAGACAACCAGTGCAAAGGATTCGCATCCTATGTTTTCAACAAAGTTTTCGGCTCACCGCTTCCTGCAACCGGAAACACCAACAGCTCCTCCGGCCTGGCTTACGCATACGTCTCAAGCAGCGTTGTCTCCCAGATCGGCCAGCTAAAAGATATCTTTACATCCAGCCAGCTAAAGGATCTGGTCTCAAAAGCCAAGGCAGGCGATGTTCTGCAGGTTTCAAAGGCTACAACAAGCGGCGCTCACACATACATCATAATGTCCAAAGACTCAAGCGGGTTTTCGGTGATAGACGCAAATTCTGACAACAATAATACCATCAGGTACAACAAGCATGTAACCTACGCAGACGTGGCCTCGATAAGAAAAGGCGGAGCGACGCTCTATAGGGCCACGAATTATGACAGCGTGAAACCGTAAATCTTTAGGCATGCGCGACTTGTCCGCGCATGCCTTGCTTTTTCTTTTTTGATTTTTCAATTTTTGTCGTTATTTTCTTTATTTTATTTTATTTTATTTTATTTTTCTTTCTTTCGCTCTCTGCAGATCTGAGCGCCTCCAGCCCGCAGCGCTGGAGGCGCTCAGTGACGCTTGATTCCCCCAATATTCGACCCAATTCGCTTATTTCGCCCATTATATTCCTTTTACAATCTCGAAATATTTCAGTTATATTACAAAAAAGACATAGCTATTTCAAATTTGCTTGGCATGAATTAAAATAATGTTGGAACGATTTTTTGGCATGCCTCGCTTGCGAGTGATCCATACTAACGAGCGTTATGATCATAAATTGATAAATTGTTGGCGCTCGCCAGCGTGTGATCAGAATGAAAAGCATATCCCGAAAATATTAGCCTTGGAAAAATCCGCGTTGAATCGTTCGCGAGACTTTGGCGACCGCCTTAACATAGGCAGCGCCATCCAGCGCGTTTTCCAGAAATTTGGGATATGCTCTAAAAGTGCAGTTCTACCAGCATGCAGAAAGGGTGATGAGTTTGGGAAAGTTTCTAGAAGCGATGGAGGGCGGACTGCCTAAACGGATCATTTTGACCGACGACCCATTGCGCGTGAAGATGCTCGTAGCTCATCATTTGGAATATGCGAGGCTTGTCAGCGAACTGCGGGGCATGTCAGCCTACGTGGGCGAATACGAGTCTGCCAGGATTGCCGTGCTAGGAGTTGGATATGGCGAGCCTGCCCTTTTGGCTTGGCTTTCTGAAGCGATTGAGTACGGCGCAAGCGCTGCGGTTTACATCGGGGAATGCGTTTCCCAGTCAGAAGATCTAAGCCTCAGGGATGTCGTTCTGGCCTCAGCCGCCTACGGCGCCAGAGGCTTTGCCGCGGCGGACGCCGGATTGGTCGATGAAGCCGCTCTTGTCGCCAAGAAGCTGGACTTCGTTGCGCGTCTAGCTGAAGTTTTCACAGACGACACATACTGGCTTGATGAAGACAAAGCCGCCAATTCCGGTAAGCCAGCGATAGATTTCGCGACAGACGCCTTTTATTGGAAGTCAGCATTCGAGGGCATCAAAGCCTTGTCAATTCTCACAGTCTCAGAAGACGCCATATCAGGACGGAGAATAGACGAAGCCGAAAGGCAGTCGCGGTTCAACAACGCGTCCAGGCTCGCGTTTGAGCTTCTGGCGCGGGTAGACGCATAGGGCATACAAAAAACAGACTCTTGAGTCCAGGAAACTGGGCTTTTTTGTTTTGGCATAATACTCCAATTATTAGCCTTGCGTGTTTCTTGAACGGCTTCAAGTTTTTGCATTTCGTTGGGGTTGCGTAAGCACAGTTTCGTTGGCGCTGCGCATTTCTCCAACAGATTCAAGTTTTTGCGTCTTGCTGGCTAAATGCGTTTTCCCAACAGCTTCAAGCTTTAGCGTTTCGTTGAGACAACGCGTTTCTCCAACAGCTTCAAGCTTTTGCGTGTTTTTTGCATTTCGTTATCTCAGCACGTTTCGCCATCATCTTCTATTTTTTTGCATTTTGTCCTTGCTGCATCTGATTTTGCATGATATAATGACCTGGATTGTTGCGACTTCAAACGCATGCCCCAAGAGCATATCCCAAAATTTTATCCGAGGCACCGGAAAAATCCGGATGTTTGCTCGTAAAAGCCCGAGCAAACTAGTTGAAGCATTCGCCAGGATTTTTCCGGCGCCATTTCGGAATTTTGGGATATGCTCCCAGTCTCAAAACCTGGCCCGAAAGTCCAAACATTGGCCAAATTGCAAGCTTTCTGAGGCTTTAGGGCATAATTGGCGAAATTTGGCGATAACGCGCTGCTTCTGGGAAAATATCCGCGCACTCGGCAGACTCGGAGGCGCACCATTGCCAATTCAACCTTCGCTCAATTCACGCATCTCCCAAGACGGGTTTGGACGAGCTCAGCCATGCCCAAATCCTGGCCTTTTTAGGAATTCTGGGATAGATGCACCTCGCAACCCAGTTGCGCGGCAACGCGCAGACGCGCCTAACGGCGCACAAAAGCACTGTTTTGCCAGGCCGCGCCACAGGCGCACCTAAAACACTTCAATCGCAGCGCTTATTACAGAAGCTGCTCAAGGAGGAGTAAACATGGTCAATTTGCGATACGACAAGAAAACCATCGGCGACCGGATTCGCACTCTCAGGCTCAAATCTGGGCTCACGCTGGAAGAGCTTGCCGCGAATATCTACATGGCGCCGAAGTCTTTGGAAAACATCGAAAGCGGAGAAAGAGCCCCCTCTGTAGAAGCTCTGGTATTCATCGCGAACATGTTCCAGGTAAGCGTGGACAGCATCCTCGCGAGAGAAAGCCCAGCCTACGAGCACATCGCCGAAAAGATCCCGTTCTTCTTCCAGAACCGCTTGCGGCTCGTCTCCTCAAAATCTGCTGACACTCGCGGATCGATAAGGACAGCTATCTTGGACTTCAGCGAAGGCGTTGATCCAAACGCCTTGTTCGCAGCCGCCAAGACGGTGTCAAGCACAGTCCAGATGAAAATGATAGCGGAATACCTGCCGCCCGGCCCATGCGTCTCCTCAGACGGCATGACGTCATCAGCGCTTTTCTAGGCGCTTGAAGTTTAAAGCGGGTGAAGCGAAGCTATTCGCTCGCCAATAAAAGAAAATTGGAATCCAGGCGCGACTGGATCCCAAAAAAGCCTTGCCGGACCGTAGGCTCCCATCCGGACCGTACGCTCCCATCCTGCCGCTCGCCTGTCTCAGGCGAGCGGCTTCTTTTTGCTTTTTTTTGAAAAAACTGCGGCACGGGCTCGCCTGGCTTCAGAGGCAGGCCTAAGAGCGCATCCCAAATTAATTTTTGGCTTGCAAAATCAAGCGTAGAAGCATCGACACTAGTGGGATTCTTTTACTGGACTTGCGACAAGGCAAGAAACCTGACCGTACCCAACGCCGCCCGGCTTGCGCTACAAAATCCTGTGTTTGCCCGGGATCACGCCATCCTCCCCCGCTTTTAAAATCCGCCACAATTTTTCGCAATTCGAGCCTATTGACTAATTTACGTCTGCATGCAATAATGATAAAGCAAGTATTCTGATGAATCATGGAGGGATAGCATGAAAACCAAGCTTGGTATTTCAGCTGGCTTGCTGGCGGCCATAATGTATTTCTTTGGCCTTGCCAGCAACTCAACGGTACTGGTCCTTATCGCAGGGTACGTCCTCATTTCCGAAAAGGATTCCTGGCTGAGGAACGCGGCGGTTAAGTCGCTTGTGGTCTACATCGTTTTCCAGGTGCCGACCATCTTTCTGAGCGCGATCAATTTGCCCTACGCTGTTGTGCCAGCATTCATTCGCCCGCTTCATGCCGCCATTGCAGGGATTCTGTCGTTTATAATTCTGGCTATAGAACTCGCGGAGGCGATTGTCTACGTGCTGCTTATAGTCTCCGCCCTCAAAAGGCAGACTTTGGCCATTGGGCCCATTGACGACTTGATAGCTCGCCACATGCCCCAGCCCGAAGCGCCACCGCAGGGAACACCGCCGAGCATTTAGTTGAACGCGGAGCGTTCAATTAAATGCCGAGCGTTTAGCCTATCTCGCGTTTTGGAACAAGCACTTTGCCGCAAAGAGCCCGGCAAACACAAACGACAGGCAAAACGCCAGGTTTAGCGCAACGTTCACCCCAGCCCGGACAAATTTCCCGGACTCTATCATGCTGGCAGTCTCCAGGCTAAAGGTTGAAAATGTGCTAAGCCCGCCAAGAAAGCCGGTAACAATAAAAAGCCTCGCTTTCTCCGGAAGAAGCCCGGCCTCCCTTCCGGCCCCTGTCGCAAGCCCCGCCATGAACCCGGCGGCCGCGTTCGCGAGAAGCGTTCCAAAAGGAAATTGGGGGGCAAGAGAAGCCATGGCGGTTGTTGCCAGATACCTGAGGCAAGCGCCTAGGAAACCGCCTATTCCAACATAAAGGAAATTCATGAAAGACCTCAATTCCAAGAGGGGCGCTGAGCCCCTCTTTTGTTTTGCGCGCGAAGACGCGATGTCTAAGTATAGCAAAAAGCGGGCGGCAGTGTGCCGCTCGCTTTTTGAATAAAAAAATAAAATAAAAATAAAAATTAAAATAAAAAAATTAAAATTAAAAAATACAAAAAATTAAAAAAACAAAAAAAGCGGGAAGCTTTATCAGCCTCCCGCCTACGCCCAAAACAGCGCGTAAATTTAAGATCCAAGCTCCGTATCGCAAACCGCTTTCCTAAGCTTCAGCACAGAAGCTGGCGAGACTGAGAGCTCATCTATTCCCATTTCAAGAAATCTCTTCGTCAATGTCAGATCAGCGGCCAGCTCTCCGCATATCCCAACCCAGATGCCATGCTGGTGGGCGTTGTCAGCTACGGTCTTTATCAGCCTGAGAACGGCCTCATGGCGCGTGTCTGCGTACTTTTCCATTCCAGGGTTCTGCCTGTCAACCGCCAGCGTGTACTGGGTCAAGTCGTTGGTGCCTATGCTGAAGAAGTCCACTTCCGGGGCCAGCAAGTCGCTGATCACGGCGGCGGCTGGCGTCTCAACCATGATCCCTATTTCTGCGCTTGGATCGAAGGCTATCCCTTCCGCCTCCAGCTCTTTTCTTGCCGCTTCCGCAATCTCCTTGGCCTTTGCGACTTCCCAGAGGGAAGAGACCATTGGAAACATAATGGCGGTCTTGCCAAAAGCCGAGGCGCGGTAAAGCGCTCTAAGCTGGCTGTGCAGTAGCCATGGGCGCTCGAGGCAAAGCCTGAGGCCCCTAATGCCAAGAGCGGGGTTTTCCTCAACCGGAAGATCAAAGTAGTCGATCCTCTTGTCCGCCCCTATGTCCAGAGTTCGAAATACCACGCGCTTGCCAGCCATGGTTTGGGCCACTGTCTTGTAAGCCAGGAACAGTTCGTCTTCAGTCGGATAGCTGTCTCTTTCAAGGTACAGGAACTCGCTTCGGAACAGGCCAATGCCTCCAGCGTCATTCTGCAAAACCAAGCCCAGGTCGGAGGGTCTGCCTATGTTGGCGTAAACCAAGACTTCAATTCCGTCTTTAGTCTTATTGGGCTTGCCTTTGTACTCTTCCAGAAGCCTGGCGTGGCTTTCCTCTTCAGCCTTCTTTTTTGAGAGCCTTTCGGTTTGCTCTGGATCCGGATCCACAAAGGCTTCTCCAGTTGATCCGTCCACTATGCAGAATCGCCCATCCATGCTTGCGTCCAGGCCTTTTGCGCTCATTACCGCAGGTATGCCCATGGTTCTCGCAAGTATTGCGGCGTGCGAGTTGGTAGCGCCGCCTGAAGTGACGAAAGCCAGTATCTTCGTCTTGTCCATCTGCACTGTCTCGCTCGGGCTTAGATCATCCGCCGCAACTATGACAGGGATGTCGCTTTCTATTGAGCCAGCCGTCTCTCCAGTAAGGCAGTTGACAAGCCTCTGCGCCACATCCTTTACGTCAGCGGCCCGCTCTCTCATGTAGGCGTCATCCATCTCAGAGAAGACTTTGGCAAACGTGTCGCCAGCCCGAGATGCCGCAAACTCGGCGTTGACGCTTTCCGTATTTATAATCTGCTCTATGGCGCTAATGAAGTCCTCGTCTTCAAGCATCATCTGGTGGACTTCAAAAAGCGCGGCCCCTTGCTCCCCCACTTCAACAAGGGCCTTTTCATAGAGTTCGCCCAGTTGCGCGAACGCCAGATCCTTTGCCGTTCCCAGGCGCTCAAGCTCGGCCTTTGGCTCATCGATGTGCCGTCTTCTCACTTGCCCAGGGGTTCTGTGGAAGAAGTAAAGCGGGCCCATCGCCACTCCAGCGCTTGCGCTTTTGCCAGCCAGCTTCATGACGCCAGCCTCCTGTCTTTAAAAAAGCCATTTTCGTGAAACCCTTTATTTCTTGCTGTTTAACAAGATCTTCTCGGCCTCGACGTTCCAGAGCCCGTTGTGCCTTTCGCAGCACTCAGCCAATTTCGCGAAAAGCGGATCGGTCTCCCCAAGCTTCGCAAAGTCGTCTATCGCAGTCAATGGCATTTCTATGTGAGTGTAGGTCAGCTTCTTCCCTCCCGGAATGCTTGGAAGGTTTGATGTCGCGTAGATGATCGAGTCAATGCCTCCGACGTGCGTCACCATGACCGAAGGATGGATCTTTCCTGTAGCTGAAAGCGCCAAGGCTTCTTTCAGGTCGTCGGTATTCCCGCCAGTCGTGCCCATGATATGGGTGCTGGTGTAATGGCAGTTGTAGAGATTTATGTTAGCCTTGAACCCGCTGTCAGCAGGGCCGGCGAAGAAGTTCATGCATCCGTCGAAAGCCATGAGCCTGTCTCCAAGCTCAGCCAGCTCCCTGATTGGAGCGTACACGAACACGTCGTCATAGCCCTTTCCGCCAGTAAGCCCAAGCAGGTATTCGTATTGATCCCCTCCAACTTCCCTGGGGTTGACGTAGATCAGCTCTATCCCTTTTTCCAGTGCCAGCTCTGGCGAGACCAGCTTCTTGGCCCGCTCGATCCTGGCGTTGTCAACATCGGTCACAACAACACGGGCCGGCTTTTTTTCTATAGCCATCGGATATTCGGCGGCGCCAAGGCCCATCGGGCCGCAGCCGCCAAGGATCAAGACCGAGCCGCCCTCTTTCGCGCCCATGGCGTGGTCGTAATTTCTCTTGTTCGTATGGTAGTTTGCGTTGTACCCGCCTATTATGCAAGACATAGGCTCTCCAAGGGAGGCGTCAAAGTAGCTTTCCCCAGCGTAATGCAGCAGGCATCCCAGCTCCATAACTTCCTGGGGGATTATGCAGTATGTGCATGCGCCGCCAAAGAACTCGTACGAGTAGCCAGGGCTGTCGAGCTTGCCCTTGTAGTTCAAGGCCGGCTGCTGGGCGAACTTTTCGCCTTCAACAAACTCGCCTTGCCACTTCTTGCCCACTTTTACGATGTCTCCAGCGAACTCGTGCCCGATTATTACTGGATTCGTGTCGACGTTCTGCGGGCAGCGCTTGTGCGCCTTGCCCTGTCTTAGAAGCTTGTAAGTGGACATGCATACGCTGTCGCTAACCACTTTCACAAGAATCTCGTCGTCTTTTATCTCCGGAAGCTCGAACTCTTCAAGCTTCAGGTCATCTGCCCCATAAAGGCGCACACCTCTTGTTTTCAAATGCAGCCACCCCTTTCTTGGCTTGGGCCGCCGGACGCCCGCCACCCAGCCAAATATATATTTTTGTTTTTTTGTTTTTTGTTTTTTGTTTTTTGTTTTTGTTTTTGTTTTTTTATTTATTTTTTTATTTTTATTTTTTTATTTTATACTTCTTCCAGCTTCACCTGGGCCTTCAGGCTCTCGACCAGCTCTCTTGACGGAGGCTTTGTGCCCTTTGTGGTTACGCTTCCAGCGGAAGTGGCCATAGCCAGGATGCAAGCTTCTCTCCAGCTTAGCCCTGAATCGTCGGCATGCGCTATAGCGGCCGTCATGCTGTCTCCTGCCCCAGCGGAGGAATGAGCGTCCACTTTTAGCCCTGGCGCAAACAAGGCTTCGTTGCCGTTAATAAACATGGCGCCCTCTTTTCCCATGGAGAGAGCGAAGCGTGAAACGCCCTGGGAAACGAGTCGCATGCAAAGCCCTTTTAGATCTATTAAAGACAGATCTCCAGTAGCGCCGAAATACTGCATTATCTCAAAGGTGTTGGGCTTTATGAAATCAGGCTTCTCTAACAAGGCCAGCCTGAACGCTTCTCCGTCAGCGTCCAGGAACGCCCTGCCTCCGCCTGAGTGAACCGCCCGCACCAGCCTGGCGTAGTAATCGGGCTCGACTCCCCTGCACAGGCTTCCGGCAATAACAACTGTCACGCCAGGCTTTGAGAGCTTTTCCAGCTTCTCTTCGAGCTGCCTGGCTTCTTCGGATGTCGCCAGGATCCCCGGCTCATTTATCTCTGTCATTCGTGAACCCCGGTCAATCACTTTCAGGTTGGTGCGGGTTTCTCCTGCCACATGGATGAAGCTGAAATCTATTCCCGCTTTTTCAAGCGCTTTTTCTATGACGTCGCCGCCAGCGCCGCCAATGAACCCGGTTGCTGTTGACTTGCCGCCAAGGGCGGCTATGGTCTTTGAAACGTTTACCCCTTTTCCGGCCGCGTCAACAAAAACGCTCTGCACCCTGTTAAGCTCGCCTGGCAAAAGTTCCTTTATCTCCACAGTCTTGTCAAGAGCGGGGTTCGCCGTAACTGTAACTATCAAAAAGAGCCCTCCATTGTCAGCAAGTCGTATATCAAGCCAGGGTCGTTCTTCGCTGCCAGCTCTCCCGCAGTTTCAGGCTCCTCGAAGGTATTGGCGATCTTCTCAAGGATCTCCAAGTGCTCGTCGCCCTTCGCGGCTATGCCGATAACCAGCTTGACGCTTTCGCCATTCCAGTCGATCCCGTCGGGGTAAGCCCTGATAACAAGCCCTGTCTCAATAATCTCTTTCTTGTAGTCCATCACCGCGTGGGGGATGGCCAGGGAGTTTCCTATCGCTGTAGAAAACTCCTCTTCTCTTTTCAGCATCCCCTCGATGTACTTTTCATTCACATAGCCTGCCTTCACAAGCATGTCTCCGCAATCTTTTATCGCGTCCTCGAAGCTGTTCGCCACGCATCCCGCCACTACGTTTTCCCTTGCCAAAACAGCTTTGCCCATTGTCTCTTTTCCCTTCGGATTAAATTTAGGCGACTAGATCCCTAATCAAAGTATGGCAATACGCATCAGGACAAGCGCTCAAAGCATATCCCAAAATTAAATTTATGGCTTGTGAAAGTAACGCGTTAAAGCACCTTTTTTGGAATTTTGGGATATGCACTTAGTCTTTCCAGTGCCTATTTATGAACCCCTGCATATGCCCTGCCAATATTTCATCCAGGCACTTGAGAATGCTGTCGCCATCGCCGTCCCTGAGCGCTTCCAAGAACGCGTCTTTCTCCACTATCGCGGCGCTTATCGCGCCCATAAGCTCCAGCCTGTCTGAGTTGGACCCCTTCGGGGTCAGCAGCGCTATCGCCTCGCAAATGCCTTCATAGCCTTTCATCGTGAAATTTCCGGATTCAGGCCTTATAACCGCAAACACAGGAGCGCTCACTCCATCGTTTTGGCAGTGCAAAAGCGCTATCCCAAGCTCTGGCACCGCTTGGCTGGCTATGCGCTCCCGCTCCAGCAATCCCTCGCAAATGAGCTCCGCTCCCTTTTCCCCTTCTCCAAGCATCCGGCCAACCATCTCAGCCAGCTCTTTGTAGGTCACATTTCTTGGTATTGAAATCGCGCAGAACTTCTTCAAAAGGCCTTGGATGTCTGTGGCCACGTTTTTCAGCTTCTCAATCCTGCTTAGGGTAGACTCCCCGCCCGCCGCTCTCGCTGGCTCTGAAGAGCTTAACGTTATCCTGCTTAGCTCAGATCTGATCTTCACTATGAACTCGTCGCTTAAGAATGGCGGAGCTATAAAGCACGGAGCGGATGGGCTCTCCAATGGCACAGAGCTTATTATAAGGTCCAATCGTTGGGGCTGGGACTCCCAGCCTATCACGTCAACAGCCGCCTCCGGAATGTGCTTTCTCACTTGCGCGGCCAAAAGATGCGATGTTCCAATGCCGTTTACGCATACGATTCCAATCCTGGCTCTTCTGCGCTGAGCGCCCCTCATTTCAAGCCTGTGAAGCGCGCCTCCAAAGTGCGTGGCCAGAAAGCTGACCTCGCTCTCCGGGAGCCAGCCGTCTTTTGAAAGAAGCCTGGCCGCTTTCGCGGTCTTCTCCATCAGTCCGGGGTATCCCTCAGCAATCTGGTCGTACAGCGGATCAAAAAGCTCCACTTTGTTTTTCAGCCTAATTAGCGCTGACTTAAGATGAGCTCCAAGCCCTTGAAGCAGGTCTTCATCCAGCTTCAGCGCTGGCGCGGTCACCGGGTCAAACGCCTCTATCAGCTGATGGCTCAGTTTTAGCAAGCTTTCCTCGCAGCCCGAAGCCCGCGAGAGCATGTTGTTCCTGCAAGCCGAAAGCTCAAGAGACAGCGCCGCCAGCTCTCCCCGCGAAAACTCTATGGGCAGGTGATTTGCGACAACGTTTGCGATCTGAACCGCCATGCCCCGGAATTCTCCTCCCGGAGTCTCGTCTTCAAGCTCATGCTCATCCATTATCCTTCGTGATGTCACAAGCAGGTATCTCTCAAGCGAGTCCAGGGACTCTGGCGTGGCCCAGGAGCATATCTCCCTTGCCGCCTTTGCGCAAGGCGCGAAGTCCTCCACGGTCAGATCCGGGGACAAGCTGTCCCAGACCAGGCGGTATCCAGAGCTTTGGCGAAGCACGGACATGATAGCCCGCCTCATCCTGATCTCCTTGCCCTCCAGAAGCACCCCAAAGCTCTGCCGCCTTGTTAGAGCCAGCCCATACTCTTCCAGCCATGGCTCAAGCCGATCCATGTCGTTGCTTATCGTTGCGTCGCTAACTTTCAGTATGTCCGCGTAGTAAAACAGCTTTTGGGGCACACCGGATAACGCCAGCGCAAGCGCCAGCCTAGACCAGCGCTCCTGTCTGCTAGACGGCTCCGCCCCCTGCTTGCCAAGCTCTTTCCTCAGCCTGCTGAAGCCTGAGCTGTCGCCCTCCAGGGATATGCCTTTTCCGCTTACGCTCCCCAGCCTAAGGCCAAACCTCCTAAGCGCAGAGTCAGCGCTCTCAAGCTCTCTAAACACAGTTCGACGGCTAACTCCAAGCCGTTCTCCCAACTCGTTCACCGAAACTGGAGTTGCGCTGTCCACTAGCGCGCTTAGCATTTGGGCCGTCCTCGGCGTGAGCATCAGCGCCACTCCCCTAGCCTCACAGGCCCTCAGATTCCATCGCCTTCTTTATCTCTGCCGCCGCTAGCTCCTCATCTTCGCCATCAAATTTCAAAAGAACGGTCTCGCCCTTCTTGACGGCCAAACCCATTAGCGCGAACAGCTTCTTTAAGCTAACGGTTTTTTCGCCTTTTGTCAAGGTGATCTCGCTTTTCATCCCTTGCGCCTTTTTGACAATGCGCCCAGCCGGCCTAGCGTGGATGCCAGCCTCGTCTGTGACTAAATAGCTTAGCTCAACCAATGTTATCCTCCTATCCAATGGGCGTGATCCGCCGCGAAAACTTTGTAACCGCAAGCAAAGGCTTTTGGCATGTTCAGCTTTCTCGGTCAAACCACCCCATTAAATCCTATAGGCGCCAGCGCGTACGCGCCGGCGCCTATGCCGTTTTCCCTAAAGATAAAAACTATGACAGCACTTTGCTCTCAGCGAGCTCTTTCGCCAGCGCGTCGTACTCTGGCGCGTTCATGAAGTTCTGGATTGTTATAAGCCTTGCGGTCGGGCAACTTGTGGCGGCCCTATCCCTGAGCTCATGGTGCGTAAGTATTACGTCAGTGTCCGGTGGAACCTCGCTGACTGGGGAATGGGCGACTTCAACATCGGTAACGCCTGCCGCTTTAAGCTTCTTGCGAAGAACTGACGCGCCCATTGCGCTTGAGCCCATGCCTGCGTCGCAAGCGAAGATGATCTTCTTTACGAGCCCAGCTGGCTTGTTGGGAGTGAAGCCCTTGGATTCAGCCTTAAGTTCAGCGGTCTTTCTCTTTGAAGCTTCAAGGTCTCCCTCTTTGCCAAACGCCTTGAGTATTACAAGGGAAAGGCCGAAGGAAACAGCGGCGGAAAGAAGAATTCCTAGTATGTTTGCTACATGAGCGCCTCTAGGAGTCATCATGAGCTCAGCGAAAATGCTTCCTGGGGACGCGGCGGCAATAAGCCCGCCTCCAAAAATCTGAAGGGTGAAGATGCCGACAGCGTTTCCGGCTATGGTGGCAAGGATAACAAGCGGATTCATCATTACGTATGGGAAGTAAACCTCGTGGATTCCTCCGAGGAAATGTATGATTGCAGCTCCAGGAGCGCTGCTCTTGGCGTTGCCTTTGCCAGCGATGCTGTAGGCAAGCAGGAGCCCCAAGCCTGGGCCCGGGTTGGACTCTATCATGAAGAATATGGATTTGCCAAGCTGGTTGGCGTCTTCCAGGCCAAGCGGAGTGAATATGCCGTGGTTGATGGCATTGTTAAGGAAAAGAACTTTGGCGGGCTCAACGAATATGGCTGTAAGAGGAAGAAGGCCAAGATTGACGAATACCTGGACTCCAGAGGCGAGAGCGTTGGTAAGGAACACGCAGAACGGGTTGATGACTATCATGGCTAACAAGGCAAGGATCGCGCCCAGAATGCCTGCGGAAAAGTTGTTGACGAGCATTTCAAAGCCAGCGGGGATTTTGCTCTCAAGCAGCTTGTCGACTTTCTTTATGCACAAGCCGCCTATCGGGCCCATTATCATGGCGCCCAGGAACATCGGGATATCCGCTCCAACGATTACGCCTATTGTGGCGATTGCGCCAACAACAGCGCCACGCTGCTTTCCTACCATATTTCCGCCTGTATAGCCAATCAGGACTGGAAGCAGGTACTTGAGCATCGGATCCACAAGAGTTGCAAACTTCGCATAGGGCAACCAGCCCGTAGGTATGAACAGGGCCGTGATAAGCCCCCAAGCGATGAAAGCTCCGATGTTTGGCATTATCATGCCGCTTAAGAACCGTCCTGCGCTTTGGATCTTTTCTTTCATTGCTTTCTCCTCCTCGCATTTTTGACGCCTTAGCTTTGCTTGCTTATATTTTAATGCTTTTGCATGCGCCCATTCAAGCATTTCATATTCATGTTTGGCACTTGTCATCAGCGCCAAACATGAATATATAGAATATGTTGGGCTAAAGGGCGTTAATGAGAGGCTTGAAAGCTTTAAATTTATATTAATTGCTAGCTCAATTTCTGTTTTCCGTCAAATTTCATGGTAAAACATTTTTCAATCGACATGGTGATGCTTGCTTTTGCCGAAAATTATTGGAGGGCAAAGGAGGGGCAAAGAAGGGTAAAGAGGGGCAAAGGGGCTTGCGGTTTGGGATTAGCGATATAGGGGATTTGGGGCTTGCGGTTTGGAATCGGCGATAGAGGGGATTTTTGGATGAGTCAAGAGAGATGTCCCTGGCGCTTCGATTTTAGGGCTTCGGTTATAGAGCTTTGGTTTTAGGGCTTTGGTTTTAGGGCTTTGATTTTATGGCTTCGGTTTTAGGGCTTTGGTTTGTCTGCAAAAAACCTAAAGACCGAAGCGCAAAAAAGAAAGCCCGTAAAAACGGGCTTTCTTTTTTGTCAAGCAAGCTTGTCTCCTTATAGCGTTTCAACTTTCCAATCAAGCGCAGGCGGGCGCTGGGCACCCTAGCCCCTAGCGCTAAATATTATGAGAGCGCTAAACTCTCGATTATGATAGCCTTAAATATCTTAAAGCTCGATTTCCTCTCCCGGCTCGATTATGAGCTTGTTGGGCGCGTCCCATTTTTCCGCCTTCTTGAAGTCGAACAGGGCGCCGGGCTTAAGGTGGATCGCTATGTTATGCTTAGCGTTAATGAGCCTGGCGCACTGCGCCGCCTCGCGCAAATCCATGTTGTACACGCCGTCAGCGGGCAGGAGAGCGTAGTCTAGGTTAAGCTTCGCGAACTCATCCATTTGCGCGGTTTTGGACGTGTCTCCTGCGGCATAGATCAAAACGCCGTCCAGCTCTATTATGTAGCCTACGCATCTCCTGGGGTCATGGTTGATGTTGCTTGCTTCCACAGCTTGGATCTTCACTCCCTTGATAGAAAAGCTGTTGTGGGTTCCGCCCTCGAGGGCTTCCGCGTTTGTTACGATATCGCAGTCGCGCTTCTTGAAGCAGCGGTCTATCTGGTTGTGGTCGCTGTGCTGGTGAGTGACCAGAATGATGTCGGCGGGCGCCCTGTAGCCGTCCCCTGCGTATGGATCCACGTAGATGACAAGCCCGGCGTTTGATTCAAGGCGATAGCTTCCGTGTCCTTGATAAAGAAGTTTCGGCATCCCAAGAGCCTCCTGTTCTATACTGGCAAACGCTAAACGCAAATATTTTGTCGCCTCAGAAGCAAGCAATGCCTCTGCCAACGGCAAGAAAATGCTTAATCTAGCGCTCGTCAGTATGCTTGAGCGTCCAAATGGAAATGGCGGGCAGCCCAAGTTGCGGCATATCCCAAGGGGCTAAGATGCGGCCTTGGGTTTTATATGCGCGGGCCCGATAGGCGCTAAGCGTCTGCGGGCGATGGAGCGAATTTGTCGCTCTTTGCTTTGGTCTTGATTTTTCTGGATTTCTTGTTTCTAGGGGGCAAGCCTTTGGCGTTTGTTGACGCTAGGCGTTTGTTGACGCTCGTTTGTTGACGCTCGGCGCTTGTTGACGCTAGACGCTTTGGGGCGCTAGACGCTTTAGGTTGCTCGGCGCTTTAGGGCGCTAAGGGGCTTACGCCTACATTAGTTTTTTGCCAATTTATAACTCAAGCCACTGTCCAAGTGTCGGCTTCAGCTTGCCGACAAGCGCTCGTCCGCCAGAACAAGGGGTTTTTTATTTAAAAAGCTTCGCCCCTCGCCGCAGATCACCGAGCGCCCCCCAAAAAAATTTTTTTAAATAGGGCTTGACATGTGAACCGGTTGCTAGTATAATACTTTTTGTCGTGATGCTCCAGGGAGCAAAAACGCATTGGGCTGTCGCCAAGCGGTAAGGCAACGGACTCTGACTCCGTCATTCGTAGGTTCGAATCCTACCAGCCTAGTTGGGAATCCTGCATTTTATGCGGGATTCTTTTTTATTTATTTTTTTATTTTTATTAATTTTTTTATTTATTTTTTATTTTATTTTTTTATTTTTTTTTATTTTTATCAGAGCATGCGCCCCCAGGCTTTCGCCCGGGGGCAATCCGCCGCTCAAACCGAAACAGGCTCAGGATCCGGCGCTTTAAGCCCGAGCGGGTTTTCGCGCTGAAGCCTTTTCCTTGACAGGAAGAACCATGGGTATGACCAGGCCCCCTTAAGGCAGGCCGCAAAGGATATTCCCGCCCATACTCCTACCAGGCCCAGGGATGTCATGGACAATAGGTAGCAAAGCGGAACCCGTATGATGTTGCATGTGGTGTTCACGATTGAGGGCGGCAATGTCCTCCCCAGGCCACGGAACATGCTTGAGGCGGTAGCCTCCATGCAGACTGGGACCTGGCAGATCGCTATTATTGACAGATACTTCGAGCTCAGATCCTCAAGCCCTGAATCAGGCAAGAACAGCGTGAACAGGAACCGTCCCGCGAACACCAGCACTGAGCTTACAAACAGCCCGTAGGCCGCCATGCCTACGCTTGATATCTTAAACGCCTTATGGATGCGATCCCACTTTCCAGCCCCGTAATTCTGCCCAGCGAAAGCTGTGAGGGCTGTGCCGAAGGAAGCGCCCACAAGCCAGGTGAGGGATTCAATCTGTGATCCAACGCGGCTTACCGCCATTGCGTCAGCGCCAAAGGAAGCCTCGCGTCTTGAAGTTATCATGGCCAGGGACGTGAAGAGAAAGCTTTCAAGGCAAACAGGGGCCGCCCATTTGAGGATCTGCCTGACGTCCTTGAAATCAAGCTTCTTGAATATCTTGAAATTTTCAAAGGGCCTGCTTTTGCTTCTCTTGAGGCAAAACAAAAGGAGCGCGGCGCCTACGGCGTTTCCTATGACCGTGGCTATAGCCGCCCCGGATACTCCCAGACCTAAAACAATAATAAAAATAGGATCCAAGATGACGTTCAAGCCTGTTCCAACAAGGCTGCAAGCGAGCGGAACCTTAGATCTTCCTGAAGCGTTGAATACGCTGGCAAGGGAGGCGGACACATAGGAAAAGGGCACCGAGGCCGCAACTATGGCAAGATATCGCCTGGCATGCTCTGAAACATCTTCTTCCTTGAAAGCGAAAAAAGCCACCATTGGGCTTTTGAAGACGAACATGACCAAGCCGCAAACCAAGCCGAACGCCAGCGCCAAAGCCAGCGCGGTGCGGGCGAACGATTCCGCCTTGCCCAGATCTCCCCGCCCGATGGACTGGGAGACTCCGATGCTTGCGCCCAGGCTTCCAAAGAGCATGAACGCCACCGAAAGCCAAATGTACATTCCTGTCGCGCCAGTGGCGGCAACCTCATTGCTGCCAAGGCGTCCAACCCAGAACATGTCTGTCAGGTTGTAGAGCATTTGCACAAGCTGCGTTCCCATCATTGGCGCAGCCAACAGGAGCAGCTTGTTAAGGATAGGCCCCGTGCTCATGTCGGAGCGATCCGCTGTCTTTTCAGTTGCGATAAATATCATCCGCCTGTCATAGTTGGAATACGCTTTGGTTCCGCTCCGTTAGCGCATATCTGAATGCAAACGCATAAATTTTGGGATATGCTCTTATTCTGGCCAGTATTGCCCTGTCCGCGCTTTTAGGTTATAATAGAAGCAGATCAAGAGATCGATTCCGAAGGGCCGTCCATATGCCGACGCCAGTCGGCAGGGCAACGGCACTGAAGCTGGAGGCGGATTATGTGGTGCACGAAAAAGATTCCTTCGTCAGCGTTATGCTCGCTAACATCAAAGGCGGCGACAAGCAGGACGAACGGCTTGAAACCATCACCAAGCTTTACTCTGACTACAACGCCGCCATCAAAAGCGTTGGAACCATGCTTGAGATTGTCAGCGATGAGTTCCAGGCCACGCATGACCACAATCCCATACACCATATAGAGCGGAGGCTCAAGTCGCCTTTGAGCATCCTTGAAAAGCTCTCCAGGAAGGGATTGGAGCCATCCATCAGCAACATCACGGCAAACATAACTGACATAGCGGGACTTCGGATTGTTTGCCCGTACATCAAAGACATCCATGTCATCGCTGATTTTTTTCTGACCAACAAGGAGATAGAGCTCATAAAGGAGCGGGACTACATCACAAAGCCCAAGGACAACGGCTACAGAAGCCTGCACTTGGTAGTGAGGGCGCCAATCGCCTTCGCTTCATCCTTTGGGCACGTGCCTGTGGAGATTCAAATAAGAACCATAGCCATGGACATGTGGGCCAGCCTTGAGCACGAGATCCGGTACAAGAGGGGCGTTGAAGTTCCCCAAGAAACAACGGAGCGGCTCAAGAACTGCGCTGAGGTGCTCGCTGAGATCGATCTAGGCATGCAGTCCATTTATCACGAAATGTTGGACAAATGAGCACTTTTTCAAAAAGCCGGCGCTGGAAGCGCCGGTTTTTTGTAATTATAAAAACAAAAAAATCCGCAATCAAAATATATAGCATAGCAAATCTGCTGTCAACTCTTTGCGCATGTTAAAAAACCCTTGAACGCGCAGTGTTTTAGCGTTCAAATCACTATTGAATGGCCAAATGCTAATATTTGTTATAATTTACTATTTTTATATTTAGATTTTTATATTTAGATTTTTGCTATGGCATTTTTTAGCTCTCAAATTTTTGGCTATATGCCCTTGATAATGTCAAACGCGGTACGCCCTTGTTTATGTCTCTTGCCTTTAATTCCCCAGATCAACAACCAGTCTGCCATTGTCCATGAAAGGCCCATTCATTAGGCTATCTACATAAGCTCCTCCAAACGAACCCGTGTTCGTGAGCAGCTTATACCCTTCGCTTTTCATGATCTCATCCCTGTAAATTGGCAAGGTGCCTGAGAAATATCTGGCGTTTATCTCGTTTATGGCGTTTGCGGCTAGAGCCGCCTCTTCCTGGGATATGCCCAAGCTTTTTATGCGCTCTATAAATCCTCCGCTTCCGGCGTTCCCGAAGAACTTGTAAGAATAGGCTTCAAAGTTCAGGAGATTTGGGTCTGCAATGCCGTTAGCGGTGGCCCAGGCCTCCATGTTTAGCTCTTTCGACTGGTATTCAAGCTGGCTTCCAACTTTCAAGACGCCGTACTGGTTTGTGTAGACCGCAAGCGAGCTGGTCGCTATGTCATATATCGTCCTATTTTTGACTTCCTGCGATGCAATGTTTTGGACATGTATATGGCCGCTCAAGTTGACTGGCACTCCATGCGAAGCCAGAACCTCTGCCACTTGCCCTCCGTTCTTTACAGCATACGAAGAAAAAAGCCTGTTATGGGAGAACAGGTTGTGGTGCGTGGCTGTTATGGCTTTAGCGCCTTGAAGATTCGCCTCTTTAAGCTGATTGTCCAGCCAGGCCAAGGTTTCCTCGCCGAGCTCTCCAGACGCGTCAGAGGGGTTTGAAACATTGTTGTCTTTGTAGACGCAGGTATCCAGCATCAGAAGCCATAGATCAGGGGTGAGCGCCACGCAGTAGCTCAGGGATTGCTCGTCGCGGCTTCTTGCCGCTCCGTATCCCAAGTCGCGGTAAATCTTCGCGAACTCTTCCGGAGTCACGCGCCTTGTCCAGCCGGGCGCTCCGGTTGCGTAGCTTCTGGCATTGAAGTTATTGATGTCGTGGTTTCCAGGGATGACAAAGACAGGTATCCCAGCGTCCAAAACAGCTTTGAGCTTTTGGGCCAGCTTTTCGTGGCTCCGCTTTTCGCCGTTATAGGTCAGATCGCCCGTCAAAACCAAAGCCTGGGGCTTGAGCCCTATCACCTCCGCCACTAGCGCGTCCCCTATTTCCTCTATGTAATTCGTCTGCTTTCCGTCAGCGCTTGAGATCAAGCCCAGGAAATATTCACTGTCACTTGAGAGCTCAGGGGCCAGATAGTGGATGTCTGTCGCTACCGCTATAGTTGCCTCGCTCCCTGGAGGCAAGCCTGAAACATTTTCCTTGTCTGTTCTGCCGCAACCAGGCGCGATGGCTAGAACGAGCAAAACAGCAAGCATGAACCGCTTCATGGTGTTGCCTCCCTTCCGGAGTGCGGCGCCTCGGAGATTTAGAGCGCCTCTCAAAGAGTTGGCACAGGGCATCGCCAGCGTTTATATTTTAACACGTTTTCATATCTCGCGAAAGGTTTTTGCCATTGATTTTGACTTTTGGAAAAAGCTTTTTATTAAGCAGGGGAAGGGCCTGGGGTGAAGGGGCAATTGCTGGCTTTTGCGGGAAGCGCTTGGAATCACTATTCCCTCAAAACGATATGTTTGGGCTGGTGTCCGTCCCTGGGGCGCATGCGCAGTTGCTAGCTCTTGTTGAAAGCGCTTGAAAGCGTTATTCCCTTAAAACGATATGTTTGGGTTGCTGTCCAGCCCCTGGGGCGCAGTTGCAATTGCAAGCTTTTGCGGGAAGTGCTTGGAATCGCCATTCCCTCAAAACGATATGCTTGGATCGCTGTCCTTTCACCTGGAGAAAAACTGCAATTGTTGCACTTGTATCCGCTATTCCCTCAAAACGATATGTTTAAGAGATGCCCTTTCCCCAGCGACGCAGTTGCATTTGCTCACTCTTACCGAACGCGCTTGAATCGCAATTCCCTCAAAACGATATGTTTAAACAGTTCTCTTTCCTCTGGGACGCAGTTGTAATTGCTAGCTCATATCGAAAGCGTATGAATCTGTCATTCTCTCAAAACGATATGTTTGAATTTTTTGCAAGCTTTAACCAAAAGCGCTTGAAATCGCCATTCCCTCAAAACGATATGCTTGGATCGCTGTCCTTCCCTGGGGCGCAGTTGCATTTGCTAGCTCTGACTGAACGCGCTCGAAATCGTAATTCCCTCAAAACGATATGTTTAAGCGGTGCCCTTTCCCCCGGAGCAAATCTGCAATCGTTAGCTCTGACTGAACGCGCGAAGAATCGCAATTCCCTCAAAACGATATGTTTAAGCGGTACCATTTCCCCTGGGCGCAGTTGTAATTGCTAGCTCTAACCGAAAGCGCTAGAAATCGGAGTTCCCTCAAAACGATATGTTAGGATTGTTGCCCATCCCCTGGGCGCAGTTGTAATTGCTAGCTCATATCGAACGCACTCGAATTCGAAATTCCCTCAAAACGATATGCTTGGATCGCTGTCCTTCCCTGGGGCGCAGTTGCATTTGCTAACTCTTACCGAAAGCGCATGAAATCGCCAATCCCTCAAAACGATACGTTTAGATTGTTGCCCAACTCCTGCAAAACTGATTTGCGAGCCCATGCCCAAAGGGCTTGAATCCGTCATTCCCTCAAAACGATATGTTTGGGTGATTGCCCATTCCCCTTGGGATGCAATCCAATTGCTAGTTCCGACTGAACGCGCTTGAAATAGGAATTCCCTCAAAACGATATGCTTGGATCGCTGTCCTTCCCTGCGTCGCAGTTGCATTTGCAATTGCTAGCTCTGACTGAAAGCGCTTGAAATAGGAATTCCCTTAAAACGATATGTTGGGTTACTGACCTTTCCTTGAGCAACGTTACAATCGCGAGTTCATAGTGAGAGCGCCTGAAATCGCCATTCCCTCAAAACGATATGTTTAAGCGGTGCCCTTTCCCTTGGAGCAAATCTGCAATCGTTAGCTCTGACTGAACGCGCGAAGAATCGCAATTCCCTCAAAACGATATGTTTAGGCTTATGTTCTTCCCTGGGCAAATCTGCTTTTGCGAGATCTTACCGAAATCCCATGAAATCGTAATTCCCTCAAAACGATATGTTTAAGCGGTACCCTTTCCCCTGGGCGCAGTTGTAATTGCTAGCTCATATCGAAAGCGCATGAATCTGTCATTTCCTCAAAACGATATGTTTAAGCGGTGCCCTTTCCCTGGGGTGCAGTTGCATCTGCTAGCCCTCACTGAACGCGCTTGAAATCGGAATTCCCTCAAAACGATATGTTTAAGCGGTGCCCTTTCCCCTGGGCGCAGTTGCATTTGCTAGCTCTGACTGAACGCGCTTGAATTGCAATTCCCTCAAAACGATATGTTTGGACTGCTAACCACTTCCCTGGGGCGCAGCTACTTTTGTTAACTCCACCGAAAGCGCGTGAATCCGACATTCCCTCAAAACGATATGTTTGAACTTCTTGCGAGCTTTAACCGAAAGCGCTTGAAATCGCTATTCCCTCAAAACGATATGTTTGGACTATTCGCGAGCTCATAGTGAAAGTGCGTGAATCCGTCATTCCCTCAAAACGATATGCTTGGATCGCTGTCTTTCCCTGGGGCGCAGTGCAATTGCTAACTCTTACCGAAAGCGCTTGAAATCGGAATTCCCTCAAAACGATATGTTTAAGCGGTTCCCCATCCCCGGCGGCAACTGCTTTTGCTAATTTTTTGCCAAAGCGCATGTAACCGCTATTCTCTTAAAACGATATGCTTGGATCGCTGTCCTTCCCTGGGGCGCAGTTGCATGCTCTGACTGAAAGCGCTCGAAATCGCAATTCCCTCAAAACGATATGTTTGGACAGTTGCCCAGCCTCGGAGCAACGTTGCAATCGCGAGCTCTTACCGAAAGCGCTTGAATCCGTCATTCCCTCAAAACGATATGTTGGATCGCTGTCCTTCCCTGGGGCGCAGTGCAATTGCTAACTCTTACCGAAAGCGCTTAAAATCGGAATTCCCTCAAAACGATATGTTTAAGCGGTTCCCCATCCCCGACGGCAACTGCTTTTGCTAATTTTTGCCAAAGTGCATGTAACCGCTATTCTCTTAAACGATATGCTTGGATCGCTGTCCTTCCCTGGGGCGCAGTTGCATGCTCTGACTGAAAGCGCTCGAAATCGCAATTCCCTCAAAACGATATGTTTAAGCGGTGCCCTTTCCACTCGGGCACAGCTGTAATTGCTTGCTCTGACTGAACGCGCTTGAAATCGTCATTCCCTCAAAACGACATGTTTGAAGCGGTGCCCTTTTCCCTGGGCGCAGTTGTTATTGCTAGCTCATATCGAAAGCGCATGAATCCGACATTACCTCAAAACGATATGTTTGGATTGTTGCCCATCCCCGGCGGCGCAGTTGATTTTGCTAGCTCTGACCGAAAGCGCTTGAATCGCAATTCCCTCAAAACGATATGTTTAAGCGGTGCCCTTTCCCTTGGGCGCAGTTGTATTTGCTAACGCTTACCGAAGCGCTCGAAATCATAATTCCCTCAAAACGATATGTTTGGGTGGTTGCCCCTCCCCGGCGGCGCAGTTGCATTTGCTAACTCTTATCGAAAGCGCTTGAAATCGCCATTCCCTCAAAACGATATGTTTGGATTGCTGTCCTTCCCTGGGGCGCAGTTGCATTTGCTAGCTCCAACTGAACGCGCTTGAAATCGGAATTCCCTCAAAACGATATGTTTAAGCGGTGCCCTTTCCCCTCGGGCACAGCTGTAATTGCTTGCTCTGACTGAACGCGCTTGAAATCGGAATTCCCTCAAAACGATATGTTTAAGCGGTGCCATTTCCCTTCGGGCGCAGCAAAAATTGCTTGCTCATATCGAACGCGCTCGAAATCGGAATTCCCTCAAAACGATATGTTTGGATTGTTGCCTATCCCCGACGGCGCAGTCGCAATTGCTAGCTCTTATTGAAAGCACTTGAAATCGCAACTCCCTCAAAACGATATGCTTGGACGGTTGCCATTTCCCGGCGGTGCAATTGCTTTTGCTAGCTCTTACCGAAAGCGCTCGAAATCGGAGTTCCCTCAAAACGATATGTTAGGATTGTTGCCCATCCCCGGGGCGCAGTTGCATTTGCTAGCTCTGACTGAACGCGCTTGAATCGCAATTCCCTCAAAACGATATGCTTGGATCGCTGTCCTGCCCTGGGGCGCAGTTGATTTTGCTAGCTCTGACCGAAAGCGCTTGAATCGCAATTCCCTCAAAACGATATGTTTGGATTGTTGCCCATCCCAGGCGGCGCAGTTGATTTTGCTAGCCCCTCACTGAACGCGCTTGAATCGCAATTCCCTCAAAACGATATGCTTGGATCGCTGTCCTGCCCTGGGGCGCAGTTGCATTTGCTAGCTCCAACTGAAGCGCTTGAAATCGGAATTCCCTCAAAACGATATGTTTGAGTGGTTGCCCATTCCCCTGCGGCGCAGTGCAATTGCTAACTCTTACCGAAAGCGCTTGAAATCGGAATTCCTTCAAAACGATATGTTTGAGCGGTTGCCCTTTCCCTTGGGCGTAGCTGCTTTTGTTAACTCCACCGAAAGCGCGTGAATCCGTCATTCCCTCAAAACGATATGTTTGAACTTTTTGCGAGCTTTAAACAAAAGCGCTTGAAATCGCCATTCCCTCAAAACGATATGCTTGGATCGCTGTCCTTCCCTGGGGCGCAGTAGCAATTGCTAGTTCTGACTGAACGCACTCGAAATCGTAATTCCCTCAAAACGATATGCTTGGATAGCTGTCCTTCCCTGGGGTGCAGTTGCATTTGCTAGCCCTCACTGAACGCGCTTGAAATCGCAATTCCCTTAAAACGATATGTATGGGCAGATGTCCTTCCCTGGGGCGCAGTTGCATTTGCTAGACCTCACTGAACGCGCTTGAAATCGCAATTCCCTCAAAACGATATGTTTAAGCGGTGCCCTTTCCCCTGGGCGCAGTTGTAATTGCTAGCTCATATCGAAAGCGCGTGAATCTGTCATTCCCTCAAAACGATATGTTTGGATTGTTGCCCATCCCCGGCGGCGCAATTGCATTTGCTAACTCTTACCGAAAGCGCTTGTAATCTGAGTTCCCTCAAAACGATATGTTTGAACTATTCGCGAGCTCATCGTAAAAGCGCTTGAATCCGCCATTCCCTCAAAACGATATGTTTGGACAGCTGTCCTTTCACCTGGAGCAAAGCTACAATTGTTGCGCTTGAATCTGCTGTTCCCTCAAAACGATATGCTTGGATCGCTGTCCATCCCCGCGGTGCCGTTGCGTTGCTTGCTCTAACTGAAAGCGCTTGAACACATCTTTCCCTCAAAACGATATGTTTGAGCTGATGACATTCTCTGGGCAAATCCGCTACTAGCTCTGACTAAAAGCGCTTGAAATCGCCATTCCCTCAAAACGATACGTTTGGATTGCTACCCAACCCCTGCAAAACTGCTTTTGCGCACCCATGCCCAAAGGGCTTGAATCCGTCATTCCCTCAAAATGATATGTTGAATCGAAGTCTTTCCCCCAACATTTTTCCGTCAAACCCCTTAACAAGCGGGTAATTCGATGATTCGTCCGAGTTGATAGTTCGAGAGCCTTTTTGAATTCCGAAAGATTTAATCGACTTGAAATTCCGGAAACAAGGCAAATAGAGGCGCTGGGGCAGGCATGGCGACCGGGAGACGTATCGTGCCTCATTAGTATAATATCAAGTTTTATCAATATTTCGACATTGATAAGCGGATGGCGAGCAATCGAGAAAGTTGGATTTAGCCGGCAAAGTTGCATTTGCAAGCTTCTCGTGAGAGTGTATGAACCTGCCATTCCCTCCAAACGATATGGTCGAATCGGCTTTGCAATTTATCAAAGACTTAGGGTCTGGGCAAAAGAAAAAGAGGAAGACGAGCTCCCTCTTTTGCCACATAAAGCATGTCCAAAATTTCACAAAGGCCGGATGCTTCGGATTTTCCCAAGTCGGATCAACTGGGAACAGTTTTATATCTATTTCTCTTGGAACGCTCACTTCTGGGGTTCACCCATAACCATGCCCGCTTCCAATTATAGGATGTCTGCGTGATTGGTTATGATTTTGGGGTATTAAGGAAGTCGAGAAGAGATCGGGCATACTCTTTGGATGAGTTTCTCAGTATGTTAGCAATTTCCGCCGCAATGGTGCTGATCTCTTCCATGTCCTCATCTTTTGGCTTCATCTCGCCCGTGCCATTAAGAAGCCATTCCTCACGCACCTCATAAAGGTTGGCTATAGCTTTGATGTAAACGTCACGAGGCCTTCTTGTGCTTGTTTCAAATTGGTTGACCAGCACAGGGCTGACTCCCAGCTTTATAGACAAAGCCTTTTGTGAGAGCCCGGAAGACTTTCTCAAAAACCTGATTCTCCCGCTAACGCCTTGATTAATCAAATCGGCTAGGTTGTCCATTTTTAATCCTCCTTAAGGCATATCCCGTTCCTGAATGAGGGCTGGACAAGTCTTGGGGCAACTTCTATGCAAACTCCTCCATGCCTAGAAAAATATCGGGATATACCCTCATTTCCATTCCCATTATATCTCATTTATCTGCAGATAGCAAATAAGTTTTTGGCTGGAAAAAACTTTTTTGGTTTTTGCCTAGATGCGCATGAATCCGCCCTTCCCTCAAAACGATATGTTGCGGTTGTTGCTGAGCCCCTACGCTCTTCCTAAGGAGGTTCGAAACAAGGGGGTTCGATGGTTTGTCTGAGTTGACAACGCAAGCCCTTTTCAATGTCGAAAGATTGAAATGATTTGAAGTAAAAGGAACGCGGCAACAGAACCCCTGGAGAGACTTTGTAAAGTTGCTATGCCGATCCTGCCCCGAGGGCGCATGAACCCGCAATTCCCTCAAAACGATATGTTAGGTTGTTGCCTATCCCCTACCCTCTTTCTAAAGAGGCTTAGAAAAATGAGCAAAGTTCGATGGTTTTTCTATGTTGGCGGCTTGTGAGCTCTTTAAATATCGAAAAATCGAAGTGATTTATTTGAGGATTCTACCGTAATAACCACTGGACAAATAGACATAAATGGCGTAAACGCAAGCTTTGTCCGCGCATAGGTCTTTAGTCAAAGCCTTGATTTTAGGGCCTTGACGGAGTTCTTACGGCAGAATCATTTGAGTGATTGTTTGAAGGAAAAGAAATTCGGGAAACAGAAGCTCCAGAAGCCAGAATCGCACGATGGGCGTTTTTCGTAGTCTCATAATATCTAGTTTTGTCAATTTTTCGACATTGATATGCAGTGAACGTTGGATTGGGTATTCGGAGTGCGTATGCTAAGTTATAAAAATGCGCTCGTTACGAGAGGGCCTGGAACAGCTATTCCCTCTTAACGATACGCTCTAACTGACATCGCAACTTCTCTAGGTTCTCTGGGCAGAGTAAAAAGAGGACGTTTGAGCTCCCTCTAATGTTTACGCGCTGACTCCGCCTTAGCCATGAACCCATTGCTCATCATGAATATTCTACCTTATATTTCATCTTTGACAAAATCGTCAGGCCGCCTCCGCTTGTTATTATGATTTCAACATCGCTTCCAGGACGGATGTTCACAGTTCCTTGGGTCAAATTGTCTTTGCCTGAGATCAAGGGAATATAGACTTTAAGTGTGCTGCTATACAAAACGAAATCATGCGAGCCAGGGCGAATCCCTATTTTTGCATACATCCCTTCCGGGAGGTATCTCGTGCTTTTCTCCCATAAGCTCTACAAAGTAGTAATTGCCATTGGTCTTGAGCCCCTTGGCGAGCGCGAATGAAATGGACGCCTCCTTGGAGGGGAAATGCTTGTCCAGCGCTTGGATGGCATCCCTGTGCCCTGCGGCAGCTGCGCTTCTAAGGTATTTCTCAGCCTGGGGCAACGCTTCCTTAACATTGCTGTTGATGATTAGAATGGCCAGGTTCGTTGAGCATTCGGCGTCACCTTTGTCCGCTCCCCTTTTTAGCCATTCATACGCCTTTACGTCATCCTTTTTGACTCCGATGCCCTCGTGGTAGTATATCCCCACTTTATTTATGGCGGATTCCTCTCCAAGATTGGCTACATTCATTTGGAGGCCAAAAGCTTTAGCTTGATCTTTGCTTATTCCGGCTGAGCCTGTTTCATAGTAGGCAGCGGTGCCAGAGATGAGAATCGCAAGCATGGATATTGCGTTTTGATTGTCAGCTTCCGGACTTGTCCGCTTTAAGGCTTCGATGATTGCAGCCACCTCGCTTGTCTCTGTCTATCCATGTGTACCCGAGATTCAGAGACTTGATCCTGTTTGCTCCGTCCGGGTGAGACGAGCTCCCATCGGCGGCATATTTGGAAAAGAACGTCTCCATAGGCCCTTTGCTTCTTCCTGAGAGCCTCGGTTAATGAGCTGTTGATGTTCAGTCCGAAATATGCTTAGTATAGCACAGATTAAAGTGTTATGTCAAGAATCGATTAGATTTGACAAAGTGTGCGAAACATTCGATGATTCAGCAGTAAGAACTCCCTAAAGGCCATAAATTCAAAGCTTTGATTAAGAGCATATCCCAAAATTAATCTTAGGGCTCGGAAAAATCAGGTATTTGCTCGCAGAAGCCCGAGCAAACGATGAAGAAGCGGTTAGCCCTATCGCCAAATCAGGGAGGCTCGTTAAAATGGATACAGACGTAATTGTCCCTTGCGACACGGATTATATTTTTAATTTGTTAGAAGAACGATTGGGCTCTGAGCTGGTTAAGGTCGAGTTCAGAGATATAACTGTATTTAGACCTTTTGTCTTCGTCATGGTGACGGTAAAAACTCCAAGAGCATTTGACGATTTTGCCGCCGAAAATATCGATCTTTTGGAAAATATTTTCGAGTACGCGAACGATAATGAACTTCAGTTAGGATATATAATGGGGACTAAAATAAACTGCAATTATATTCCCAGGGAAAAGTTTAAAGATATACCTGTTGTTCCCTAAAATTCTTCGGATACAGAAAGAGTATAAAGCTTAGATTTCTAGATGAATCGTGCCACTGGCGGAGGCTCACAACAGCTGAGCGCAAGGCAAAAAAATCCCGTAAGCCTAAGCTTACGGGGTTTTTTGCGTATTGGCATGGACTCTCCTATTTCTTTTTCCAATTGTTCCCGAAGTTGTTTTGATCCGACTCTACATGTCCTCTGTGTCCAAAAACGACGCATTTGTCCAGAGCCGCTTCCAGCTCCGCAAACTCTTCCTTTGTCAGGACGACATCGCTTGAGCCTAGATTTTCGAGTATTCTATCTTGAGTTTTCGATCCCGGAATCGGCACAACGTTCGGATACTTATGCAGCATCCAAGCAAGCGAAATCTGCGCGTTGGTCGCATTCTTCTTTTCAGAGAATTCAGCTAATATGTCCAAAACCGGCTGATTGGCAACAAAGTTTTCCTTGGCCAACTGCAGAACCCAGTTTCTGACGTCATCAACCTTTTCGAACGGGGTGTTGCCGGACAAGAAACCGCTTGCTGTCGGAGAGAACGGAACCACTCCAATATTGTTTTCCAGGCAAAATGGAAAGATGTCCTTTTCGCAGTCTCTTTCCAACATGTTGTAAAGATTCTGAACCGCTGTCAAGGGTGTCACCGCATGAGCCTTCGCCAAGGTTTCACCAGATACCTGCGACAATCCCCAGCCTCTGATTACACCTTCCTTGATGAAAGCGCCCAAGGCTTCAGCGACATCCTCAAATGGCACTTCATTATCGATCCTATGCAGATAGTAAAGGTCGATATAGGAAGTCTTCAGGTTTTTCAGGGAAGAATCCAGGTGCTTGCGGATCGCGTCCTGAATGGTAACGCCATCGCCGATTTCGCTCGCGTTTACGCGAAACTTTGTAGCCAGCACAATGTCTTTCCGAAACCCTTCGATTGCTTTTCCTAAAAGCTGCTCATTGTGGCCGCGATGGAAAACCACATCGCCATAGCCCTCAGCAGTATCGAAAAATGTGCATCCAAAGTCGTGAGCTTTTTGGATAGCTTTGATGCTGTACGCTTCTTCTGGCACTTTCCCGTAGCCGTGAGAAAAACCCATGCAACCAACGCCAACTTCAGAAACTTCAAGGTTTCCGATCAATCTCGTCTTTATGATAACGACCTCCTATTAATCCGAGTCTTAGTGCATATCTCAAAATTCCGGTGCCTTGGAATTACTTTTGGGATATGCTTTGGGCCCGAAAGACAGACCACGCCCTCTCTGACGCTGCCAATTATCCTGGATTATAGCATTGATTTTTTGATTTTACAAAAAAGAAATCAAAACGAATAACATTTAGCCTGAGCAAAGGCCTCCCCTAGGATAGTCTGAAAGTCCGCAAGATAATTCTAACGGCCTTAGGCAGAGCGGCAGTATACTTTATGGGGCCTAGCATCGCCGCGACGTCTTTGCGCCGTTTTCCCATTTTTATTAAAAGCCTGTGCTTTTAACTATTGAATCGTCCTTGCTTGCGTCGCAGGTCTGGTTTATCTTTATAGTGCCATCGAATCTAAAACCCGCAAAAAGGAGACCCGAAATGTTTGACAAGTCATTTCTCTTAGGCGCGGCAACAGCTGCGCACCAGGTTGAGGGCAACAACATTCACAGCGACTTTTGGAGCCTTGAGCAAGACAAGAATGGCGGGTTCAAGGAACCCTCGCTTGACGCCATCGACCATTACAACCTCTGGAAAGAGGACATTACCCTTCTCAAGGAAGCTGGCCTTAACGCCTATCGCTTCAGCATTGAGTGGGCCAGGATAGAGCCTGAGGAAGGCGTGTTTGACCAAAAGGAGCTGGATCATTACAAAGCTGTCTTGGAGTTTTGCCGCAGCATAGAAGTTGAGCCGATAGTGACCCTGCACCATTTCTCTTCCCCGAAATGGTTAACTGACAAGGGCGGATGGGAAAACCCCCAAACCATTGACTTCTTTGCCCGCTACTGCAAGCATGCAACTCAGAGCCTTGGGCACTTGCTTGGATATGTCTGCACCATAAACGAAGCGAACATGGGCCTGCAGCTCTCCGCCATCATCGCTCGCTACCTAAAGCAAATGGGCGGCAACGTCCAAGTGGGAGTCAACCTTGATGCCAGGAAGAAATACAACACATTCTTGACGCCAAGAACAGCCGAGGCCGACATTCTGGTCATGAAGGCGCACCAGCAAGCCAAGATCGCAATCAAGGAAATTTTCCCGAACCTGAAAGTTGGCCTGACGCTATCTCTTCATGACCTGCAAGCCGAGCCAGGCGGAGAAGAGGCCGCCGAAAGGGAATGGAACAACGAGTTTTTGCTTTACCTGCCTTACTTTAAAGATGACGACTTCTTGGGCGTTCAGAACTACACGCGTGAAGTCTTCGGGAAGGACGGGATTCAAGCCGTTCCAAAAGGCAACGAGCTCACCCAAGCAGACTACGAGTTTTACCCCGAAGCCCTTGAGCATGTATTGCGCAGAGTTGCCCAGAGCTTCAAGGGAGATCTTATCGTAACTGAAAACGGCATAGCGTCTACTGATGATTCCCGCCGCGTCGAGTTTATTCGGAGAGCGATTGCTGGCGTCCAGAGCTGCATTGCTTCAGGACTGCCTATAAAGGGCTACATGCATTGGTCTTTGATTGACAACTTCGAATGGCAGCAAGGGTTTAAGCCAAAATTTGGGCTGATTGCCGTTGATAGAACGACACAAGCCAGATTCCCCAAGGAGAGCTTGGGATTTCTGGGGTCGATGCGCTAGGCTTAGCCTTCCGAAAGATAGAATATAGAAAGCCTCCCTCGTCTAGAGACGCGGGAGGCTTTTTGATCTTCTTGGCTGCTTGCAAATGATCTAGCAATTCTCTATTTCTTGTATCCAAAATCCGGTATGGCTGTCCAGCGGCTTTTGAGATAGTGAGCCGCAAGCTTCGGGCGGCGATCACGGGTAAAGACGCCCTTTTTGTTGCCCTGAACTCGCATTAGGCTTTGGCCTGTAGCGAAATCCGCAAAGTTCCAAGCATGCTCCCCTACTACAAACGGGTACGCGTCAAAGGCCTGATTGTAGACTTTATAGTACTCCACCTGGAACTCTTCCGTAAACATGGTTGGAACAGTGTCATGCAGTCCTGCCACAGTATCCGCGCCGTATTCCGAGAAGATCACGGGCTTGCCGTAAACCCAGCCGTGAACGGTTTGGAAACTGGAATTTAATTGATTAAATGTTTTTACATTAAATTCAATTTAAACCCATTATATAACAAGTCATAATTTCTTTATGCGATTTTTTAGCTTTGAAACTTTACTCGTCTCACTTAAATTACTATTTTAATTTAAGTAGAAAAACACCTTAATATAACTAAAAAATTAACTAAAAAGAAACTGCTGAATGCCTAAAGGGCACTCAGCAGTATGCTCAATAATTGTTTATTTTGTACCATCAAATCTCCGAATTTCCCAGAAGATCCAATTAGCTTGCGAGCATCGATATCAATTATGCAATATGTTTCACTTGCCTCGTCACTGAGATCCGGGAAGAAGAATACTGCCACACGCTCCTTAGAAACGGATATTTCAAAGGTTTCTGAATCGACATACAACAAATCAGGAGCCTGGCATTTGTGGAGATTATTCTTGAAGAGCTTTAAATAAGCTCTGCCTTCTATCCTTTCTGTCGCAACGTCCATATCTGTAGCTAAGAGAAGCTGTGTGATAGCATGCGCGAATTGTATGCACATGTAGTGGGTCTGATATGCCTTCACATCTTCTGAGAATCTATGCGTAAGGTTGAACCCGAGCCTCTTTTGCGCAAGAAAACCCTCGTTCTCGATTCTCCATCGACTGCGACCTGTTTGGATAATGAACATGCAATCTCTTTCATCACGTATCGATATATCGGTGATATACAAGAAGGCGCATGATTCGGAGTTGTGATCAACACATATGGCACCACTGTACTTCATCTCAGCGTATATCAAATCCGTAACCCATGCGTATTCCACATTATTATTTGTGAAGCTGTGTTCGCCACCTAGCGCTTCATAAATGGGTCTACTCATATTTGGAATGCGTCCAGATTTTGCTCGTATAACATAATGGTGATGTCGTGCCATGATATGTTTTATGACTTCCTGCGCTGAGTAAAGAGCGTCCATCACAAAGCAGAATTTCATATTCGGATAACTGGCGTCCATTGAATCTAGCAGTTGAACAAAGGCACCAATCTCGCACGCCTGCTT